>CAZFZX010000208.1:3490-6208 GCA_964523765.1 uncultured Enterobacteriaceae bacterium
CGGCTGCGAGCCGATCGTTGTTCCCGCTGGCAGCAATGTTCGCCATCATCTGGGTGCCTTTGGGGATCGCGCTGCCCGCTACGTTCGCAACCCTCACCGCACCGGGCGGGCACGGTCACGAACTACTGTTTGGCTTCGTTCTAGCGGTAGTTGCAGGGTTTCTCTCCACAAAAGTATCGCCTACGTTTATCTGGACACTGCTCGTCACTTGGTGCGTCGCGCGTTTCGCCAACGCGTTCGGTCCGCTGGCGCCGATCGCCGGCCTTTCCTTTCCGGTCGCCGTTGTCGGGGCGACTGTGCCGCCGCTGTTCGCCGGCGCCAAACGTCCACAGAACCGTATCGTCCCGGTGATTGTCTTGGCGCTGCTCGCCGCCGATTGCGCGTGGTGGGCGACCGCATGGTTTGCACCGCAATGGCAACAACGAGTGTTGTTGGCGACCGTGGACTTATATGTGCTTTTGATCCTAATCGTCGGTGGGCGCACCTTGCAGGCCACGATCGGTGGGTATCTCGAACGTCACGGTCTGGAACGCCACGACCCTGTCGGGCGCGGCTACGAGCTACCGCTCGCGGCTCTGTGCGGCGCCATGATGGTGTGTGACGCTATGGCATTGGAACCGGTGGCAGGGGCGTGCGGCATTGCCGTGGCTGCGCTGACCCTGCATCGAATACTCCCCTGGCAGTTGCAACACGTGTTTGGCCACGCGCGCTTGTAGACTCTGACGCTTGGCTATGTGTGGCTGATCCCCGGCTTGGTCCTCAAAGGTTTCGCACAATTGGGGATCGGCGTCCCCGTAACGGGTACGTTGCACGCCATTACGATCGGCGCTATCGGTACTACAACGTTAGTGATGATGGCGCGCACTGCGATGTTGCGCGCGCGGATCCCGATCGACGATTTTCAGGATATCGGATCCGCCGCCGTACTACTGAGCGTCGCTGCGCTCAGCCGATTGTTGGGCGCGTTCGCTTCGCCGACAGCCGAGATATTGATCTACCTAGCCGCTGGGTGCTGGTCTGCCGCGTTCTTGATATTACTGATCCGACTCGTTCGGATCGCGCGCTTCGATCATACTCGACGCATCGACCAAGAGTAGTCTGACGCGAATAGCAGCCCGGTAGTCAGTCGGGGACGTTCGAGTACAATATTTCTCGGCGACGAAACAGTACACCCCGTCCCGGCGATGTCATCCGGACGCATTGCGCCGTTGAACGACGCCGTTCGATGGAGTTTGGTATTGTGTCCCCGGAATTCCGGAATTCGGAACCAAGCCACGATGAGTTTTGACCAATTCTGGGCGGCAGCGGTCGGACTCGTCTGGGGTCTGCCGCTGGTGCTCATGCTCGGCGCAGCGGGCACCTTTTTCACGTTGATGAGCGGCGCGCTTCCGCTGCGCCATGCGCGTCACGCGTTCGCGATCCTCACCGGGCGTTACGACCGCGCGTCGGACCCAGGAGAGATCACGCATTTCCAAGCACTGTCGACGGCGTTGTCCGCGACGATCGGTATGGGCAACATTGCCGGCGTCGCGGTGGCGATCACGATGGGCGGATCGGGAGCGGTATTTTGGATGTGGGTCGCGGGCGCGTTGGGTATGGCGACGAAGTACTTCAGCTGTACGCTGTCGTGCCTTTATCGCAAGCGGGACGAGGACGGTGTCTGGCAGGGCGGGCCAATGTACTACATCGAACTCGGGATGGGTCAAAACTTTCGACCGCTCGCGGTGATGTTCGCGCTATGCGGCACCATCGGCTGCCTCGGGATCTTTCAATCCAACCAACTCGCGAACCTGCTTAAGGATCAGTGGTCGGTCGCGACGTGGATCACGGGTGTCGCGGCGATGGCGACGGTGGGTTCGATCGTGGTCGGCGGCATCAGCCGGATTGGGCGCGTCGCGCGCCTCCTCGTACCAGCGATGTGCCTGATCTATATTGCCGGCAGCCTCGTCGTCGTCATCGACAACGTCGATCGGGTACCCATGGTGCTCAAGGCGATCCTGTTTGGCGCATTCGACCCGAGCGCTGTCATCGGCGGCGGCGCCGGCATCGCGTTCAAAGAGATCCTCGTCACCGGGGTCAAGCGCGCGGTGTTTTCCAACGAGGCGGGTGTCGGCACGGCCGCGCTGGCGCATGGTGCAGCGCGTACTTCGGAGCCGGTGCGCGAAGGTCTCGTGGCGATGCTCGGCCCGTTTATCGACACGCACATCGTTTGCACACTCACCGCGCTTGTGATTCTCACAAGCGGTGTCGCGCCCCACCCCGCCGGCGTCGTGATGACAGCGCACGCGTTCGAATCGAGTATGCCGGGGATCGGCGCCGGCGTGCTCGCGCTCGTGTTCGCTTTGTTCGCGCTGTCGACGATGGTCAGCTACGCGTACTACTCGCAGAAATGCGCCCGCTACGTATTCGGCAAACGCCGGGGCGGGCATTTCATCTACGTATACCTGCTACTACTACCCTGCGGCGCCGTCTGGCATCCGACGACGACGATCAACATCATCGATTGCGCTTTCGGGCTGATGGTGATCCCGAATCTGATCGCTTGCGTGTACCTGGCGCCGCAGGTGATGGCGGCGACGACAGGGATGTGCCGATGATCGAGGGCGACGACGTGCCAGGATCCGTGGCGTTCACGAACGTTGTGCCAGAGGAGCGGAATCCTCGGTGGGACGTGTCGCTCGATATCCCGATGGTGCGTGGTTCGAGGTCGTGCCCTGT
>CAZFZX010000208.1:6218-6931 GCA_964523765.1 uncultured Enterobacteriaceae bacterium
CATCCGACGTTGAAAAATAGGGCACTGCGTCCAATTCAATCGTAAAAAGTTAGGACTCGTTTTGCCATTAGTCTCTCGATGTCCCCGGGTTGAACCTGGATATCAAACGGTCCCTAGCCATAATCGTCGCTTCCTGGAACCGATTGGCAACATTCCACCAGCGGAACTGGAGGTGGATTATTGTCAAGAAATATTTTCGGGAAAGCTGCTTACTTTGAGTTAGCCGAGTCGCTCGATACCTTTTACCGACTGACGAACGCCGAACGTCTCCTACGCTCCAAAACGGACGGTCACGGGAAGGTTAGCTACTCTCGGTTTGTGCCCATTCCAGCCCTTTAGCGACTGCTAATATCAAGACGCCACCCATGATTCAAAGGGGCTCGATGCAGTCCGTCTGTCACGATTCTTTACATCAGATTGCGTGCATTTGTTCTCCCGCTTTAGCGACCCCTAGATCCTCCAAAATCGAATACAGGCATGGGACTACAAACAGCACCAATACGGTGGATGCGGCAATACCAAATACTATGCTTGTTACCAAGGGAATCAATATCTGTGCTTGCAAACTGGTTTCAAACAACAAAGGCGTCATACCAGCTATGGTTGTCGTCGAAGTGAGTAATACGGCACGAAAACGATCGTAACTGGCTTTTGCGGCTGCATCATGAACTGATAAGCCCTCAGCAACCCGTTTTTTCACAAATTCAACGAAA
>CAZFZX010000209.1:0-6875 GCA_964523765.1 uncultured Enterobacteriaceae bacterium
TTTACCGGATTAAAGGGGCTTTGCCTTTCTTATTCGTGCAATATTCAGGCTAGGGAGTAGTGCCGAGAAAAAACCACCGATGAAACGTAACCCGATATCGACGAAAAGCAAGGATCGCGGGCCAGGTAGACCCGCTCATGGCGATAGTAGCAGGCACGACGCGCTACTCGCCGCAGCTCAGAAATATTTTCTCGTAAAACAGTATCGGCGCGTCACGACTCGGGAAATCGCGGCTGAGGCCGGGGTTGATATTGGGTTGATCGGTTACTACTTTCATAACAAGGAAGGCCTGTATAAGGCGATGCTTGTAAGCGTTTTTGAACAGACCATGCATCGGCTGTGGCAATTGCAACAGGATCCGCCGCCCTCCGCGGTCAGGGAATTGTTCGACGCGTTATACGGTATCCACAGCCTGCATCCGGACCTGGCGTTATTGACGCTCAAGACCCTGTTGATCGAAGATGGTCCCAGTCGGGACTTTTTGTTGCAGGACATCGTGTCCTTGTTGGAAGACTATGTGACGAAGATTTTTACAAAAATGCGTAATCAAGGAATGATTGCCGATCAGCTCGATCCTCTGCTGCTGCAGGAAGCATTTACCGGTCTTTGTCTGCGGCCCTTCCAAACGCGGCCGATGCTCGTTGAAAAACTAGGCGAGGAAAAGGCTGATGAGTATATACGGCGACTTTTCAGACAGAACGCCGAATTATTCGAAAAAGCGGTGATAGCGCCGGCTCCCGGTTAACGTCTCGACCGCGTGCCAGATCGTTGGCACTTGCGCAAACGCGCGGTCCCGGGATCCTGCGTCCGACAGTTGGATCACATATGCGACAATGTCGGCTACCACGCGGGCGTTCACAGCACCCCGAATTGCCTTGGCGATGCCCGGCTACGATAACGCACGATTCTTAGGAGAAACGACATGGCCGCAAGGCAGGAGCGCCGCAGCTATTGGACCTGGGGCTACGAATCCGACGAACCGAGCGGCGCGGTACGCGAAGAACAGGCCAGGATAGTCTCTGCTCGATTTGGACGCGAGGTAACACCGCCGCCGGTGGTGCCCGTCGAGGAGGCGGAACTTAGGCCGTCGCGCATCGAGATCCCCGCCCGTATGTCTTGGGTGACGGGCGATCACGTCGAGCGGGCCACCCACACCTATGGTGGGCATGCGCTCGAACTGCTCGCGGGCTTGCGCGGGACGTTCGTCAATCCGCCGGACGCGGTAGCGCATCCGCGCAACGAAGACGAACTGGAAGCGACACTGCAATGGTGCGATCAGAAGGGTTTTAGTGCCGTTCCGTACGGTGGCGGCACCTCGGTGGTGTGGGGTGTCAACGCGCCTCATGGGAGCGAAGCGGCCGTGACCATCGACCTCGATCACTTGAGCTCCGTCATCGAGTTAGACGAGATATCTCGCGCCGTCCGCGTCGAGGCGGGGATCCTCGGTCCGGATTTGGAAGCGCATTTGAAACCCTTTGGCTTGACCTTGCGGCATTTCCCGCAGTCCTTTCGGTGGTCCACGGTCGGCGGTTGGATCGCAACCCGCGCCGGTGGTCATTACGCGACCAATCATACTCATATCGACGACTTCGTCGAAGCCACCCGTATGCTGACGCCGGGCGGTTGGATGGAATCGCGGCGGCTGCCGGGTAGCGGCGCCGGACCGAGTCCGGATCGGTTGGTGATCGGATCGGAAGGCATACTGGGTGTGATCAGCTCCGCGTGGTTGCGCCTACAGAAGCGGCCTGTCTATCGCGCTACCGCCGGGATCGTATTCCCGAGCTGGGAAGCCGGGACGACGGCGGCTCGCCACATCGTGCAGTTGAAGTTGTGGCCGGCCAACCTGCGGATCCTGGATCCGGTCGAAGCAGCGAACAACGCGGGCCTGGATGGACGGCAGTCGATATTGATCGTCGGCTTCGAATCGGCCGAACTATCACAACGTGACAACATGCGCGATGTCGTGGCGGTGGCCCGGGAATTCGGTGGTGCCGTTGACGACGATGCGATCCTGATCGACGACGGCACGGGGACACCGACGGGTCGGGACGGCGCCGTCGGCGCCTGGCGAAACGCTTTCGTTGGCGTCAACGGGGGCGCCATGGTTGGCCTCGGCCTGCTATGGGATACTTTCGAAACCGCCATTACCTGGGATCGGTGGCCGGCGTTCGACGCCGCGGTGCGCGAACGGGTCGGCTCCGTGATGAAAGAAACAATGGGTGACGGCACGATGTTGTCTTGCCGTTTTACCCATATTTATCCGGATGGGCCGGCGCCCTACTATTCATTTAGCGGCCCGGTTACGGTCGGCGGCGAAGCAGAAGTCTGGCGCGCGATCAAGGACGAAGCGACGGCGGCGGTCGTTGAAGCAGGAGGCACGGTTACCCATCACCATGCGGTCGGTCGTATGCATGCCGCGGGGTGGGCGCAGCAGCGTCCGGGTTTGTTCGGTGAGGCGTTGCGAGCGACAAAGAATGTGCTCGATCCCAACGGGATCATGAATCCCGGTGTACTACTTGGCGGGGAATCGCAACCGTAGCCAGCGACGCGCACCGACTGGAGGAACGCTGATTTCCCAGGCCTTCAAAATAGGCGGGTCGGTCATATTAACCGACCCGCCAGTGAACGGATCATAGGGAGGGGAGAGTCTCCGTTCGCCATCTGTATCGGCACGATCGACTGTGAACTTTAGCCGGGATATTTCATGAGGCGCCGAGGGTGCCGGCTGGTTCGGCTTCGCCAGGGCTTAGCTTGGTCGTCGCCATCGTTTCGGCAATGACTCGGGTCCCGGGTCCGGCTGGTTTTTGGCCCACCCGGCACAAAAAAAGGCCAACAGACGGGTTTAGAGCGTGTTGAGTCTGCCGGGCTTCAGGATCCCCCTTCACCCATTTTGGTCGGCGTTGTCCGGGGCGGCTCGGTATCGGATGGTGAACCGACATCGGTCGATTCCGATTCCTCGATTTTGGCAACTTTACCAAGAATGTCGGGGAGATCGATTCCGGCTTGCCGCGCCAGTTCGTGGACCGGCGGCAGGGCGCCGATCATGCCCTTGAGAAAGCCGGCGGTCGTGGTATCGCCACCGTCACGGCCATCACCCGAATCCCATACCGTGATCTTATCGATCTGGAGGTTTTGTATTGCCTTGACCTGCTCACCGACCAATTGCGGCAATTGTTCGATAATAAGCAGTGCGGGCGCGAGATCTTTGCGGTCCTCGCACACCGCCATCAGCTGTTTGTAACCGAGCGCCTTCGCTTCCAGAACCTTCCGCAGGCCCGTAGCTTCGGCGTTGTAGCGCTTGAGGACCGCGTCGGCCTCGCCGGCGGCAACGCGGCGCAGCCTCTCGGCCTCCGCTTCGGCGTCGATTTCGATCTTGGTGCGCTCGACGACTTGTTGCGCGACCTGTTGCTTCTCCAGCAACGCGATCTCTTCTTCTTTCTGCGCGAGCAGGACGTCACGCTTCGCCTCGGCCATGGCGACGTCGCCGCGGCGTTTCGCATCGGCCTGGCGTTGGGCGAGGCCGGCGTTGTAGTCTGCCATCTTTGCTTTGGATTCGTTCTCGCCCTTGATCGCCGCTGCTTCGAGTTCCGCGATCTCGACGCGCTGGTGCGCTTCGGCCTTCTTCTTGCCCTCGTTGGCGAGCGCGCTTTGTTCGGCGACAGCGACCGTCTTTTTCCGCTCCGCGTTCGCTTCGCCGGCGACACCTTCGGCTTCCAGCTTGGCGACTTCGATCCGTCGGTCGCGTTCCGCCTGCTTTTGGCCGGTCGCCGACTGCGCATTCTGTTGAGCAACCTGAACGTCCATCTCGCGCTCGGCCGTGGAGGCGCCGATCGAGCCCGCGCGATCGGCATCGGCTACTTCGACCTTGGCTTTGTTCACCGCTTCCGATGCCGCCTTGCGCCCGAGCGCCTCGATGTAGCCCGATTCGTCCGTGATGTCCCGGATATTGACGTTGATCATTTCGAGTCCGATCTTGTTCAGCTCGAAGTTGACGTTCTTGTTGACGAGATCAAGGAATTTCTCGCGGTCTTGATTGATTTCCTCGATCGACAAGGTCGCGATCACGAGCCGCATCTGGCCGAGTATGATGTCGCGCGCCTGGTGGGAGATCGCCACTTCGTCCAAGCCGAGCAAACGCTCGGCCGCGTTGTTCATGATCTCCGGCACCGTCGATATGCCGATCGTGAACGTGGAAGGGACGTTGACACGGATGTTTTTCTTCGACAGCGCGCTCTGGAGCTCGATATCGATCGTCATCGGTTCGAGCGACATGTACGCGTAGCTCTGGAGCAACGGGACCACGAATGTGCCGCCGCCGTGAATGCAGCGCGCCGCGCGCGCCCCCGCGACTTTACCGTAGACGACGAGAACGCGGTTGGACGGGCACCGTTTGTACTGGAGCACCAGCATGACGAAGAAAAAGCTGATGATCAGAACGATCGAGACGACGAGCATCAGCGGTCCGGGTGATATGTCCATAGTGCTATCCTTCTAGGGCCTGTTTACACGATACGCGGGGCGGCGACCCTTTCGCCGCACACTAAATACGCGTTTCAAAACATCGATCAGTTTCGGGTTAAAGGCCGATTGCTGTATATCATCACCGTCATACCGGCCCCGGATCGAGTCCGGGGTGACGGACCCGGTATCCAGTAGAAAAAGCCCGCCGCCGGCGGGACATTGTTTACTGGACCCCGGATCAAATCCGGGGTGACGGCAGTTCGATTAACGATGAAAGTGAAGCATCTTTCGGAACACCTAGTTAGCGCGCCAAGCGCTTCTTGCTTTAACCGCAGCGACCCGCTCCTGTGCCGCCGATCGAACTCCATCATGCTATCGGCCGCGCATGGCGCAGGTTTAGTCGACCGGTTCCACTACCAGGATCTGGTCGTTCCGAACCTCGATCACGCGGACACTGGAAAATTCGCCGATCTTCTCACCGGTACTGATGGCCTCGAGGACCTTGCGGCGTCCCGAGACGTCGACCTCCACCTGGCCGCGGCCGGCGCCGTGCTTGGGGATGCTCATGTAGACGCGGGCGGTCTTACCGATGGCGGTATTGAGGTCGTATTCGATGGTGCGGTTGAGCTTGCGGGCCGTGAACATCAGCCCCGAGGCGAGCAGCATCATGCCGAACCCGAAGCCCGCCGCGGCAGCGGCCGACCCGAGGCCTCCCATGCCCCAGTCGATCCGGCAGGTCAGCCCCATCCAGCCGGAACCCATAAAGAACGCGAGGATCGAGAGCAGCGAGAAAAAGCTGAACGAAGAGTCGGTCGCCGCGTCGAAATGATCGCCGGTATCGAAGTCCGAGTCGGCGCCGAAGAATAACGCCAGCAACAGACGCAATACAAAAAAGGTGGTACCCACGAGCGCCATGATGAGATATACCGCGACGTCGGTGCCCATGCTGAAGGCAGCCTTCCAGTCGAACAATAACTCGAGCACTGGGCATCTCCGTAAGCTATCGTTGGTGGCGGCAACGTATGCCAAGGTCGCCAGTCCGTCAAGCGGCGCGGTCCATGTGCTTCGCCGCCTAGCCTGCATTATTCATGAACGCGCGAGCGAGGGCGTGGAAATGCCTGTAGATACAAGGCGCGCGGGGAAATCTGCGCGAAGACGTACTGTCTGTACGTTGAGCGCAGATTTGTTCGCGCAACGCCGTAGATGCAGGCAGATCCGCGTCCGCAGCCGTAGGCTCATGAATAATGCAGGCTAGGGCCCTTTCCGCCGCCGGAACCGGATGGTCGGGTCAGCAAAGCGAGAGCCCGCGAAACGGCGGGCGATCACGCAATCGGGCGCTTAGCGCTTGCGCCGACGGTCTCGCGGACGAACCGGGGCACCAGGTAACCCGGCAAGCGCGCGCGTAGTCGCGCGGCCATTTCCCGCGCTGTTTTTTCGCCAACATCGAAATGGGCAGCGCCGGCGACGGGGTCGAGCAGGTGAACGTAATAGGGCAGCACGGACGCCTCGAACAGGGACTCGGACAATTCGACCAGGGTTTGAGTATCGTCGTTAATCGCGCGCAGCAATACCGACTGGTTGAGGAACCGTAGGCCTTGGCTGGAACAATGACGCAATACGGCGTTGAGCTCGGCGTCGATTTCGTTCGGGTGATTGATATGCAGGACAACGATCGTTGGCAGGCGGCTCCGCACGAGCACCTCCGTCAGGGCGGCGTTCATCCGGGAAGGAATAACCACAGGCAGTCTGGTATGGATCCGAAGTCGGCGTAGATGCGGTACGGCGGACAGCCGGGAAACGATCGCTGCTATTCGGTCATCGGCCAGCAGCAGCGGATCGCCGCCGCTGAGGATAATCTCGCTCAGCGAATCGTCGTCGGCGATCATCGCCAATGCGCGCTCAAGATTGGCGGTTCCGGTCGCTCCCTGATAGGGGAAGTGGCGTCTGAAACAATAGCGGCAGTGGATCGCGCAACCGCCGGTTGCGATCAACAGCGCCCGGCCGCCGTATTTCTGTAACAGCCCCGGCGCCAGGTGGCTGTCGCTGTCACCCACGGGGTCGGTGTCATAACCGGGGGCTTTGACGAGTTCTTCGGGGCGCGGCAAGACTTGCAGGAGCAATGGGTCGTGGGGGTCCGATCGGCGCATCCGCGATACAAACGGCCGGGGCACGCGAAAGCAGAATTGCCCCGGGTTCGACGCTAGACCGACGTCGTCCGGGGTCAGCTTCAAAGCGTCCAACAGTTCCAGCGGGCTGGCGTAGGCCGCGCGCAATTCTTCCCGCCAATGCCTAGCCTGCATTATTCATGAACCCACGGCTGTGGACGCGGATCTGCCTGCATCTACGGCGTTGCGCGGGAAAATCTGCGCTCAACGTACAGACAGTACGTCTTCGCGCAGATTTTCCCGCGCGCC
>CAZFZX010000210.1:0-6858 GCA_964523765.1 uncultured Enterobacteriaceae bacterium
CTCATTGAAATGACAAAGATCCGATCAAGAGACAGGACTTGACCCGGGGTCCAGTCAAACAATGTCCGCCTGCGGCGGGCTTTTTCTACTGGATACCGGGTCAAGCCCGGTATGACGCTAATGATTTCGGGCCATCGGCCTCTAATCCGAAGCCGATCGATGTTTTGGAACGTGCATTTTGTTCCAGCACCGTCGTCCCGGCTAGATCGCTCGGATTTTTCCTGCATTGGACAATTCGGTGGCCCGAACTTGTTACACTGGGCCGGCGATCCCCCTTTTTTCGGCGAAGTACCGCCGCGACGTTGAGAATTAGACGCAAAGTTATGGAAATAAAAATCGGAGTATTAACGGCATCGGACCGCGCCGCTCAGGGCATTTATGAAGACGAATCCGGGAAAGCCATCGAAGCCACTATGACGGCGTATCTGACGGTGCCATTCGAGGTTTCCTACAAACTGGTTCCCGACGAGCGGCCGGCTATTGAAGAGGGGCTGATATCGCTCTGTGAAGAGGGCTGCGCTTTGGTGGTAACCACCGGGGGCACGGGGCCGGCAGTGCGCGACGTCACGCCCGAAGCGACGGCGGCCGTGTGCGAAAAAATGATGCCCGGTTTCGGCGAGCAGATGCGGGCAGTCTCGTTGCAGTTTGTCCCTACCGCCATCTTGTCCCGCCAGACGGCGGGTATTCGCGGTAGTTCGTTGATCGTCAATTTGCCCGGCCGGCCCAAGGCCATCCGCGAATGTCTGGACGCCGTTTTTCCGGCGATCCCCTACTGTATCGACTTAATTGGCGGACCCAGGTTGGAAGCGGACCCCGATGTGATTACTGTCTTCAGGCCAAAGCAGTCATGATTTCCGCATGAGTAATTTCGTCTTCGCGCGACCCGCCGAAGAAGCGCCGGTACAGGAACGCGAGCCGGTATCCGGCGCCTGTCCCGATTGCGGCGCCGAGGCACTGCGGCGCTATCCGGTCCTTTCCGAAGGCGGTTGGTTCGTGGCCGTAAAGTGTCAGGAGTGTCTATATTCGGTTAGCCGCAAGCCGTGGCGTCGCCTTGGGCACGTCCAGCTTTTGACCGACGATCTGTAGGCGGCTGTCGACATGATGGCGGTGGACGTGGGTGGGACCTTTACCGATGTCGTGGCGGTGGATCGCGGTAGCATCGTGACCGCGAAGGTTTCGACCGACGTCGATCAGGTAGACCGCGGCGTGCTTGCCGGTGCGGCGGAACTCTCGGTCGCCGAGGCGAGCGTTTTTAATCATGCGAGTACGCACGGTCTCAACGCGATCATCACGCGTGCGCTGCCTAAGATCGGTTTCCTCACGACCGCCGGTCACCGTGACATCCCCGACATCGGGCGCACTTGGCGGCCCGCGAGCGCACTCACCGACCCGGCTTGGCGGCGTTCCTTCGGCGATGCGCAGAAACCCCTGGTCGAACGTTATCTGCGGCGGGGCGTACTCGAACGCATTACTGCGAGCGGCGCGGTGTTCACTCCGCTCGACGAGGCGCAGGCGCGAGAGGAGATCCGCGTACTCAAGCGCTGCAACGTCGAGGGCGTCGCGATTTGTCTATTGAATGCCTATACCAACGGTGCGCACGAACGCCGCCTCCGTGAACTGGTGGCCGCGGAACTGGGACCGGTACCGTGCTCCGTGTCGAGCGAGATCTCGCCCCTGGCGAAAGAGTACGCGCGGGCCTCGACGACCCTGGTCGATGTGTTCATGAAGATCATCTATGAAGCGTATTCGGAACGATTAGATGCCGGCCTCCGCCGTCTCGGTTTTCGAGGACAGCTCAATTTTGCCGACTGCGCGGCCATGCTCGTGCCGGCAGCCGATGCGATGGCGCATCCGTTTCGAGTGGTATTCGCCGGTCCCGCCGCCGGGACCGTCGCGTGTGCGCATTTCGGCTCGCTGATCGGCGAACCGAATGTCCTGTGCGCCGATATCGGCGGTACTTCCTGCGACATCAGTCTGGTGACCGACGGCAGCCCGTTCGTCAATACGACTTTCGAAATAGAGCACGACCTCATCGTGAATGCTCTGTCGAATGAGATCTCGAGCATCGGTGCCGGCGGCGGCAGTCTCGTTGCGATTTCGCCGACCGGCGATGTTACCGTCGGACCCGAGAGCGCGGGGTCCGCACCGGGGCCCGCATGCTATGGGCGCGGCGGCCACAGGCCGACCATGACCGATGTCTGCGTGCTCGCCGGTTTGATCGATCCGGACGGTTTCGCGGGCGGTAAGATGCGGCTTGATGCGGACCTCGCGCGCCGCGCGTTCGAGGATCTGGATACGCCGTTATCGTTCGAACAGCGGGTTCGTTACGCTTACGACATCGGTCTGAATAATGTCGCCGAAGGGATCTTCAACATTGCGATCAAAAACGGTATCGATCCGCGGGATTACACGCTCATGGCTTACGGGGCGGCCGGACCGTTGCTGCTGCCGGCGATCGCTTCGCTGATCCACGTCCGCCGGGTCGTTGTCCCGCCCCATCCGGGATCGTTTTCGGCGCTGGGCCTGTTGAGCGCCGACCAGGCGTACTCCGCCAGCCAGAGCGCTTATGTCGTATTGGGCGCGGAGACCGCGGCCGCGATCGACGCCCTTTACCGTTCTCTCGAAGAGAAGCTTCTGGCGCGGCTCGACGATGTCTCGAACGTTATCTTAAAGCGTTCTTTCGACGGGCAGTTGGTGGGTCAAACCTGGGAAACGCCGTTCGTGGACGCGCCCGCCGGACCGGTTGACCCGGGGGCAATCGAGACGATGATCGATAATTTCCACGCCGCCTACGAAGAACGCAACGGGAATCGTTTCGAGTCCATTGCGGTGCAGGGCGTGACCTACCGCGTCCATGCTCTGGTGCCGACCGACAAAGTAAATTATGCCGTGTTGGCGCAGCGCGCCGACGAACCGCTGCAGAGCGTCGGCACCTCGGTGTTGCGCTACATATCGGACGGCGAACTCGTCGCTCCGATCTACGCGCGTGATTCGCTTTCGGCCGGCGACGAAATCCCCGGCCCCGCCATCGTCCGCGAGCCACTGGCGACGACTTATTTCACCCAACATCAAATCGCTCGCGTCGGCAGGTTTGGTGAAATCAGTATCGAACTGGAGAACCGATGACGGCGCGGCCGACCGTTTCTTCTTCCGGCGGCGCCGAGGCGCCGTCGAGGCTGCGTGACTGGGACGACGCGCGGTTTCAAAGCACCTATCAGTGCGACCGCTTTACCGCGACGGTATTCGGCAACCGCCTGCGCTACACCGTCAACAATATGAGTACCGGGCTGATGTTCAGCTCGTTTTCGCCGATCATCCGCGACTGGTACGACTTCGCGATCACGATCTCAGGCCCACCGGCACTCGACTATCCGATGGTCGCCGTGAGCAGCAGTCTCGTCGTCTTTCTCGGCACGATGGAAGATGCGGTGCGCAATACGGTGGAGGAGTACGGCGTCGAAAACCTGAAGCCGGGCGACGTATTGTTCTGCAACGATCCCTACCGCGTCGGCACGCACGTTAACGACGTGTGTTTCATTCGCCCGGTATTTTTCGACGGCGAACCGATCGCGTTCGTCAACTGCCGCGCGCATCAATTGGATATGGGCGGCGTCGTACCGGGCGGCTTCAGCGGGACCAAGGCCAACGTCTACGAAAACGGCCTCGTACTCGGCCCGATGCTTTTGTTCGAACACGACCGACCGGTTCGTTCGACTTTCAGTCTGGTGTTCGACAATACACGGCTTGCGGCGCTGCTAAAACCCGACTTCATGACCATGTTTCAGCAGCTGAAACTCGGCGAACAATTGCTCAGCGAGAGCATCGACCGCTACGGCGCCGAGGCTTTCCTCGGTACCGTCCGCTACAACTGCGACAGTTCGGCGGAAACCATGCGCGATGCGTTGGAGGCACTGCCGGACGGGACCTATTGTGCCGAGGAACGAATGGATGCCGACGGCGCAGGCGACGACGAACCGATCATCGTGCGGGCGAAGATCACCAAGGCCCGCGGTCGGGTCGAGGTCGATGTCAGCGGTTCGTCGCGTCAGGCCCGGACCTGCATCAACGCCGGGCCGCTGGACGTCAAGACCTGCCTCGGCGCCGCGTTCAAACTGCTCTTCGATCGCGAGACCCCGTTTACCTCCGGTGCGTATCGCGACATCGATATCGTCGTGCCGCCGGGTACGGTATTGAGCGCGATGCCGCCGGATGGCGCGATCATGTTGTATTGGGAGGTCACCCAGACGCTACTGACCGCGATCCTGCGCGAACTCGGGCGCGCCGTCGGTGAGGATGCCTTTGGCGGTGATTACGGCTGCGTCGCCGTGCACAACGCCCATGGTCTGCATGAAGACGGCACTCCGTGGACCAACGTCGGCGTCAGCGGCGGAGAACACGGACCGTGGGGCGCCGACAAGCGTCACGACGGCGATAACTATATGGTGCCCTATATGATCAATGGCCTCGACCCTGCCACCGAATCGATGGAGCAGGAGTCGCCGGTACTGTTATTGCGCAAGGAATACGTTACGGACACCGGCGGGCCCGGCCATAATCGCGGCGGCGCCGCGGTGGTCAAGGACGCGTTGTGGCAAACCGACGCCGCGCATTACACCATGCTGCTGCGGGTCAAATCGCCGACGGGCCACGGTGCCTACGGCGGCGAAGCCGGCCGGGCGGGCGCCGGGTGGTTCTTCGAACCGGAGGCAGGCGGACTGCGACATCCGGGATCGATGCTGCCGGTGCGTGACGATGTCTACGCCGACTCGGTACCGATCGCCGGCGTGCTCGACCCGGAGACTCTTGCCCTGGACCCACAAGGCCGTTACTTCTATTTCGCCCGCGAACCGGTCTGGCACACCCGCGCCGGGGCGGTTTCCCGCTACATCACCAATGGCGGTGGCGGGTGGGGCGCGCCGATGACCCGTTCACCGGAGCGGGTGCTGCGGGATGTGCAGAACGGCTATGTCAGCCAGGCTGCCGCGCGAGCCGCTTACGGGGTCGTCGTGGTCGGCGATCCCGTAAGCGCACCCGAAGGGCTGTCGATCGACGCGGCCGCCACGGCCGAATTGCGGGCCGCCTTCCGGGATTCCAGTAAGCCTTCGTAACGCGCGTCGGTGAGGGTCTCGAGGAAGGCGATCAGCCCTTCGAGTTTCGGCTGGTCGATGGGTTGGCCTTCTTCCAGCAACTCGCGATCGATGGTGTCCGGCACTTCCGCTTCCCCCCAAGGCAGACGCGTTTCCGGATTGGTCTCGCTGTGCCGACCGCGCATGTTGTATTTGTTGTAGAACAAGATTGCGGTTTCCAGCTTGCGGAAGACGCCATTGTGCATATAAGGACCGGTCACCGCGACATTTCTCAAGGTCGGTACCTTGAATTTTCCGGCGAGCGCGGGCGCGTCGACTTTGGGGTTTTCGAGCAGTCCGCGGTCGCGATGGCCGGGCCCGAGGCCGTTGCGTTTCCTGAGCGTGATGTTTTCCGGCAACCCGATGTTGTGGTAGCGGTAACTCGTAAACGGCTCGCCGGTGGCCGTTGACGAGGTATTCAGCAGATGACAACTCGAGCAGTTGACCATCGTCGAGAAGAAAATGTCACGGCCCCGTTTTTCCAGCGCCGACAGCTCATATTCGCCGCGCAGATAGCGGTCGTATTTGGAATCGAACGGTGCGAAGGTCTCGGTCCTTTCGAACGTGCTGATGCTCTCGCCGAGCGCCGCTATCGTTCGATCGGTATCTGCCAGTATGTCGGCGCCGAACCATTCGACGAGCACCTCGACATAGCCTGGGTTTTCAGCCACTCTTGCCACTACCTCGGTGGCGTCCGCGAGTGCCATTTCGATCGGGTTGAGCATGGGTTGCGTCGCCTGCGCCGCTAAGGTGGGCGCGCGACCGTCGAGGAAATGCCCGCCGACGTAGTGGCCGTCGGCGTCGATGTGGAAAGGCGGGGTGATCGAGGCATAGGCGGCGGTCGGTGTATTGCGATCGCCGATCGATCGTCCATCGTCACCGAGCGAGGCGGCGCCGCCGACGCCATTGTCGTGCGGATCGGTAAACGCATGTTCCGGGTCGTGGCAAGAGGCGCAGGATTGGGTGCGGTTACGCGACAGGTTGACGTCAAAAAACAGGTCCCGTCCGAACTCGCTCAGCGCGGCTTGCCGCGCCGGCTCGATACCCGATTGCGCGCCCGCGCCGGCCGTCAAGAACACCACGCCCAGTAGGGCGGCACGCGCGCTGTTGTCGGTTATGGGGTACATAGTGCGTAGCGATCGTAAGCTATCCGGCGCGCCGCTGCCAAAATGGTGGCCTTTCGCCGGCGCCAAAAGACCCCGCTGCCGGGCAGCGGGGCGCAGTTTACGCTGATTTGGTTCATTTTTTGACATGTTCAATTTGCAGACAATCGGATCGATAAGCGATGTGCGGAGCGGGGAATGCTGGACATCGGAAACGCTTCTCAGCCAAATCGCCCGCCGTCGACAGCGGCTTGCATCGTTCGGTGTCACTAACGGCACGCGCATCGTAATCGCACACGGCGGAACACCGGCGTTTTTCGCCGATCTGTTCGCCGGCTGGTCGTTGGGCGCTTGTTGCGTTTGCGTTAACCCGTTCCTCGCCCGGGGGGAACTGTCGACCGTGGTCGATTTTGTTCTACCAAAAGCGGTTCTCGTCACGGCCGAGGCGCCGGCGTCCACGGCAGGCTTAAACGTAACCGTTGCCAATCTGCAGGAAGCTCTACCACCCACGGTTGACCTTCCCGCAATGCTACCACTTGGGCCCGATGATCCGGCCCTTATCTTGTTTACGTCTGGAACGACCGGTGATCCAAAGGGGGTGGTCCATACCGGTGGCTCTCTGGCGGCCC
>CAZFZX010000211.1:0-6853 GCA_964523765.1 uncultured Enterobacteriaceae bacterium
GACTTAGGTCGATTCTACTGCGGCGATGGGAAATCGGCCCCTTATTCCGCCATTTTTGTTCAGCGCATCCATGCGCTTCACCCTTTCGGGGCTGACGCGAAAATTCGCTCCGGGCGAATTTTTCGTTACATAGTCACCACTATGCGCCTCAAAATGGCGAAAAAACGGACTCATTTTCCCACCCGCCTCGCTACGACCGCCAGGGATGGCGGAAGTGCCGGTTATGCAGGAGCAATTTCCGGCCGAACCCCTAAGTCCGACAGGCTCCTAGCCGTCGCGCTTGCGAGATAGACCGGTACCGCGCTCAGGGTCGAGCGTCGCCCTCAGCGCCCTCCTTCTGTACCGGCATCAGATCCGCCTTCTCGACACCGAGACCCAAGGTCGTCGTACTCGCAACGTACATTGACGAATAAGTGCCAACCACGACCCCTACTATCAGTGCAGTCGCGAAGGCATGGATCAGTTCGCCACCCAGAAAGAACAGCGCCATGAGCACGAGCAAGGTCGTGAAGGACGTGATCAGGGTACGCGACAAGGTCTGGTTCAAAGAAACATTCACGACTTCCATCGACGGCGTCTTACGCAATCGGCGAAAGTTCTCGCGAATGCGATCGAACACGACGATGGTATCGTTGAGCGAATAGCCGATCACCGCGAGGATCGCCGCCAAAACCGGGAGATCGAATTCGAATCCGGTGACGGCAAAAAAGCCTAAAACCACTATCACATCATGAATCAGCGCGGCGATTGCGCCCGCGGCGAACTTCCACGTGAAGCGGATCATCACGTAGATCAGGATCCCTCCGAGCGCATACAGCATTGCGAGCGCCCCGTCCTCGGTAAGCTCTTCGCCTACCTGGGGGCCCACGAACTCGACCCGCCGCATCTCCGCCCCCGGCAGTATCTTCAAGACCCGCGAACTGACCTCGGCGTCGCCGGCGCCGACACCATGAGCCAATCTCACCAGCACATCCCGGGGTGAACCAAAAGCCTGGACTATGGCGTCGGTAAATTCTGAGGCGTCGAGAGCGGCACGGATCGCATCAAGATCGGCGTTTTCGGTATAGCCCAATTCGACCAGCGTGCCGCCAGTGAAATCGATACCGAATTTGAGCCCGTTGGTCACCAAAGCGGCCGCAGACCCCAGCACCAGGATGCTCGAGAAGAAATACGCCAGTTTCCGGCGCCGCATGAAGTCAAATGTTCTTTGTGTACTAGCCATACCCATTCGATCAGCTAAACAAGCTAAGCCCCTTCGGGTCTATATCGTCAATTTGTCCAAACGGCGATTACCGTAAATCACATTCACCAGCGCCCGGGTACCGATTATCGCCGTGAACATCGAGGTCACAATCCCGAGCGACAAGGTAACAGCAAAGCCCTGGATCGGGCCGGTACCAAAATTGAATAAAACGATAGCCGCAATGAGCGTCGTAATGTTGGCGTCGGCGATCGTCGAAAATGCTTTTTCGTATCCGGCGTGGATGCTCGCCTGCGGCGAGTTCCCGTTTTTGATCTCTTCACGGATCCGCTGAAAGATCAGTACATTCGCATCGACCGCCATGCCGACCGTCAGCACTATCCCGGCGATGCCGGGCAAAGTAAGCGTCGCCTGCAACATCGACAACAAGGCGACAACCAATACGATATTCAAAGCCAGCGCGACATCGGCAATTAATCCGAAAACCTTGTAATAAATGGCCATGAACACGAGCACGAGCGCAAGGCCGATGACCACGGAATTCAACCCCCGGTCGATATTCTCCTGTCCGAGACTCGGACCAACCGTCCGCTCCTCGATGATCTCGATAGGCACCGCCAGTGCGCCGGCGCGCAGCAACAGCGCGAGCGTACGGGCTTCCTCGGTAGAATCGAGTCCGGTGATCTGAAAACGCTTGGACAATTCGTCGCGGATGGTAGCGATGCTGATGACTTCTTCCACCGGCCTACCCTGCTGTTGCTCGATATACACCACCGCCATCGGTTTCCCGATCTGCTCGCGGGTAGCGCGACTGAATATCTTTGCGCCTTTACCGTCGAGCGTGATGAAAACGGCGGGAGAGCCCGTCTGCTGCTCGATTCCAGACGACGCATCGATGATGTAGTCCCCGGTCAACATCACGCGTTTGTTGAGCAACACGGGGTCGCCCGATCGTTCGAAATACAGTTTTGAGTTGATCGGCACGCGACCCTCGACCGCGGCGGTGACGTCGCCGCCGGTGTCCACCATCCGAAATTCCAGGGTGGCGGTGGCGCCTAGCAGTTTCTTCGCTTCCACCGGATCCTCGACCCCCGGCAATTGGACGACGATCCGCGCCTCACCTTGTTGCTGGATCACCGGCTCCGCGACACCGAGCTCGTTGACGCGGTTGCGCAAGGTCGTGAGATTCTGCTTTAAGGCGGTCTTACGCGCTTCAAGAAGGTATTCCGCTTTCGGTTTCAAATACAGGACCTGTTCCGCAGCCGTGCTCTGGTCCTCAACAATAAGGTCGCGGAATTCATCCTCGATGAACTCGTTCGCTTCGGTTCTTACAGCCGCATTCAGGAATTTGGCCACCACTCCGCCCGCAGGATTGCGGCTGATCGTGCGGTAACGAATTTTCTCCTCACGCAAGGCCGTCCGTAGCTCGGAGACAAACCGGTCGTCGCTCTGCTTACCGACGGCGTCGATATCGACCTCCATCAGGAAATGCACCCCGCCGCGAAGGTCGAGGCCCATATACATCGGCTTGCCGCCAAGCGCCAATAACCAGGCCGGCGTCCGTGGCGCCAAATTCAAAGCGACGATATATTTCTTGGGGTCGAGGGCCGTTTCCAAGGCGACCGATGCCCGAGCCCGGATCTGGTCGTCTTCGAAACGCAGCAGCAGCCGGTTTGCGGTGAGTTCCGTGCGTAGAGGCGCGGCGCCGGCGGTGCCGAGCGCGTCCTCCACCGTCGACTTCAAGGCTTCGTCGACAGGCGCCGACCGCCGCGCTGAAATCTGTAGCGACGGGTCGGTACCGTAAAGGTTCGGCACCGCATATAGCGCGCCGATCCCGATGATCAGAACGACCAGCACATAACGCCAAACGGGGTAGGTGTTCATAAACGATTTTCCGAACGGTCGCCGCAGGGGACCGAATGTTCGGCTACGACTCCTTTATGGTTCCTTTGGGCATGACCGCGGCGACGGCGTGGCGCTGCACTTTGACTTCGATACTTTTGGAGATTTCCATCTTCACGAAACTGTCCCCGACCTCCGTAATACGGCCGAGGATCCCGCCCGAGGTCACCGCCTCGTCCCCTTTGGCCAGCGCTTCCACCATCTTCGTGTGTTCTTTCTGCCGCTTCATTTGCGGGCGGATCATCAGAAACCATAGAACTGCGATCGGGATCAGCATGATTAGGAACCCGGACATTCCCGGCTCCTGGCCCGCGGGCGCACCCTGAGCGAACGCATCTGCAATAAAGAAATTCATGGTCTGCCTCGTAGAAAACGCCGGATATTATGACACAGCGCCGGCCACTGTTGTCGAACACGAAGCGGGTTTTCCTTTTCGGCGGCGCGAATCGACTACGGATCGCAGGCAACCCTCGACAGACTTCGAACTAAGGAACCTCTGATTCATTCTGGGACAGTCGAGTTGCCGCCCACAATTGTTCAGGTCAAGGCGCGGCGCGGCGGCGATAGCCAGGGACTATCGGCGAGCGCCGCAACGCAGACCGAGACGATTTTGGGCGCTAGGCGACGTTCCATGAATTGATCAAAGGTTCCTAAGTATCGATGTATTCAATCTGCGCTCTGTCCGGCGCGAAAGGCCCGCTCGAATCCGTCGAATCGACCTTGCACGATAGCGGTCCGGGCACGACGCATGAGGTCGAAATAGTAAGCGAGATTGTGAATAGTACTCAACCGGGACCCCAGGATCTCGTTTGTCTTGTCGAGGTGGTGGAGATAAGCGCGGGAATAACCCCGGCAGGTATAGCAAAGGCAGGCGGCATCGAGGGGCTCGAGCGAATCGCGATGGATACTATTGCGGATCTTGACGACTCCGGTCGAAGTGAACAGGTAGCCGTTGCGCGCGTTGCGAGTCGGCAAAACGCAATCAAACATATCGATTCCGCGGCCCACCGCCTCTATCAGATCCGCAGGCGTACCGACCCCCATGAGATAGCGCGGCTTATCGGGCGGTAAGCGCGGAGACAAATCCGCAGCGATCGCGCGCATCTGGTCTTTGGGCTCGCCGACCGAAAGCCCGCCGATCGCATAGCCATCGAAGCCAAGTTCGAGCAAGCCATCGAGAGACCGGTGCCGCAAATCGGAAAACATACCTCCTTGCACGATGCCAAAAAGGGCCGAATTGCTTACGTGCGCGGCTTTGCTGCGCTTCGCCCACCGCAGCGACAACTCCATCGACCGCAGCGCCTGCGCATAAGTTGCGGGATAAGGGGTGCACTCGTCAAACACCATTACGATATCGGCCCCCAACACCGTTTGGACCTCGATCGATTTTTCTGGCGAGAGAAAAATCTCATCGCCGTTCAACGGTGAGCGGAACGTGACTCCTTCTTCCGAGATCGTCCTGAGGTCGCCGAAGCTGAACACCTGGAAACCGCCCGAATCGGTAAGGATGGGGCGACGCCAGTTCATGAAACCGTGCAAACCCCCGTGGGCCTCTATGACCCGCGGCCCCGGGCGCAGCATTAAATGATACGTGTTGCCGAGTACTATCTGCGCGCCGAGTTCGACGAGTTCTTCGGGGGTCATCGCTTTGACGGTCCCGTATGTCCCCACCGGCATGAAGGCCGGAGTCTCTACCTCCCCCCTTTCGAACCTGATCTTGCCGGCACGGGCTTCGCCGTCGCTGTTGACGAGTTCAAACTGCATCGACGAATTGTATCGATAACCGGTTCTGCGCGCAGGGTCGGTACGCGTTAACGATCAAGCCGGCCGCCGATGAGTCACCCACATGGCGTCGCCGTAGCTAAAGAATCGATACCGTTCACGGATCGCGTGGCGATAGGCCCCTAGCACGTATTCGCGGCTTGCGAAGGCAGACACCAACATCAGGAGCGTTGATTCCGGCAGGTGGAAGTTCGTGAGCAGAGCATCGACGATGCGAAAACGATAACCCGGAAAGATAAAGATGTCGGTTTCACCCCGCCGGGGCCGTATGCGTCCATCGACACACGCCGATTCCAGCGCCCGGACAGTGGTCGTCCCGACGGCAACCACGCGCTTATTCGCGGCGCGGGCCGACTCGACCTGGCGGCACAATTTCTCCGAAACCTCGAAACACTCGGCGTGCATCCGGTGATCTTCGAGCAACACCGAACGCACCGGCTGAAACGTTCCGGCGCCGACATGCAGAGTCACGAAGCCGATGTCGATTTCGCGCTCGGCCAGTTGCTGCATGAGAGTCTGATCGAAGTGCAATCCCGCGGTAGGGGCGGCGACGGCGCCGGCGACCCGCGCAAAGATCGTTTGATAGCGTTCAAGATCATCATCGCCCGCATCCCTAGCGATGTAAGGCGGAAGCGGTACGCGCCCAAACCGTTCTATGACATCGTTGACATCGACATGCGGCTCGACCGTCAGGCGGTAAAGGTCATGGTCGCGCCCGACGAGTTTGAAGCGGTACTGATCGCCGACGGTCAGCACTGAGCCGGGTTTCAGGGGTTTATTCGACCGGATTTGGGCGAGCACTTCGGTACTGTTAGATACACGCTCTATCAACAACTCCACGCGCCCGCCGGTTTGTTTGGTGCCGAACAAGCGAGCGTTAATGACCCGGGTATCGTTGAACACTAACAGGTCGCCCCGCTCCAACAGTGTCGCGAGATCGGCGACTTGGCGGTCGGCGATCGCGCCGGAGGTTCCATCTAATGTGAGTAACCGGGCGTCGCGTCGTACTGGCAGAGGCCGCTGGGCAATGAGTTCTGGAGGCAAGTCGTAATGGAATAAGTCGCGTCGCACCAATTCATGGTAGCAAAACGAGCCCCGACGGCGCGCGCTTTACCGCAGAACCCGCGAAGACGGTAGTTTTTCGGCGGACTGTTATCTATACTTGCCGCGCGTTCGGGCCGGAGACCACATCCTCATTGGCGGCACCACGGGGTCCGGACGGAACGAACCGCTGCCGGGGTGGCGGAACTGGTAGACGCGCCAGACTCAAAATCTGGTATCCGAAAGGGTGTGCGAGTTCGATTCTCGCTCCCGGCACCACATTTTTCGCAATTTTCGATCATCCCGTGATCTGTCCGGCAATCGCCGTCGGCAGCGGATGTGCGTTATTAATAGATGTCAGTTCGGATTTGACGCGATTAGAAGAAATTGAGGTAGTACGATACCGCGTTACTGCCGTAGCGGTAGCGCCAGCCTCCGAGCATGCTGTGATCGAAACGCCAATACTCCGAGCGGCGCTCGACCCCCGGTAGTTCGTAATCCACCCTCACAACGGCGTCCGTCTTAGTCGAGAATGATAACAACGGCTTGCTCACGCACATCGAATGGATCGCGATGTTGCTGTCGTCGCTACGTTCGAGCGCAGCCTCTATGGCGTCCGGGTCCGAACTGACATTATCTCCGTCCAGTACCTTGCCGAGCTGGTTTCCGAGCTCGTTACGAAGCTCCGCCCGGACTGCCTCTTCGAGCTTGGGATCGCTCGACTCGCCGAGCGTCGCGATGCGCACTAACAGCACCGCAGCCACTACAGCTAGAGCTATCACACCATTTCGGCCGGAAAATTCGAAATTTATTTCAGCCATCGCGATTCTCTCGACACTTACCTATTCGGGTTAACGGTCACCGTGGCGTAAACTTAAGGAACTTCTGAATAAGTCATCGATCTGGTCGGTAGGCAAACGGATACAG
>CAZFZX010000212.1:0-6789 GCA_964523765.1 uncultured Enterobacteriaceae bacterium
TTCTGTATCCGTTTGCCTACCGATCAGATCGATGACTTATTCAGAAGTTCCCTAGCTCCCTGGATCAAACTGTCGGTCGATCCGAAAGAAGCGCGGCGTGGAAATGCAATGGGGCAAGGAAAGAAGGCTAGCGCCTTGGGTTTGCGAGTCTAAACCGATGACCCCGTCACGGGCGAAACTCGGGGTCGGTCGGGTCTCGATATTTGGGATCGCCGGGATCGAATTCACGTTCTTCGTCATCTTCGTCTTCTTCTTCTTCGGCACCGAGTCCGACTGCATCGACCAGACGTTTGAAAAATCCTTTTTTCTTCTTTGGCGGGGCGCCTTCGGGAACCGTGACCGCGTTCTTTTCCGCTTCGGCGATCCGTTCTGACTCGTTGTCTGCTTGCTTGTCCGGGTCCTTGGCCTCGTCGTCCGCATCCGGTTCCGGCTCATCTTTACCCGTGAAGGGTATCGAATCCTTGAGCTTACCGAGCAGGCCCTTCTCGTATTCACCCGGCACTTGTACCGACGTATCCTGGTGTTTGTCTACTTCGAGGCGACCGAGCGCCGGTTTGATGTCGCCTTCAACGTTGATAAGTTGATCGTCGGCGTTGAATATCACCGTAACTAGTCGGCGATCGGTACTGCCGCCCCCCTCGTGAAAGGTATATACGTAGTCCCACCGCTCCGAATGGAATGTGTCTTGAATGATCGGCGATCCCATGACAAATCGAACTTTCTTCTTGTTCATCCCTAAACGCAGTTGCGCGACCATTTCCTGTGTCACGACGTTACCCTGCTGCACGTCGATTTTGTGCACGAAGGGAACTCCGGGGGACGGTAGCGGCGGGAGCGACGGGAGCACGGGGCCGGAACAGCCGCCGCTTACGAGCCCTAGCGTCAGAGCGAGCAAAGATAACTTCATTAAACGCATAGCTTTTCGAAGTTTCTCTCAAACGACATTTGGTGACCACAGAATTAATGCTAAAATTGCCACAGTTTCAGACTCGGGCGGACTGCATGGGGCGATGGAGTATAGCCTATCCGTGGTCCGCTAGACGAGTTCGTAACCGGGGCGATTGATGGGAAAGATTGAGCGAATTGAAAACTAACGACCTCAAGAAAGCCGGCTTGAAAGCGACGCTGCCGCGGCTGCGGATCCTCGAAATCCTCGAGAAAAGCTGCGCGCAGCATATGAGCGCCGAAGACGTATACAAAGCGCTGATAGATAGCGGGGAAGACGTCGGCTTGGCCACTATCTATCGCGTACTCACTCAGTTTGAGACTGCCGACATCGTGATACGCCACAATTTCGACGGCGGGCATGCCGTATTCGAAATCGCCCCCGACAGGCACCATGATCACATGGTCTGCATGGATTCCGGAGAGGTGATCGAGTTCGTCGACCCGGAAATAGAACAGCGGCAAAAAGAGATCGTCGCCGAGCATGGCTACGAACTCCAAGACCACAGCCTGGTACTGTACGTACGGAAAAAACGGCCCTAAGTCCGACAGCCGCCTAACTCATTCTAAAGGTAATGCGGGCCCTAGTTGGCGAGTAATTCGCGGGCGTGTTCTCGCGCTTTTTCGGTAATGCGCTGTCCGCCCAACATGCGGGCGATTTCTTCGATACGTTCGTTGGCCGCGAGGCAGCTTATGGTCGTTTCCGTCATGCCACCGGCGACGATCTTACCGATTGTCAGATGATGATCTCCCGCTGAGGCAACCTGCGGAAGGTGTGTGATACAAAGGATTTGCCGTCGTTCGGCAAGTGCTGCGAGGTATTCACTGACGATTTCGGCAGTGGGTCCGCCGATGCCGCTGTCAACCTCGTCGAAAACAAGCGACGGGACCCCGGAACCGCCAATCGCCGCTACCTGGATCGCCAGGCTGATCCGTGACAGTTCCCCACCCGAGGCTACTTTTTTTAATGGCCGTAGCGGCAGGTCGGGATTGGCCGTTACTAGGAACTCGATGTCATCCTGCCCGTGTTGGCTCGGCGGCCCCTCGTGCTTTGCGACCCGCACCGAGAATTCCCCGTAGGGGATCCCCAATTCGCGCAGGCGGCGGCTAATCTCTCCGCTCATCCTGTCACCGGCGGCGGCGCGACGATCGTGCAGACCCATAGCGGCCGCTTCGTAGGTGCCGACTGCGTCGGCCAGAGCCGTGGTCAACTGGCCGAAAAGTTTTTCGCGGTTGCCGAGCTCATCGAGCTCGGCCTTGATTCCATCCAAACGGTTCGGAAGCGCCGTTGCTTCGCACCGATGTTTACGCGCGACGTCCTGGATCGACTGAAGCTGTCGGTCGATTTCCCGTAGCCGTCTTGGGTCGGCGTCGATGTTTGCGCGTAGTCGGCCGAGTTCACGTTCGGCCTCCTCGAGATGGATCACAGCTTGATCAATCAGATCGACTACCGCCGGTATGGCATCATCTACTTCCCGGAGTTCGCGTAACGCGCCCGCCGCTTTGATCGCACTCGGTAGTGCGCTGCCGTCGGCGTCGAACATGTGCGCGGCGGCCGCCTCGCAGCCCTCGATAATCCGCTCCGCGGATGCGACGCGGCGATGCTCCGACTCGAGCGCGGAAAGGCTCTCCACGCTAACATTTAGTGCCTCGATCTCTGATACCTGAAACCTCAACAAGTCGATCCGGCTGGGGACGTCGGCGGTACCATCGCTCAATTCTTCCAGGCGCCGACCCAATTCGTACCATTCACGGTAAGCTTTTTCCACGCCAACGACCTGCTCCGAACATTGCGCGAATTCGTCCAGCAGTTCCCGCTGCGTTGGTCGCCGCAACAGGGACTGGTGGGCGTGCTGCCCGTGAATGTCAACGAGAAACTCGCCGATTTGCTTGAGCAGTTGCACCGGAACCGGCGAAGCGTTGCAAAATGCCCGGGAGCGTCCGTCCGCACCCAGTACCCGCCGCAGTATGCATTCCGAGTCGTCCTCGAGATCGTTCGTCCGAAGAAATGCCTTGAGCGTTTCGTTCCCGGTGATATCGAACGTCGCGGAGACCGAAGCCCGATCGGCGGTTGACCGCACCATCGCGGAATCCGCGCGATCGCCGAGGCTGAGTCCCAGTGCTTCTATTAGAATGGATTTCCCGGCACCCGTTTCACCGGTAAGAATGGTCAATCCCGACTCGAATTCCACATCCAGATGCCGAATCACGGCGAGGTCCTGGATCGTCAAAGCCTTCAGCACGGAGCGCGGCCCCAGTCGAGTTTGGCCCGAAGGTTTCCGAAATGGTCGTGGCCGGTCGGGTGTATCAGATGAGCTGTCTGGTGATGTCGCGTGATCCGGATGTTGTCGCCCGCCAAGATCTGCTGCATTGGTTCGCCGTCGCACGTGAGTCGGGAGTCTTCGACGTACTCGGCACCGACGTTGATTTCGATAACGGCGGTGTCGGCGAGCACGATCGGTCGATTCGTCAGCGAATGAGGGCAAATGGGGACGACGACGATCGCGTGAAGCTGCGGGTGCACAATGGGGCCACCGCCGGACAACGAGTAGGCCGTGGAGCCGGTCGGGGTCGATATGATCATTCCGTCGGACCGCTGCGAAAGAACGAAGCGCCCATCGACGTAGGTATCAAATGCGATCAAACGGGCCGTGTTCCATTTCTGAACGACGACATCGTTCAGTCCATCGGCGGTTGCAACGACGTCGCCGTCGCGAATGACCTCGGCACGCAACACGCTCCGTTCTTCGATGCTGTAGTCTCCGTCGAGCATTGCCGGGAGCCCGTCGGGCACTTCGTCGGGGGTCAGGTCGGTCAGGAAGCCGAGCCGTCCCAGGTTGACCCCGGTAACCGGGACATTGCCGGGGAAGGCGAGTTTGGCCGCCCGCAACAGGGTGCCATCGCCGCCGATCGCGATGATGAGGTCGCGTCCTTTGACCACGTCGGCATCTGCAACCACTCTCAGGTCGTTGTCTCTGGTAACCACGCCACAGTTCTCGTCAACGACGATCTCGCTGCCGCGCGCCCTGAGAACCGCGAGCGTCGCCCCCAGCGCCTCCTGCACTTGTGCGTCCGCCCGTTTCGCGATTATGCCGATATGTTGGAACATTGCCGAAAAATCGTTGTCTCCACCCCGGGATTGGTTCCCAACGTTAGCATCTAGGGAAATCGCGAAGCAATCAAGGATCCAGCGATCCGTCGCCTTCCCGCTTTGCAACTGCTCGGGGAGGATGCTAAATTTTGTTGGCCTTCGAACCAGTTGGATTAATCGCCGTCAGATGGGTGATCCAGGACCAGAAATAGAACTCAGCGAGCGTGCTCAATACTTATTTAAGTGCCTCGTAGAGCGTTATATTGCCGACGGACAGCCGGTCGGATCGCGCACCCTCGCTCGAGATGCGAAACTGGAACTCAGCCCCGCGACTATCCGCAACGTCATGTCCGATCTGGAGGACTGCGGTCTCATCAGTTCGCCGCACACTTCCGCGGGGCGTATGCCGACGGTCAAAGGGTATCGTCGCTTCGTCGACTGTATGGTGACATTTGTGCAACCGCAGCCCAACGAGATTTTGCTTTTGTCCGATGAAGTGCGCTCAGAGGCCGATGTCCGCCTACTGATGGAGAAGACCTCGTCGTTATTGTCCGATGTCACCAGGCTCGCCGGACTGGTGATGATGCCCAAAACAGAACATCAGGCGCTTCGGCAGGTGGAATTCCTGCCGCTGAGTGATAATCGCGTACTGGTGATACTCGTGATCAACGATCGGGAGGTTCAGAACCGGGTCATCCAGACGGCCAAAAGCTATAGTCCGTCGGAGCTCACCCAGGCGGCGAATTATCTGAATAGCGCGTTTGCGGGGAAGGACATTAATACGGTCAAAAAGGACCTGCTGCGGGAAATGAGCGCCACCCGGGAGGAACTGAATCGAATGATGCAGGCGGTCGTGGAAATGACCGAGAAAGTCTTCGTCGAGAACGAAATGGCGAACGATTATGTTCTCGCCGGCCAGACCAATCTGATGGACGTCAACGAACTCTCGGATATCGAGAAACTCCGCAATCTGTTTGATGCGTTCAACCAGAAACGCAACATCCTGCATCTGCTCGATCAAGCGCTCAGCGCTAGCGGCGTGCAGATATTCATCGGCGAAGAATCTGGTTACGACGCACTTGACGAATGCAGTGTCGTCACTTCCCCTTACGGCGAAGGGGAGACCCTGGGCGTACTCGCCGTCATTGGGCCGACACGGATGGAATATGAGCGGGTTATCCCGATCGTCGATATCACCGCGAAAATGCTGAGCGCGGCCTTGAATTCCATCCAATAGGCCCCATCTCCCTCCAAACGCGGCTTTAATAACGGACTTGAGTGGACCGGGCGGCTCCAGGCCTCGCGGCTGGGCTTTGTCCAATAACAGAGGTGTCAAGAGTGAGCGAAACCGAGGACGAATCCGCCGGATCGGGTGAGACGCCGGACGGTGGTTTGGACGCCCGCGAGGAGGCGGCCGAAGCCGTCGAAATAGACAGCGAAATCGAAACGCCCGAGATGGCGGCGATCGAAACGGAACTTGAGCAAGCGCTTGGTGACGTCCAGACGGCACGTGAGGACGTGCTGCGCGCACGCGCCGAAGTCGAAAACGTCCGTAAACGCGCAGAGCGCGATGTCGCCAGCGCACATAAGTTCGGCTTGGAGCGGTTTATCGCCGAGTTGATACCGGTGAAAGACAGTATGGACCTGGGTTTTGACGCGCTCGATGTCGCGATCGACGTCGATGCCATACGCGAGGGTATGGTGTTGACTCGCAAGATGTTCGACGATGCCCTCGAGAAAAGCGGGGTAAAGGCGATCGATCCCGTTGGCGAAGTATTCGACCCTGAATTTCATCAGGCGATGATGATGGAGCCGTCTTCCGAAGCGGTGGCAGGAACGGTCCTGCGGGTCATGCAGATTGGCTACCTACTCAACGATCGCCTGATCCGCCCCGCCATGGTCGTCGTCGCAAGGGCAGCTGACGAGGACGACGCGTGATCGATTGGCCCCATTTGGGAATCGGGCTTGAAAACAGGGCGGGCGAACCCCAACTAGAGAACCAACGACAATATTGAACAGTTTTGTTCGCGATTTAAGAATTCAGAGAGGCTTGAGATGGGCAAAATCATAGGAATCGATCTCGGAACCACCAATTCGTGCGTCGCTGTCCTCGAGGGCGGGAAACCGCGGGTTATTGAAAACGCCGAGGGCGCGCGTACGACGCCGTCCATCGTCGCATTTTCCAGTGACAATGAGGTGCTCGTCGGACAGTCGGCCAAGCGCCAGGCGGTGACAAATCCGGAGAATACGCTGTTTGCCGTAAAGCGACTGATCGGTCGTCGTTTTGAGGACGACGTCGTGAAGCGCGACCGCGACATGGTCCCCTACAAGATCGTCGGAGCGGACAACGGCGACGCTTGGGTCGAAGCCAACGGCGAAAAGATGGCGCCGCCCGAGATCTCCGCTCGGGTGCTGATGAAAATGAAAAAGACCGCCGAAGACTATCTCGGCGAAGCGGTAACTGAAGCTGTCATTACGGTACCGGCCTATTTCAACGATTCGCAGCGCCAGGCGACCAAGGACGCCGGGCGGATCGCCGGTCTCGATGTAAAACGTATCATCAACGAGCCGACGGCGGCGGCGCTTGCCTACGGTATGGACAAGAAGCAGGGCGACGCCAAGATCGCAGTGTACGACCTTGGCGGCGGGACCTTCGACGTTTCGATTATCGAAATCGCCGAGATCGATGGCGAGCACCAGTTTGCAGTGCTTTCGACTAACGGTGACACTTTCCTCGGTGGCGAGGATTTCGA
>CAZFZX010000213.1:0-6758 GCA_964523765.1 uncultured Enterobacteriaceae bacterium
ATAGTTCAATTATTTGTGTAGAAGAGTCAGGACTTGATCCGGGGTCCAGTCAAACGATCTCCCGCCTGCGGCGGGCTTTATCTACCGGATACCTGCGAGGATTGCTCCTACAATCCTTTTGCATTTCCCACGTCCCTGTAGGTCACAAGCCCGGGGTGACGGTAGCGATGCGCGACCGCTAGCCCCTAATCTGAAACGGATCGACTTTTTGCAGCACCCCTTTAGATATGCGTTGCCCCCGTCAGGATAGCGAAGTCGGCTGATCCGGCAGCGGCGCTGAAAATCGGGCCAATGAAATCCGACTCACCACGTGGCACGGGCAGCGCCAATTTTGACTGGATTCCGGCCTTCGCCGGAATGACTTCCGGGGAGATCGGACAATTCTGCTGAAATCTGTGGCTATGTAGTCCTACGCCCGGTTCGGGAAGGACGACGCTGGTCTTCACCGCCGAATCCGGGTCACAATGGCGCGACCAGCTACAAACAGGAAGAACAACCAAGACCCGAACAGTCTGTGCCATCATCGGCGCCGGTGACGGCCTTGGCCAGTCGCTGGCACGAAAGTTTGCCGGCGACGGCTTCGACATCGCGCTTCTCTCACGCTCCGAACGAGGCAGCGCCGCCGCGCTTGAAGGTACCCGCGAGGCCGCGCCTAAGGCTGCCGTGCAATATTTCCAGGCCGACGCGATGGCGCCCGAGACGATCGTCGCCGGACTCGAAAGGGTCGCAGCCGAGATGGGGGCAATCGAGGTCCTGATCTACAACGTACGCGGAGGCATGAACGCGAAGCCGCCGCTCGAAATGACGTTCGACGAAATGCGCGACATTTACGAAATCGAGGTCGTCGGCGCCCATGCGGCGGCGAAGGCGGCGATACCGGCGATGATCGAACGCGGTCACGGCACCGTGATCTATTCGAGCGCGACCGCGGCGTTGCGCGGCTCCGGGTCGAACCCCTTGTATGCGATTGGCAAGTTTGGCCTACGCGCTCTGTCGCAGTCGCTGGCCAAGGCGTATGCACGCCACGGCGTGCACGTCGCGCACATGCGCCTCGATTGCGGTCTTGACGTGCCGATCGTGCGTCAATACATGGGCGATGAATACGATCCCGAATTCCTCTCGAACACCGATGACGTCGCTGACAGTTATCTGTGGGTGCACCGCCAACCGAAGTCTGCTTGGAGCAACGAGGTCGAGATTCGACCCTACACCGAAGAATGGACATTTTGATCGACCCTCGCAATCGCTGCGAAGTACGTTAGTGGCGAACGGAGAAACATCCGCACTCGCCGCTGCGCGTACGTTCGCGGCGGATGTCATCGCCCCGAACGCCGAACACTGGGAGACGCTCGGCCGCGTCCCGTATGACGCCTTCGAGCGGGCGGCGGAGATGGGCTTGTGCGGTCTGATGGTCCCGGAGGCACTCGGCGGACGCGGCCTCGGGGTCGGCGGCATGGCGGCGGTCATGGAGGAACTGGCCTCGGTTTGTATGAACACCGCCTTTTCGCTCCTGGTCCACAATAATCTCGCAGCCCCGATCGCCCGTGTAGGGAGTGAGGCGCAGCGCGACCGGTACGTGCGGGAGATGATCCGCGGCCTTAAGATCGGCGCGTTTTTGTTAACCGAACCTGAGGTTGGCAGTGACGCGCAGTCGATCAAGACGCGCGCGGAGCGCGGCGATGGCGGGTGGATTATTTCGGGACAAAAAGCGTGGGTGAGCAACGGCACCTTTGCCGACGTGCTGAGTGTGTATGCCCAGACGGAGCCGGGCGCGGGCGCCCGCGGTATTGCGTGTTTCCTCGTCGAGGCCGACACCCCCGGCGTAAAACGAGAAGATCGAGTAAATGTGATGCGTGGCCACGCGCTTGGCACCTGTGCGTTTTCGTTCGACGGCTGCGGGGTCAGCGACGAGATGATGCTGCTCGCACCCGGTGAGGCCTTCGGCGCCGCCATGTCCGGGATCGATACAGCGCGTATTAACGTCGCCGCCATGTGCTGCGGCATGTTGCGGATGAGCCTGGCCGAAGCAGTGGATTATTCCAGCCGGCGGGAAGCTTTTGGCCAACTAACGTTGGATTTTCAGGGTTTGCGATGGATGCTGGCCGAGGTCGCGACTGCGCTCGAGGCCGCGAAGCTGCTCACCGATCGTGCTGCTGATCTAATGGACTCCGGCGCCGGAGCGACGATCGCGGCGGCACATGCGAAGAAGTTCGCGACGCGGGTCGCATTCACCGGTATCGCGGATTGCATGCAAGCGATGGGCGCCGCCGGCTATTCGGCGGAATATCCTCTGGCGCGACATCTCGCCGCGGCAAAAATGGCACAATTCCTCGACGGTACAACCGAGATCCAGAATCTCGTGATTGCGCGTGCGTTGCAATCGGACTACGGCAAACAAGAAAGGCCGCCGCCGTGAACGGTCTTTTCATCGAGTCCCGACGCCGTATTATTGCGGCAGCATCGCGGCAAAATCGGAGACCTTAAATTCCCCGCAGAGTTCGCCTTTCTCGTCGAAGAACTCCACTAATTTGTCCCGATCGCCACGGTAGGCGCCGTAAACGATCGTCTCTTCGACAAATTCCTCGACGTGTTCGTCGTTGTATGGTTGATAACAATAATCGCCGGGACCGAACTCGACGCCGGTCGTCGCATTCTTGACCTTTCCCTCGAGTACGAGGACCGAAGTCTCGCAGGTGTGCCGATGCAACCCCGAGTTGTAGCCAGCGCTGATCTTGAACAGGAACTCGACCGAATGACGCGCTTCGTCGACCGACAACACTTTTGCCGACACGTACTCGGTGCATTCGAGCCAGGGTTGCTCGCTCGCCTTACACGAAGTGACTTTGACACTTTGAACTTCTTGCTCTGCTGCGCTCATCGTTATTGCCCTCCTTTTCGACCGCCGACGGAGAGCAATATTACACCCCAGACCTCGATAAGATAAAACTCCTGGCGATGCCTATGCCGTTGGCATTCTGTGCTTGATTTTCGTTCGGCGCCTGGCGCGCTGCATCAAAAGACCGACGGTAACGGCGCCGACCGCCATGATCGCGGTCAGCAGCAAGAAATAGTGCTGATGGCCAGTTACGCCCGGTGAGTTGTCGAGCAGGCGCCCGGCGGCGACGGCAAAAAAGACGTCAGGCGTGTAGCCGACCAGCGAGATGAGTCCGACGGCGGTACCGGTCATGCCTGGCGGCACCCGCGTTTCCTGAAGCAACGCGAAATACACTCCACGCAAGCCGTAGACACCGGCGAAACTAACCAAGATATTCGCGAACAACAGGCCTCCCGCCTCCGCTACCGGCGTAGCGAAGCCTAGATAGCCGTAGCTGACGCTCAGTATAAGAAAGAAGCCAAGCATGACCCGGCTCGCGCTGAAACGATCGGCGAGAAGGCCGGCGGCGACGGCCGCGGCGGGACGGATATAGGCGCTTGCAGCGGTAAACGCTGCCGCGTCGATCTCGTTCATGCCGAGCACTTCGACTGCGTAGAGCGCGTAATTGTCCAGCCCCTTGTAGCCGCAGTAGGCGCAAACCACGATCAGTGCTTGGATCCAAACAACATCTTGTCGCAACACGTCGCGAATGTTGAACAGCGAGCTGCGCCGAGCCGTGCCTGGTGCGGGTGGCGTATTCGGTATGAGTAACCATGTGACGACGCCGGCCGCGAAGGTCACGGCGGTATAGAAATAGATAACGGAGACTAACGCCGCCTGCCGTACCGCAGGATCGGCTCCTTCGAGTTCGCTTTCGAACGCTGTCTTGAAGATGATAACCGCGACGCTCGCCAGTCCGGCGGCCACGAGCCCGCGGCCGCCGTCCAGGATACCGAAAGCCCGGCCCTGCGACAGGTCGCCGCCCCATTCTCGGGTACTGCGAATGAGCGCTGCCCAGAACAGCAGGATCGATGTCACGCCCCAATAGGCGAACAGCGCAGACATACCGACCACCCCCGGCACGGTCGCCATGTAAAGCCCCCCTGTTGCTGTCGCGATCAATGAAAAGCTCATGAGGTTGCGCGCCGAGAAGCGATCCGCGATCGCGCCGCCGGGGAAATATGCCAGCATCGCGGTAACCCCGTAGACCGCGAAGACGTCGCCCAGATCCGCATTCGAGAATGCAAACACTTCCAACACCGTGGCGCGAAAGAATCGCGGTACGTGAAACGGCAGACTGAAGATCGCCTCCCCGGCGAGGATGAGACAAAAGATTACGAGTAGTCGACGATGCATAACTTTAAAGCGTTACCGGTGGCACAGTGGTACAGGGGTCGCGGCAATGGCAGCCGGGCTTCAACTACTCCGATCCCGCTTGTCTTGTCCGCCTCAGTCGTCGCTATATTGCGGCAGGCGGCGCTCCCGGAACGCACTCATGCCTTCTTCAAAATAGCCAGCGCTCGCGCAAAGGATCTGGCCGCGGTCCTCGAGCGCGAGTGCCGCCTCCAAGCTCCCGGCATCGGCGGCGAACCGGAGGCCTTCCTTGGTGAAGCGCAAACCCATCGGCGAGGTGTTCAGCATATCGGTTGCCATGGCGCGGCCGCTTGCCTCCAGGTCGGCCGGATCGACCACCTCCGATACGAGGCCGACACGCAACGCCCGGTCGGCCTCGATGAAGCGTCCGGTCATCATCAATTCAGAAGCGATCGATCGACCTACCGCGCGGGGAAGAAAATAACTGATCCCGACGTCGCAACCGGTGAGCCCGAGTTTGACCATCGCCACGTTCATTTTGACGTCGCTGGCGACAATCCTGATGTCCGCGGCAAGGGCGAAGGCTAGGCCGCCGCCCGTTGTTGCGCCATGGGCCAGGCATACGATCGGTTGCGGAGCGCGTTGCATGCGCACGAATACGTCGCTGACGTGCCGTTGGACGCGCATTCCGGGAACCGGGCCGGCAACCACTTCGTCTGCCTCATTCAAATCGTAACCAGCGCAGAACGCGCGTCCGGCACCCCGCAAGACGACTACGCGCACTGAGTGATCGAATTGGAGGCGGTTGAAATAATCCCGCAATTCTTCGCACATGCGTGCGTTGATGGCGTTGAGGCGGTCGGGCCGGTTGAGCGTCAGCCAATCGACGGCACCTTCCGTCTTTATCTCGATAGTATCGTAAATCATCGTTACCTCCACCCGTGGCGCAAGCGATGAATCTAACTCGATCGCGGGGCAAATGCTCGGCTTTTCGCCTTTGTGCGCCATGGTGAACGCCAAGTGCCACTATCGGGTCGCCGGCTAGATAGTTGATCCGAAATGCGATTTACGTTGTTCGTAGGTCTGCCTGTGGCGGGGCATTGTTCGACTGGACCCCGGAGCCAGGATTGCTCCTGCAATCCTTTTGCATTTCCTACGTTTGATGTGCATGGATGCACAAATGCCGCGATGGCAGGATGCCAGAGAGCGGCCCTGTAGGTCACAGGTCCGGGGTGACCGCAGTTCGACTAACGGCAAAAGTGAAGCACCTTTCGGAGTGGACATTTAGCGTGTCGATCGACGACCAACGCCAATAAAGTTTGCTTACCTCCAGCCGAGTTATGCTATAGCACCCGGGAGTTTCGGGTCGTTCGAGGAGGAAAACGAAATGTCAGGCAAGATTACAGAACGAGCCGCTAACGCGGTGTCCGGGTGGATCGCTTTACCATTTGTGGTGGGCTTTGGATTGTGGTTGCTGTGGGACATTATGCAGCCGGCCATAGAATATGATGGCGAAGTGGGTGTATTCGGTATTCTCGGGGTGCCCGTGTTCGCGTTCTTATTCAAAGGGTTTCTGGTTCTCGAGCCCAACAAGGCCGCCGTCATGACATTCTTCGGCAAGTACGCTGGGACGGTACGAGCAGACGGTTTCTTTTGGGTTAATCCCTTTTATAAGAAAGTAAAGGTCTCCTTGCGTGCCCACAATCTGACGACGCCTACCCTGAAGGTTAACGATCGGTCCGGTAATCCGATCGAAGTCGCCGCGGTTATTGTCTCGCGAGTCTACGATACTGCAAAAGCGACCTTCGATGTCGAAGACTACGTCGACTACGTTACGATGCAAAGCGAGTCGGCGGTACGGCAGGTCGTCAGCGAGCGCTTTTACGATGGCGATGAAGAAGGGAAGAACTCTCTACGCGGCGATCTGGAAACGGTCGCACGGATGCTGGTGGAGAGTATCCAGTCACATTGCGCGCTCGCGGGCCTCGAGATCCTCGAAGCCCGCATATCGCACTTGGCCTACGCTTCCGAGATTGCCGGCGCGATGCTGCGGCGGCAACAGGCGGTAGCCGTTGTCGCTGCGCGTACCCAGATCGTCGAGGGCGCCGTGAGCATGGTCAAGCTCGGGGTAGAGCGGTTGGAGGCCGACGGGGTGGTCAAACTCGGCCCGCAGGATCGCGTACGATTAATCACGAATCTTATGACAGTCTTGGTCGGCGATTCCGAAACGCAGCCGGTCGTCTCGGTCGACAACGAATAGAGCGGTTCAAGCGATCGCATCATTCCAGGAGGTTGAACGTGAACACCAAGGAAACTCGGGTTTCGATCCCCGTCGGCTTCGTTGTCGTGACGGCGCTGGCAAGTTTGTTCGTGGGCGCCGGCGCGATCGGACTGTTTGCTCCAGATCTCGTCCCCTCGCTTTCGCCGCCCGCGGTCGCGTGGTCGCTGCTCGGGGTCGGGATCGTCCTCGATATCGGTGCGGTCATGCAATTGTTGAGTGCACGCAAGCAGGGCTCTTAGCCCGAATATTGCGCGAGGACCGCGAGCGCCTCGTGCAACATTCGGGCTA
>CAZFZX010000214.1:0-6713 GCA_964523765.1 uncultured Enterobacteriaceae bacterium
TTCCCAAGACTTCATTGTTGTCAAAGACACACAACTGCGCACAATCCTATGCAACGAACGTTTCTCACAAGCTTTGGGCAAGATGCCAGAAGAACTGTACGGACGAACGGACATCGAAAACGGTTGGCCCGCCGAAGACGTCCGCGGCAATCCCGAAAAGGGCATACGCGGTTATGAAAACGACGACCGGGAGGTACTTGGAGGAAAGACCATTCGTTTGGAATCTGAGATCGCCCACATGAACGGCGAGATTCGATATCTCGATACCGTAAAGTCACCGATGCACGACGAGACGGGTGACATTGTCGGTCTGCTAAGTATTTCTCGTGACATCACCGAGCGCAAACGGGCGCAGGACGCGTTAGCCGCAAGCGAGCAGAGATTTCGAACCGTACTCGATAATTCGATCGGTGTGATCTACAAATACGATCTGAATGCCAGGGCGACCGACTACATGAGCCAGTCCTGTATCGAAGTGTTCGGGTATAACCCGGAGGAGATGATAAAGGCAGGGAGAAGTGTATACGCCGCCGGTATTCATCCGGATGATGCGGCGATGCATCGAGTGCAAATAGACAATCAGGTGGCCGGTAGGCTCGAAGAAGATTTCTTGCCGGTCCTCGAGTACCGCTTCAAACACAAGGAATTGGGCTATCGTTGGATAAGAGACAGCCGTTCAATAGTTCGCGATGCCGACGGGGTCGCGAGCGCGATTGTCGGCAACATGTTTGACATCACCGAGCGCAAAGAAGCGGAGGAAGAACTACAGAAACTCTCGCGGGCGGTGGAATCAAGCTCGTCATCCATCATCGTTGCCGATCGTGACGGAAATATTGAATACGTCAATCCCGAGTTTACGGAAACCACAGGCTATACAAAGGAAGAAACTGTCGGGCAGAATCCGCGCTTTCTGCAATCGGGGGAGACCCAGGGCGGGGCCTATGCAGATATGTGGAAAACCTTGCTTTCTACCGGGGAATGGAGGGGCGAATTCCATAATAGGAAAAAGGACGGCAGCTTGTACTGGAGCCGCACCTCGATTTCCGGCGTCAAGGACGGGAGCGGAGACATCACTCACTTCGTTGGCATCCAGGACGATGTGACCCATGAGTATGAACTGACGGAGCGACTGAGCTATCAAGCAAGCCACGATATGCTTACGGGCCTCATCCGCTCGATGATAGCGCTGACGAACATTATGAGCTTCTGCTCAGAATGGAGGATGAAGAAGGACGGCTCATTTTGCCCGCGGCGTTTCTGCCGGCTGCCGAGCGTTATAATCTGGTGGAACAGTTGGACCGCTGGGCCATCGCGCGCGCCGCCGCTTTGTTGGCCGAGCATCCGGCGTTTCTAAATAGAATTGATTTCGTTTCCCTGAATTTGTCAGGCCAGTCGTTGACGCAAGACGGTTTTTTGGACTTTATCATTTCGACCCTGGACGCTTCGGGGATTGCCGGCGAGAAGATCTGTTTTGAAATCACCGAAACCGCGGCGATCGAAAATCTGACCAGCGCAAGAAAATTCATTGCATCCCTCAAGGCCGCAGGCTGTCGGTTCGCCCTCGACGACTTTGGCAGCGGGTTGTCTTCTTTTGCGTACTTGAAGAATCTGCCGGTCGACTATCTGAAGATCGATGGCTTGTTCGTCAGGGAAATCGTTGATGACCAAATCAACCGAACCATGGTGAGATCGATCAACGAGATCGGTCACGTGATGGGTATGCGGACGATCGCCGAGTTCGTGGAGAACGATGAGATCAAGGAACTGTTGCGGGAGATTGGTGTTGGCGATGCGCAGGGTTACGGCGTTGGCAGGCCGGTACCTTTCGACGGATTGCTCGACGAGGAATAGACAGACAAACCCGCCGGTCTAGGAATCAGCCCGGATCGTTCTTGCCCGTCGCTCCGGACCGGACCCGGCGGTCCGTCAAACGAGAACCGAGCACCGCACGCCCTTTGTCGTTTCCGACGTTTCGCTCGTCAGCGCCCGCGCGCATGCGCCGCCTGGCACCCCCAGTGCGCGCAGCCGTCGCCGAAAAGTTGCCACTTCAGGCAGTCCGCCGGAGAAGAACAGATGCGAGGTGCAAGCGCAATCCGAGGCGCCGAAATCAGGGCAGGCGTTCTCGACGCTGCGCCCGCGAGCCAGCGCTTGTGCCCAGCGATGTTCTTCCTTCGACGAATGCTGCTGGAACCAGATCGCCGCTGGTTCGGTTACCCGGCGCAGGTAGTCGATGTGCCAATGTGGCCTGCGGGAAATCGAGAGATGATGGGCCAAACGCGCTCGTAAACCCCCGGGGCCGAATGCGCTACCCACATAGAGGTAGTAACCGATCCGTAACGGCAGTTCGCCGAGGCGGCCGACGGTGACGGTTTGCCGCGCCGCGTTCCCAAGGATGATGGCGTACGTCCCGGACGTGCTCGGGAGTGGCGGGGACATCGTCAGCTTACGGGTGGCGGCGTTCCGATGCCGTCACGACTGAAATGCCGGCATTACGTCCGTGACAAAGAGGTCCTGGGTCTCGGGAGAAGCGGCGAGCATGATGTAGTACGTCACCGCGGTTTCTTCCACTCGCCGCTGGATCTCCCGCTTGACCTCCGCCGGCGTACCGAGCAGCGCCACCGGCGCGCGCTGTGCGGCCGCATAATCTGAGAATCCAAGGCCGCTTGCCAGGTCGCGTAGCGCGGGGTCGTCGGCATCGGTGGAGAGGGCGAGCAGGGCGAGGCCGCCGAGTTCGATCTCGGCCGGATCGCGCTCTATCTCGCGGCAGAAACCGTGTAGTTTCGCGATCCGGCTCTTCAAGGTCGCCATGTCGAACTTTACCGTGGCCACCGGGTCGTTGACGAAATCCTTGCCGTTACTGGTGGGCGGGATCAGATTGATAATGTCCGCCTCGCGCGCCGCGATCTTCAGCAGGCCGGTACCCGATCCGCCCAGCATGATGGGCGGGTGAGGTTTTTGGATCTGGCGCGGGTTGTTGTAGGCGTGGTGTACTTTGAAATGCTTGCCACTGAACGCCGGCTCGTCGTGGGTCCACATCGCTTTCAAGATCTGGATCGTCTCGTCCAACTGCTCGAGCCGTTCTTGCAGCGGTGGAAACGGGATCCCGTGCGCCTCGTACTCCTTGTCCTGCCAGCCCGCACCCAGGCCGCAGATGAAGCGGCCGTTGCTCGCAATGTCGAGTGACGTCGCGATCTTGGCGAGCAGCGGGGGGGTACGAAATGACGCGGCGACCACGGCGGGAACGAGCTTGATCGTTTCGGTGACGGCAGCAATCGCTGTCAGTACGGTGAAACATTCGAGTTGCGGCGACTCGGGCGGGCCGAGCGGAGAGTAGAAGTGATCGTTGTGCGAGATCGAATAAAAACCGTCCGCTTCCGCGCGGCGCGCCGCCGCCTGGGCATCGGCGACATTATCCGGTAACACGAATAGTCCGAATTTCACGTCATGCATCGTATACTCCTTCTGGCGTCCTCGTATCGTCGATTCAGCGACCGTACACTATAAACGCGGTGGTCGCCTCGGCGAAACGTCCGCGTGCATGTTCGACGATGCAGACGTGAGATCGTTTCTATCGAGGCTTTCATAATTCGTGAACATTGTAGGTTGGGTTAGCCCGAAGGGCGTAACCCAACATGATGTCTAAAGCGCACCGTGAGTAGGAGTTCCGCAATGAGAAATCCCTTCGACAACGAAGAGCGCCGGACATTTCGTGACGCGATGGCACGTTTCGTCCGGAACGAAATCGAACCGTTTGCCGATGACTGGGACGAGGCCGGCGCCTTTCCCTGGGCGGTGCACGAGAAGGCCTGTGCGCTCGGACTCTTCGGTTTCGACATCGACGAGGTCTACGGAGGGCTCGGCTTCGACGATGCGTTCATGCGTGCGGCATCGGCCGAAGAGTTTGGTCGTGGCGGCGCCGGCGGCGTCGCTGCCAGCATCGCCTCACGCAGCATCCTGGTCGGACCCCTCAACCTGCTAGCCGCCGAAGAGCTTAAGGCCCGTGCCCTGCCGGAGATCCTCTCGGGGCGCGCCGGCGGCGCCCTCGGCATTACCGAGCCGTCGGGCGGGTCGGATGTCGCGAACCTGCAGACCCGGGCGCATCGGGACGGTGACGAGTACGTGCTCAACGGTTCCAAGACGTTCATTACCGGGGGCATGAACGCCGCGTACTTCGTGATCGCCGCGCGCACCGGTGGCGAAGGCCTCGGCGGTATTTCGCTGTTCTTCGTTGACGCCGATATCCCGGGCTTTTCGCGCACCGCGATCGAGAGAAAGATGGGCTGGTGGGCGTCGGACACCGCCACTTTGTATTTCGACGACTGCCGCGTGCCGGCGAGTCATCTCATGGGTGAGGAAAACAAAGGATTCCTCGCCATCATGAATAATTTCAATTACGAACGGTTGTATATGTCGGCGCAGATGCTAGGTATGTCCCGGCGCTGCCTCGACGAAAGCGTTCGGTACGCCGGGGAGCGTAGCACGTTCGGCAAGCCGTTGATCAAACACCAGGTCATTCGCCACAAAATTGCGGAGATGTCTTCGCGCATCGACGCCATGGACGCTTTGATCAATCAGATTTGCTGGTGCGTCAACGAAAGTGAAATGCCCGTCGCCGAGATCAGCAAAGCGAAGTTCTTCTGCTCCACCGCACTCGAATTCTGCGCCAACGAAGCGATGCAGATCTTCGGTGGCGCCGCCTACCTGCGCGGTCATCCGGTAGAGCGCATCTATCGTGAGACCAAGGTGATGGCGATCGGCGGCGGTTCGGCCGAGATCATGCGGGATCTCGCCGTCCGGCAAATGGGGCTATAGGTCAATTGCCGGAGGCCTGACAGCGCCCGCTTGAGCGACTATCCAAATGCGACAAGACAGCCGAAATATCGCCGTCGTCCTGACCGCCATCTGCGCGGTGCTCGCGGTAGGTTTGGTGGGGCTGACGATTGGCAGCGAGGGGCAGGGCGCTACGGCCCTATGGCTGATGTTGCCGATGATCGCGGTCGTCGCTGCACATATTTTTATGGGACCCGCCGCCATGATCCTCGCGTTGCTCAGTCGACGCCTATGGGTCAATTTGGTCGTCTTCGGATACTTCATCGGTGGCACCTGGTCACTTTGGGTATTTCTCCACGGGGGTTCACCGCCGCAGGTTTTGGAGAGCCAAATCACCGAGTCCTGGTCGACCTTTGTTGAGGCGCGGGAATTTCCCGCCGAAACCGAGTTATGCCAGTCGCTTGCTTTACGTATGAACGAAGGCGGTCGGGGGCAGGCGGGTTTGGAGCCGTACTCCTTGCCGGCGTCGCCCGACCTTGACGTGAACTTTCTGTGCCGCCACCGCACCGTTCGGCTACCCCGGCATCTGCGCCACGATTTTTATCGCTCGACGCCGCTTCAGCTCGCCGCCCTGGGCCTCGAGGTCGAACTGATCGATGCGCTGATCGAACGCGGCGCCGAGGCCGACCGACCCACCGCAGGAGCCTTAACCCCTTTGTTGCTGGTGCTTTCGAACGGCACTGGGTTTTCGGTCCATGGTTCCATGAATCAGCAAGCGCACAGCGGGCGAATTCGGCGCGCAGCCGCCGCGTTGCTGACCGCGGGCGCTAATGTTGCGGCCCGCGACAGCTATGGCGCCGGTGTTTTACATTGGGCGTCGGGCGCTGGGGATCCGGAGTTGGTGCGATTGCTACTGCGCTCAGGTGCCGAGGTTAGCGCCGAGCACGGACCGCAAAACGGCACGCCGGCGCACTATGCGATCAAGACGGTACAGGAATTACAACGACGGCTCCACGGCTACAAGACGCTCCCTCAAGCGGAATACGACGCCAGGTTTGCCGCGCAAAAAGCGATTCTCGAACAGTTGATTGCCGCGGGCGCGACGCCGGTAGCGGTTATTGCGGCGGCTGTCGATTTCAACGCCCCCTGGGCCATCGAGCTCCTGCGATCGGCCGGTATCGCCGTCGCCGAGTTGCTGACGCGCAACGGTCCCGGATTTCTACAACACGGCCTGCGAAATCATCATCGGGAACTGGTCGAATACCTGATCGCTGCCGGCATCAATGTCAACTCGCCGACCGAACGCGGGGACCGTCTCATAACGGAGTTCCTCCGCGATCGCCAGGATTGGCAGTTGCGGACGTTGATCGCCGCCGGAGCCGACGTCAACGTGGCGGACAAACGCGGTAAGACAGCACTCGAGATCGCAGTCGAATACGGCAACGCCGATGCGGTGCGCGTACTGCTCGATTCCGGCGCGGAAGTCTCCAAACGCGCTGTACGCACAGCGACGCCAGAGATACGGCAAATATTGCAGCGCGAACCATCACCCGCGGAACTACCGAATTCCTAGATAACTGTTCCGAAATGCGCCCCACGTTGTTCGTAGGTCAACCAGCCGTCACCCCGGACTCGATCCGGGGTCCTCATTCCGAAAGTGATCGATATTTCGGATCAATTATCCAGTGTTACATGTTGTCGCAAACATGCCCCGATCGATTGACGTCGTCGGGCGCTATCATTGGTATTTGTGCCATCATCTGCTGCATTTGTTCTTCGGTCATAGCGGCGCCGGGCGGAACGGAATGCGCAGACAAACTGATCAACAGTAACGCCAGACTTCCAAATCGGATTAATTTTGCGATCATGTCGATTACTCCATTTTCAGCTAACCATACTAAATAGGTGCATCCGAAAGATGCTTCACTTTCGTGCCGATACCC
>CAZFZX010000215.1:0-6616 GCA_964523765.1 uncultured Enterobacteriaceae bacterium
TTACGGCAGTCTGGGCGTGGCCGATGTCGATTTAATCAAACGCATCATCGGCGTACTTGCCGATGCGCCCTACCGGGTTCTGGTGAACGTCGGTGATTACCTCGATCAATATGATGCGGTGCCGGACAACGTGCGCGTGTCGTCGTGGTTCAAGCAGACCGCGGTGCTGCCGCACGTGGACGTCTTCATCATGCACGGCGGCAACAACAGCTTCAACGAATCGTTGTATTACGGTATTCCGCCGCTGGTGATGCCTTCCGTATGGGACGGGCACGACAACGCACGGCGGGTGAATGATACCGCGCACGGGATCGGCATGCATCGCTACGAATGGACGGATGCTGAACTGCGTGGGAACGTCGAGCGCTTGTTGACTGACGAGAAGATCCGCGCGAACGTCACCGCGACGAGCCGCCATATGCAGGCGCAGGATGGACGCATGCGCGCAGCGAAAGCAATTGATCGCTTGATTGGGGAGATTTAGGGGCGCGCGATGATCGTTTCGAAAACCGCTCCACTTCGTCCGCCATCCCCGCGTATTCGCGATGTCCCGTCATCCCCGCGAAGGCGGGGATCCAGTCGAAGATGGGCCGCGCGTAGCGCGGCGCTTTTGTTACTGGATTCCCGCCTTCGCGGGAATGACGTTGGTGTGGGAATGACGTTGGTGCGGCGAGGTGTAAACTGAGCGACAATCCTAATTACTGGGAACCGCCAATAGATTGAACGTTCTTTTCAATCCCGACAAATAGACCGAACACGGCACCTCAAACAGGAGGAGCGCTCCGATGAAAAGAAAACTTACCGTTAACGGCACCGTACGCGAGTTCGAGGTCAGCGACGACACACCGCTGCTGTGGGTGTTGCGCGACACCCTCGGCCTCACCGGTACGAAATACTCCTGCGGCACCATGATCTGCGGCGCCTGCACTGTGCTCGTCGATGGCAAGCCGGTGCGTACGTGCGGAACACCGATCACGGCGTTCAACGAACAACAGCAGATCACGACGATCGAGGGGCTCGCCGGCCCGTCACAAGATGCCGTGCAGAAGGCGTGGGCAATAAACAACGTGGCGCAATGTGGCTACTGTCAGTCGGGATTGATCATGGCGGCGACCGCCCTCATTGCCGACAACCCCGACCCCAGCGACGCCGACATCGATCGGCAGATCACGAATATCTGCCGCTGCGGCACCTACCAGCTCGTTCGCACCGCCATCAAACAGGCGGCGAAGGAGCGCCGCCATGGATAAACTCGCAATGAACCGCCGTCATTTCATCAAGGGCGCAGGGGCGCTGACCGTGGGTTTGTGGGCCGCGCCGAACGCTACGCTCGCAGGTACCGATAAGCATGTCGTCTTCGCCCCGAACGCCTTTGTGCGCATCGAAGCAAACGAGGTGATCCGGGTCGTAATGCCGCACGCCGAAATGGGCCAAGGCGTCTACACCGGTCTCGCCCAGGTACTCGCCGATGAGCTCGACGCCGATTGGCGCCACGTCGTAGCCGAACATCTCACCTCGCTCGATACGGATTACAACCATCAGACTTGGGGCATAATCGCGACGGGTGCATCGACCTCGGTTACCACTCAGTGGGACAGCTTTCGTCGTGCCGGCGCGACCGCGCGGGCCATGCTCGTACAAGCGGCGGCCGAACAATGGGGTGTGCCTGCCGCGTCGCTCACGACCTCGAATTCGACGGTCGTCGATCGCGCGAACGGACGCGAGATCGGCTACGGCGCGCTGACCGCGAGAGCGGCAGAATTGCCCGCACCCGAAGAGGTCACCCTGAAACGGCCCGAGCAATACACCATCATCGGCCGCAACCTGCAACGGGTCGACAGCGTGTCCAAGAGCAGCGGCGAGGCAACGTTCGGTATGGATCTGAGGCTTCCGGACATGTTGTACGCCGCGATCGCGCATTGCCCGGTATTTGGCGGCAAAGTCGGTACCTACGACGCAACCGCAGCCAACGCCATGCCTGGCGTTAGGAAAGTCGTCGAAATTCCAACCGGGGTGGCGGTAATTGCAGAGTCGTTCTGGCAGGCGAAGACGGCGAAAGACGCGCTGGAGATCGACTGGGACGAAGGCGCGTTTGCGTCCGTGTCGTCCACCGATTTATGGCGCGAGTATGCCGCACTCGCGGACAAGAAGGGATCGGTATTCGAGCGCGGCGGAACGGTGGATTTCTCGAAGACAAAGGCGCAAATCGAAGGCGAAATGCGCTTCCCGTTCCTCGCGCATGCGCCCATGGAACCCTTGAACGCGACCGCACAGGTAAAAGGCGCACGCTGCGAAATCTGGTCCGGCACGCAATTCCAGGGCCTCGATGCCGACCTGCTCGAACAGCTTCTCGGATTCAAACGCGAGAATATCCGGATCAATACCCTGTGGCTCGGCGGCAGCTTTGGCCGCCGCGGCGTCCCGAATTCGGATTTCGTGATCGAGGCCGCGCAGATCGCAAAAGCATCGGGTCTCGAGAACCCGATCAAGATGGTGTGGCAGCGTGAAGACGATATTCAGGGCGGGTTTTATCGACCCATGGCCTTGCATCGTTTTCGCGTTGGCATCGACGACAGCGGCATGCCGAGCCACTGGGACCACCGGCTCGTGGCGGCGTCGATCACAAAGGGCACTTCCTTCGAAGAGGCCTACTACGAAGACGGTTTCGATCTGTTATCGATCGACGGCATGAAACACCATAATTACCACGTGCCGAACTATGAATACTGCCTGCACGATACCAAGCACGCCGTCTCGGTATGCTGGTTGCGCGGGGAAGCGGAATTGCACACGGGACCCGCGCTCGAGTCGATCATGAACCGGCTGGCGCGACTGGCCGGACACGATCCGATCGACTACCGGCGCAAGCTGCTGAAAGACACGGCATACGGGAAACGCATGCGCGGGATCCTAGACACGCTCGAGACAGCATCGAATTGGAAGCAACCGGTGCCCGAAAACGTGTTCCGCGGCGTCGCGGTGATGCCCTGCTTCGGCTCGGTGTGCGGCTATGTGGTCGATCTGAAAAAGACCGGCAAGACTTTGCAGTTCCACCGGGTCACCGCAGCGATCGACTGCGGCCGCGCGATTAATCCGGACGGGGTGCGGTCACAGGTCCAGGGCGCGGCGGCGTTCGCGCTGTCGATGGTGATGGGACAGAGAATCACGATTGACGCCGGCAGGCCCGTGCAAAGCAATTTTCATGACTATACCGTCGCCGAGTCACGGCATGTCCCAGATGTCGAGGTGCATCTCGTCGACAACGGCCTCGCGCACCCCACCGGGGTCGGCGAGGTCGGCGTGCCGGCGTTTATCCCCGCGGTGATGGAAGCGATCACCGCCGCCACCGGCGTCGAGGTCAACGAGTTCCCGATGAAACTCGAGGGATTCACCTTTCTGGACACATGACGGCAAACGAATGCCATTCGTTGCTTCGCGTGTGACGACCCGGTGTATTAAGCGCCCCCGTCCCGCGACAAACGCCGGTAAACACCGCGAAGCACGCGCAATGCTAGAGACAAGGAGTTCGCGATGAAAAGCGATGATTCCAAACGCCGACCGGCCGCCAGCCCGAACGTGCTCCGCCGAGATTTCCTCAAAACCGCTGCCGGCGGGCGCCGTGGCGGGCGGCGCCGAACCCCGGTCGCCGGAATTCGACCTGATCGTGGTCGGCGGTGGTCTCGCCGGGCTCACGGCAGCACGCGAAGCCGCGCATGCCGGGCTCAGCGTGGTGTTGCTCGAAGCGCGCAATCGTCTCGGCGGCAGGACGTTTTACGCAAAGTTCGGCAACAAGTCATACGACGTCGGCGGTGCCTGGGTACATTGGTACCAGCCGCATATCTGGGCCGAGATCAACCGCTATGGCCTGGAAGTAGTCGAGATGGTGGGCGCGCTGCCGGACGCCGTCACCGTACTGAGCAGCGGTAAAGCGCACGATTTGGATCCCGACAAGAGCTATCGGCTAGCCTCCGAAGGCTACGAGAAATTCCACGCCGATGCCGCGGCGAGGTTCCCCCGTCCCTACGACCCGCACTTCGGCGACGCCTGGAAAGCAGTCGACGAACTCTCAATCGAGGACCGCATCAAGGCGCTTGGCATGCCGCCCTTGCAACGCGATATCGTCGCCGGAGTCCTGGCGACATCGTGTCACGGCCTGATAGGACAAAGCGCGTATTCCGAAATGCTGCGCTGGTACGCCTTGTCTGCGCACAGCTTCGGGGGCGTCCTGGACGCGACCGCGCGCTTCAAGTTTGCGCACGGCACGCAGAGCCTGGTCGACGCCATTGTTGCCGACGCAAAGCCGGAAGTCGTGCTCGGCGCGGTGGTCGAAACCGTCGTACAACGCGACGGCAAAGTCTATGCCACGACAGAGGACGGCGCTACGTTCGAAGGGCGCCGCATGATCGTCACCGCCCCGATGAACGTGCTGTCGGCGATCGAGTTTACGCCCGCACTGGACGAGGCGAAGCAAACCGCGTCAACGGAGCGCCATGCCGGCCAGGGTATCAAGGGCTATTTTCGGGTCGCCGGCCAAGCGCCGAACCTGCTCGGTATCGGCTCCGAAAAAGAACCACTAACGATGTTCTGGGCGGACAGCATCACCGACAAGGAGAGTATCTTTGTGATGTTCGGACCGGATCCCGGGCGCATCGACTTACACAGCACCGGGGCCGTACAGAAATTCGTTGATCGATGCGGCGCGGGTATCGAGGTCGTGGACACGCTCAGCTACGACTGGCACCTCGGTCCATTCTCCCTCGGCACGTGGTGCACCTACCGCCCGAAACAGGCGACGCAATACCTGGACGCCCTGCGCAAGACCGAAGGCCTGGTGCATTTCGCGAGTGCGGATTCGGCGCTCGGCTGGCGCGGTTTCATGGATGGCGCGATTGAGTCGGGTGTCAACACTGGGAGAGCAGTCGCCGCGGCGCTGGCCGGCTGAACCCGGTCGGCGTTACATTCCCGGAATCGAACGGGCTAAGCTTCAATCGAGGAGAACACGCATGAAAGACCACCGATTCTCCATGAAACGACGCGAGTTCATCGCCGGCGCGGCGGCGGATTCGCCGGCGCGACCGCGGCCCGGGAACTCGGCAAGGACGGTTACCGCGTCGTATTGCTGGAGGCACGCAACCGGGTCGGCGGGCGCACGTTCACCTCGACATTCGTCGATCAACAGATCGAGTTCGGCGGGGCGTGGGTCCACTGGCTGCAGCCCCACATTTGGGCCGAAATGGAGCGCTACGGTCTCGGCGTGGTGGAGGATCCATTCACCGGCCTCGATCAGACTCGGGTGATGGGTAACGACGGGGCTGCGCGATCGATCGATCCCGACCAGTTCCTTACAGATATCCGCGACGGCTTCGAGAAATTCTGCCACGATGTCTGGGAGATCTTCCCGCGGCCGTATGAACCGCTGCACAACCCGAAAGTGCTCGAACTCGACAAGCTGTCCTGCGCCGATCGCATTCGGGCGCTCGACCTGAACGATACCCAGCAGATCCAGCTAAACAGTTTCATGGCGCTCTACGGCGGCGCGTTGACGAGCAAATTCGGTCTGCCCGGCATGCTCAAGCTATATGCGGCTGGGGGCTGGAATTACGATGCGTTCGCCGATGCCGAAACCCACTACCGCATCGAGACGGGGACCTTGGGGCTCGTCACCCGACTCATCGAAGACAGCGGCTGCGAACTGCGCCTGAATACCGTCATCGAACGCGTCGAACACGGACCTGGCCAAGTCAAAGTCGTCACCGAAGACGGTGATGTGATCAGCGCGCAGGCGGCGGTGCTCACGATGCCGTTAAACGTCTACCGCGATGTCGAGTTTGCACCCGCCCTGCCTCCGCGCAAGCAACGGTGGATCGATGAAGGCATGATCTGCAAGGGTGCCAAATTGTATGTTCATCTAAAAGAAAACCTCGGACGCGTATTCGCATTCTGCGACGAAGCGCGGCCGTTCAACTGGGTACAGACCCACGACTACGGTGACGACCTCGGCACGCTTCTGTCGATCACCGTCGCCCGGGCGTCCACCATCGACCTCAACGACGACGCAGCGATTTCCGCAGAAGTGCGTCGCTTGTTCGACGGGGTCAATGTACTGAGTTCGGCAGGCTACGATTGGGCCGCCGATCCATTCTCGCTCGGTGCGTGGCCGGCCTATGGCGTCGGACAACTCAGCCGCCTGCCGGATTTACAGCAACCGGAGGGTGCGCTGTTCTTTGCCGGCGCGATTACGGCGAACGGTTGGCATGAGCACATCGACGGTGCGGTAGAAAGCGGAATCCGCGCAGGGCGCGAGGTTCGGAAATTCCTCGGAGGATAGCGGAAATGCACCAGCAATTCTCATGGTGGCGCGCGGGAGCACTCGGTTTATCGATGGCGGCGGCGTGGCCAGTATGCCTGGCGGATACGACCACCGACTGCGACCTGATGAACGGCGAGAAGATATTCCATAAATGCGCCGTCTGCCACTCCGTCCTGGAAGGTGAGGCCCACGGCGCCGGCCCCAATCTACATGGCGTCGCCGACCGTACGGTTGGCAAGGTGGAGGGCTTCAAGTTTTCCAAGCGCATGCGTCTCTCGGAGCAGACCTGGACGGATGCACATTTAG
>CAZFZX010000216.1:0-2973 GCA_964523765.1 uncultured Enterobacteriaceae bacterium
ACGGTAGGGCGGACATTGTTTGACTGGACCCCGGATCAAGTCCGGGGTGACGGTACGGCGGACCTACGAACACCGTGAGGCGCATTTCGGATCAATTATCTATGGGAAGGGCTCTTGCACGGCGCCAGACGATACCGAAGGGGCGCGGCGGTGATCGCCGGTCCGCAGGTTACCGAGAACGTTTAACCGATCGAGTCTGACCCCATGGATTCCCCCATGGATTCACCCCGCGTCGATCTTCGCCAAGACTGCTTTGGCCTTGTCGAGACCGCGGAATTCGATGTTGGACTCCACCGCCTGGGTCAGATTGTCCTTGGCGAGGACTTCGTTGCCTTGGGCCATGTATGCCATGCCTAGATGGTAGCGGATGATCGCTGCGTCGGGTGCCGCGGCGACGGCCTTTTCCAACACCTCTACCGCCCGCGCGTAGTCGCCGTACTGGTATTCGATCCAGGCGTAGGTATCGAGGTAGGCGGCGTTGTTGGAGTTCTGCAGGCCCTTGACCAGGTCCCGCGCTTCTTGCTTGCTTGCTTCGTCGTCTTTGTATTCGATGAGCAACATCGCCAAATTGTTCATCGCCAGTGTTGAATCGGGCGTGTCGACCAGCAGTTTCCGGTATTGCTCGATCGCCGAATCGAGTTTGCCCGTACGCTCGAGGTACGCCGCCAGCCCGGTAACCAGTAACGCCGAACCGTTGGTGGCTTCGATCCCCTGCTCCATGGTCTCGATCGCGAGGTCTGCCTGCTCACCGGAGATCTGTACGCTGGCAAGGTTGCGATACGGGATCGCCCAGCCGGGATTGATCTCAATCGCCTTTCTGAAAGCGGTCTCCGCTTCCTCCATGCGCTTGGCCGCCAGGCTTAGTTCCCCGATCAGGTTGTAGGCTACGAAGTTCTTGGGGTTGCGCTCGATTACTTCCTTGAGCCGCTGCTCGGCAACGTCCTTTTTGCCCAACGCGAGGTGACTCTTTATCAACTGCGACAGCGGTTGGACGGCATCGGGAGACACCGCCAGCGCCGATTCAAATTGTTCGATGCTCTCGGGTAGACGCTTTTCAGCTTGATGCACCAACCCGGCGAAATAGAAACCGGTGGGCTGATCCGGAAACGCGACTTTGATCCGCTCGGTAATATCGAGCGCCTTCGACCAGTCCTTCTGATGCACTCGGATCTTGAACAGCCCCTCGTACGCTTTCGCGTTGGTCGCTTGGATCTTGATCACTTCTTCAAGCTGATTCGCGGCTTGATCGAGCTCCTGCTCCCGCGAATAGATGTTGACGAGATCCGCGCGCAGCGCAAGGGCTGCCGGTTGCTCGTCGATCCCCTTGAGCAGCGTATCCTTGGCCAGTTCGATCTCGCCGTTGGAGACGTGTGCGCGCGCCAACAGACGCAGCAGATCCGCATTGGCGGGATCGTCGTGCAAAGCCGCACGATAATCGGCGATCGCAGCCGCCGCATCGCCACCGCTGAGCGATAAGGTACCGCGCAGCTTTAAAGCTTCCTGATCCCGCGGATTATCCGCCAACACTTCCTCGACCAGTACGCTCGCACCTTCGCTTTCACCCGCGCGAGCCTCTACGACGGCCAACCGCGTTTTCGCCTGCAGCGCATTCGGGCTGCCTTCGTCGTCTGCGCTCATCGCCAGGATCTCTTCATATACCCCGCGCGCCTTCTCCATATCGTTGGCGGCCTCGTACAGTTTGCCGAGCGCAAACCTCAGACGGTATTCTTCCGGGTCCTCTTCGATCATTTTCTTCAGCGCATCGACCGAAAGCTGTGCGCTGCGCTGTTTGGCGAGGAATTCCGCGTACGCTAGCCGCGCGTTCACATCATCGATGTCGGCGATCGCCTGTTTCAATACGGCCTCGGCTTCGTCCTTCTGCTCCAGAGTCACATGAAAATTGGCCAGGCGCAGTCTGTGACCCAAAACATCGGGCTCCGTCTCGACGATCGCGCCGTACATGCGCGCTGCTTCGCCGGTGTTGCCGGCCTGGGTATGCACGCGAGCGAGCAGCGTACGGATCGTGGCGTTGCCCGGATTCGCGCCGAGCGCCTCTTCCAAGGTCGAAATGCTCAGGTCCGTTTTCCCCTCGCGCAAATACAACGAGGCCAGCAGAGCCGAGGCATTCGGGTGACCCGGCTCGCTCTTCACTGCTTCCAATACGTCGGCCTTGGCGGCGTCCATGTCGCCCTGGATCGAGCGGACGCCGGCGCGAAGCGTAAGGCCGTCGGGATCGACGGGATCCAGGGCCAAGATCTTTTCGGCGTGCTCGCCCGCTTTCTCCAGATTGCGCCCGAGCAAGTAGATCTGCCCCATGCGCGAGAGCCCTTCCCGGTGATTCGGCTCCGCCTCCAACACCGCAAGATAGTGACCCGCCGCGCCCCGCCAGTTCTGTGTCTTTTCCAGCGTCTGGGCGAGCGCAAAACGCGCCGGGATATCCTTGGGATCGATCTGCAGGACGTTCTTGAATTCCACCCGCGCCTTCTCGAAATTGCCCGCATCGAACAGCGCCTGCCCTTTGTCCATATGCGCGGCCTTGCGGTCTTCCGCCCCGCCACAAGCCGCAACCGTAATTAGCGCACTAATGACCAGTGCCGTTCGTAAGTACTTCATAGGTAGTTCCGTCGACGTGTGCTTTTTCGAATACGCGCAATTCTACATCGCCGCGCGCTAAAAAACCGTCACTATGTTCGCAATCTACAACGGGAAAAGGGAAATAAGTGTGTCTCCATTCTCCGCCCCGTCGTTCCCGCGAAAGCGGGAATCCAGCTACAAAAATGCCAGAAAACGCGGCGACTCCATCGATCGGACTCCCGCCGTGGCAGGAGTGACGATGCTAACGTCGCGCCGGAATCGACCGTCATGCCGGACGAGATCCGGCATCCAGTAAAAATACCCGCCGCTGAAAGCGTCGACCCTATCGACCGGATCCCCACATCCCTAGCCGTCACCTCCGCCGAAAAGACGGACCGG
>CAZFZX010000216.1:3073-6560 GCA_964523765.1 uncultured Enterobacteriaceae bacterium
CGGATCCCCACATCCCTAGCCGTCACCTCCGCCGAAAAGACGGACCGGAACCCGTCATGCCGGACGAGATCCGGCATCCAGTAAAGAAACCCGCCGCTGAAAGCGTCGACCCTATCGACCAAATCCCCACGTCCCTAGCCGTCGCCTCCACCGAAAAGACGGACCGGCACCCGTCATGCCGGACGAGATCCGGCATCCAGTAAGAAAACCCACCGCCGAAAGCGGCGACCCTATTAACTGGATCCCCGCATCCCTAGCAGTCACCTCCGCCGAAATGACAGACCGGCACCCGTCATGCCGGACAAGATCCGGCATCCAGTAAAGAAACCCGCCGCTGAAAGCGGCGACCCTATCGATCGAATCCCCGCATCCCCGCCGTCATCTCCGCCGAAAGGACAGACCGAAACCCGTCATGCCGGACGAGATCCGGCATCCAGTAAAAGAACCCGCCACTGAAAGCGGCGACCCTATCGACCGGATCCCCACATCCTTAGCCGTCGCTTCCGCCGGAACGACGAAAGCCCGTCATGCCGGACGAGATCCGGCATCCAGTAAAAGAACCCGCCGCTGAAAGCGGCGACCACTTTGACTGGATTCGCCCTTGCATGGGCATGACGACAGACCAATATAGCGCCACCGCTCCCCACCAATTATGCTGCTAGGACGGACAAATCGAAATGAACCCACAGACCGCGCCGGCAAATCACCCGCGGCAACGGGAGAAAATTAAATGGCCACAAAGAAAAAGCGTTCCACCACCACCCGCGCCGCACCCGGGCAGGCCTACAGCATGCCGTATATGTCGCCCATGTATTCCGTGCCGCCCTTGGAATATCGCGACAACTGGTCCCAACACGTGACCTTCCGGAGCGATCCCAAAGCCATTGCCAAATTCATTCCCCGGCCCCTAGTTCCGGATGCCGATGGCTTGATGTTCATGCTGACCAGTGAGTTCTTCGCCAGCGGCGTCGGCCGTTACCGCGAGGCGACCCTCTGCGCACACGCCAAGTTCAAAGGGCAACCGGTTAACTACACCTTGTTCCTCATGGTCAGCAGCGACATCGCGATCTGTGCCGGACGAGAGATCTGGGGCTGGCCGAAGAAGCTAGGCGCCGTGGAGATCGATGAAAACGACGGGGTCGTGCAAGCCAGGGTCGCGCGCGGCGGCGTCGAACTGGTCCGCGCAAACGTTCTGTTGCACGAATTGATCGATCCGAAGGATATGGGCGGTACCGCGAAATACGTAAACTGGAAAATCATCCCGTCGGTCAAAAACGGCGCACCACCCGACGTCAATCAACTAACGATGACCGAACTCACCAACTTCACGCCGCACAAAGTCTATCGAGGACCAGCAACACTTGAGTTCGGTCGCTCGCCGGCCGACCGTTACACCGATATTCCGGTTGTAGAGGTTGACGAAGGGTTCTATTACGGCTCGGATTTCACGCTCGAGGACGGCGAGGTGATTCACGATTACCTGAAGTAGCGGCCCGGGGCGCGATCGCTTCCCGATTCCGCTCCGCCGCCTAGACCGGCAGCAACAAACCGCGAGCCGCCAGTACCCCCAGCGCAAATAACGTCACAGTGTTGAGCACGCTCCAGCGTCCCCCTTGGCGCCCGATCAAAATCTCACATCCATACATCAGGATCACGGCCTCGATCACGAGTAGGCGCGCTGCCCGCGCATCGAAGGTTTCGTTGGTGAAGGCCGCAACCGTTATCAGCCCGAAGACAACCAGGTAATCGGTCGGGGTCGTTCGAAAGCGGAGTTTCTTGGAAAAACGAACCGACAAACCGATCGCGACAGCCAACACGACAAAATAGATCGTCCTCGCGAGTTCGATATCGGCGATAACGTCGGACACGAAATCCGCCGTAAGGTAAACGGTGAATATGGCCGCGCCAGCAATCGCAGCTCGAACGGCGATAGTGTCGCCGCGTTTGCCAAAAATCATTTCGAACAACAATAAGACGAACAGTACGCCTGACATAATGCCGAAATCGCGCGGAACGGTCTCCGCCAATAAGGCGGCGCTACCGACGAACGACGGCACGAGTAACAAAACCAGCCGTCCCGGGACAACCGTAACGATCCCTCTCGCTTTGAGATAGGTGATCGCCTGGCTCACCGCCCGCTCGTCGCCGCGCCGGTGCGCATACCACCCCTTCCTTTCGCTAACGGTCAAAGACACGAATACCGAACCGCAAACGAAAAGATACCAAGCCGTTACCCACCAGTCGTTTTCATAACGCATGAATAGCGCGCTGATGACCAATAGCGCTTGAACGGAATAGATAACGATCACCGACTCGTAATGATTGAAGCCGCGATCGAGCAGCCGATGATGGACGTGATTACGCGTTGCCAGGAACCAGTTCATCTTCCCCCGGATCCGTAAGAACAGTACCGCCAATATATCGACGATAGGCAATCCGATTAGGAGTAGCGGTAGTGCGGAGCTTAATGCTACATGACAGACCTGGGTGAGATAGACCGTTAGAAACCCGAGGGTGAAACCAAGAAACTGGCTGCCCGTGTCCCCCATGAACACTTGAGCGGGATGAGTGTTATACCGCAGGAAGCCGAGCACACCGCCCATGGTCGCGCAGGCTATGACGACGGCGAGTATCCCGTCGTCGACGATGTGCGCGAGGAAAGCGATGACAATCAAGCTTAGTAGCGATTCGCCGCCCGCGAGTCCGTCGAGCCCGTCGGAATGATTAATCGCGTTGATCACCCCCACGATGGCAAAAAACGTAAACGGTTTACCAAATAGCGGAGATACTTCCTCGAACCCTACGTACGGTGGCAGCGCGATCCACAAGTCACCATAGAAGACAACGATGCCAACCGCCAAAAGCTGCCCCCCGAATTTCGCGTAGTGCCCGATCTCCGTGGCGTCGTCCCAAGCTCCGGTGACAAACAGCACCAAACCACCGAACACATACGATTGGATCAAAGGATCGAGGGGGACGAACAATACAATCGGGATCAGCGTCCCGAACACAATGCCCCAGCCGCCTATCCGCGGTATAGGTTTCGCATGGGCCTTGCGCTCATCGGGCTCATCGATCATCCCCATGTACGGCGCCAACCGCCACGCCAGCGGAATAACCAGCATGCTGATCGCGACGCCAGTAACGAGTACGAAGAGAGGATTCATAAGGGTAAACGTTTGAGCGCAAAGTTGGCCCGAGCCATCATCACAAACTGCCCGCGTAGTCGGTCCATTCAATATGCCCTAAAAAGGTGTTCCAAAATCTCAATCAGTTTCGAAATAAAGACCGACGGTCGTACACCATCACCGCCACTCCGGCCTTGCGACCGCCATGGATGACGGTCGTACGCCATCACCGTCATACCGGGCTAGACCCGGTATCCAGTAAAAGAAACCCGCCGCAGGCGGACGCTATTTGACTAAGCCCCGAAGCTAAATACCGGATCTCAAATCCTGATCAGTCAGCGTTGATGCCGTATCAATGC
>CAZFZX010000217.1:0-6555 GCA_964523765.1 uncultured Enterobacteriaceae bacterium
AACCCAGGGCTTCGACAGCCTTGAACCAAGGGCGTCTGAAACCCGCATCGGTGACCCAATGTGGCACCAATTGGTTCCTTGTGCTTGCGTGATGATGGAACGGGATACTATTTTGAGGTATTTAGCAGTCAGACTGCAAAAAACATCAAGCACAACCCGCGTATCTGCGTGGTGATAACCGATGGTGGAATTGGTTTTTGGGTGCGGTCGTTGTTTACCGGGTCGTTTAACGGCTGACAAATAGCCGCCATGTCCTCCTCGGCGCTAAGAAGCGATGCGTCTACGACCACATCTTCGTCTCCTAAACTGGACGCGAGGATCAATTCGTTGACAATTCTATTGTGGTAACGGAACGTCGTTTCGACATATTCGGCGAATTCGTCCCGCGTCATACGGATTGGCTGTCCGTCGGCGGTGCGCGTGTTGACGCCGGAACACGCGCCAAGCGCAACGACGCACAAACAAGAAAACAGGGCAGCGTTTGCCCGTCGAAAAATCGAGGTCAGAACTCCCATAGACTCCCGGCCTCAAGTTCCGGGCGCAAATAGCTCTTCAACAATACGAACCGCCTCTTGTCGTTTCGATGCCAGGTCTCTGGCGGCGTTGAGTTGCCCTCGCGCGCGTACCAAATTGTGTGCGGTATGGGTCTCAAATCGAGCCGGATCCCAGGAAAAATAAGTTTCCCGCAGCGCATCGGCGCAAAAGCGAGCGGCTAATTCAATATAGATAGTCTCGATCCCGGCGACGATTCCAGTAACCTCGCGAGGCGCGATGGTACTCACCGAATTGGCCTGGTATCCGTCGAGCGCGGCGCTGAACAGCGCCAATGAGAATTCCGTGTTCTCCGTGTCCTCACCCAGCGGATTGCACCACGAGCGAAACGCGTCGCCGAGTTCCCAATTCAATGCCATCAACCCCACGGTATCTAAATCAACCAGACAAACGGCATCCCCGTTGTCCCGAAACAAGATGTTAGAAATCTTTGGGTCGCCGTGAACTACCCGGGGAGCACCGGCGAACGCTTTCGGCAACAACCGGGCGGCGGAAAATATCTCCTGCGCCAATAGGTGCACGCGCGCACGGTCGCCGTGCCGCGGATGCTCGGTAAGGGCCGCGCGGAGGTCGTCGAGATGGCGGTCGATATCGTGCGTAGTGGACGCAGGCAACACGTGAATATCGTCTCGGCCCGTAAACGCGCCATGAAATCGCGCCAAAACGCCGCCCGCCTCGAACGCGTGATGAGCGTCGGGGACGATTTCATAACTAATGCCCGAAACGTAGGTCAACAAACGCCAGATCGCCCCGCCGATCTCCAGATGGTTCTCCCCGCTCAGCGTCGCGACCAACTGCGGCGTGCGGATCGCCCTTTCTTCGAGACACGCCGCGACGAATTCAATTCTGTCATTGACCCCGGAAGGGATGGCGGAATGCAGCCTCTGTAAGACGTAACGTTCGCCCGCGGGCGTCGTTATGATCCAGGTCTGGTTGATAAGACCTCTCGCTACCGGTACAACCGTTCGAAGTCCCAGCCCGTAGGCAACTAGAATTTCTTCTAACGTCCTATCGTTTACTTGGGGTGCCGCCGCTTCGATGACCCGGGCCTCCTCGCGTGCTACTTCCTGGGATCGGGCCCGGATGATTCACCCGTGGGGGATCCTTCGTGTCGTCCCCCGCGCTTTTCGAGTTCGATCAATTCATCGAGGTTCATAATTCCCTCGCGCGGCGCGCGACGCAATACTTGCGTTTGTTGGATCTCCGGAGGCAGTTCGGCACTAATCTGTTCGCGTTCCCGGCGAAGCGCTATGTCCTCGGCTTGTCGAGTGAGATCCTCTCGCAATCGCCCGTGCTGATATACGATCGAATTCGGGTCGTAGGGGCTTTTTATCGCGCCGCCCGCGGTGAATCCGTACGCCGGGATGTTGCTAACGTGCCTGCGCCCCTCACCATCAAAAAATACATAAAACTCCGCGGCAGCTTCCGGGCCGAGCGCGCCTAAAACCGTGATGGCGACCACGCCACCTAACCGACGGACGCACCGCCGTCCCTTATTCCCCAACGTCGCTGTCCGACTCACCGTTGCGCTGCCGAAGTTGTAGGAGTTCCGCACTCAACGCGTCCCGTTCGCGCCCAATCCGGGCCATTTCCGCCACCGCATCGAAGGACGATCGCTCGGCGCGCTCCGCGCGCTCCAACGCGTCGATACGCTGTTTACTCAGGTCCATCTCGCGACTCGTGGGCCCCCACAAACGATGCCAGGAGGCAGCCGCCCGCGCCAGCCACGATGGCCTATTCGAGGCTATCAGCGAGCGCATCCGGGTCGCCTCGGCTTCGTCGTCCTGCAGGTAGGAAAACGCACTGTTCTCCAGTTGCTCGCGCAGACGAAGTGAACCGGCCGTCTCGGGCAAACTGCGGGCGATACGCAATACGCTCTCGATCTCCGACTGGCCCTTCGCGCCTTCGCTGAATTCGATCTTCACGAGCTACCTCGTAACCACTTCATAGCCTCTCCTCGTGTAAGTGTAGTCGCTCGACCTCGCTTTTGTGACCGGCGTGCGTTACTACCGCCGTCGCCATGCGTTCTGCCTTTAGGTATCTTTGCGCGACCGCCTGCACGTCGGCGGCGGTCGTATTCAACACCGCATCGCGGTAAGCCGTGCGAAAAGCGTGGCTTCGCCCATCCAATTCCGCAAAAAAAGCATGGATCGCCGTGCCTGCGGGTGATCTCGGGTTGTCCAAATTACGTATGACACCCAGGATCGACTCTTCGAGGCGTTGCGCATCATTGGTAGTACTCAACCAATCGAGCGATCGGTCGAAATCCTCTAACGTCCCGGCGAGGCGCGGATCACGGTACGAGAAGAACCGAAAAGTTGCGCTCCCCACGTCGAATTGTGCGCCGGCGCCATAAGCACCACCTTTCTCCCGAATCGCCGGATGCAGGTAACCGTCGGTAAGGAATTTGGCCAACACCGACATAGCCGCCGCGTCGGAGTGGCCCTCCGTTACCGCCGGGTAGGCTTTGGCGCAAAAATTGACCTGGGTATTCGTCATCCACGCAACGTTCGGTCTGGCGTCCGAGCGAGTGACGGCGAACGGCGTGAACTCGCCGCTGACTCTTTGCGTGCTCCCAATCGTTCCGAGTCCGGCGATGACCTCGCTCAAGATTCCTTCCTCGCCGACAACGAGAACGCGCCAGGGCGCTGATAGCAACTTGATCCGGATCTGTTCGAACGAACGCGCGATGGGTTCAATCTCTTCGGCGCTATCCTGGCAGAGTCGATCGGTGCTCTGCACGAACGCGATGTTCGCGGGACCTTCCCACAGGTCGTCCAGAAAAGCACCCGCGGACAACGATCTCGCAGCTCCTTGCATAGCGAGTTGATGTCCCCGATCGGTGATAGAGGCTTCGACGTCGACTCGCGATTGGGAAAGTAAATCCACTAGTCGCGGGTACTCGTCGAAGCCTACGGCGTTCAAGACCTCGAACAAGTTAAAGATCAAATCGTCCTTTTTGCGTGCTAGGCCTTTTGCGGTGACGACGAGCCTTCCGTTCACTCGGTTGACGTCCCCGAGATCGGTGCGCGCCGACGAATAAACGCCGATATTTCCGGCCAACGCGCGCCGGGCTTGCGTTTGCAGATAGTTCTCGCCACCGGCGCCCAACTCGGTTAGATACTCGCAAAACAGCGGCAACTGCCTCAGCTCCGAATCATCGACCGCCGGCAGGTCGAAAACGAGTTGTAAATAGACCAGACCATTCGTGGTCGCCGCATAGCGGTGAGCCGAAGAGTCACCGATCGGCACTTCGGCACCGGCTATCTCAGGCAAAGCGCGCGGCACATCGGCTAAAGTGACTTTGGGCAGAAGATCCGCGTTTTGCGGCTCGTCTTGGCGCGCTTCGAGACGCGACGACCGAGCCCGAATTTCCGCTCTCGCGGGCGCGTCCATACGTTGCAGAGTTTCCGCAAGTCTCGCCGCTTCGGCCGCCGAGTCGCGTTCGAATTTGTGCTCGTCGGGCCGCATAACAGCGCAAACTCGGTGCGGATTGTTCAATAACCGTTCGCCGACGAGGGAAGCGATATACATCCGATCGCCGATCTGCGTCCGCAGACGACGCAACACGCCGTCAATATCGATCAAACCCGCAGGATCGGATCCGTAGAGTGCCCCAGGCAGAGCCCGCCCCATCAACTGAAGACCGTAGGGATAGCCGCCCGCGCCAATATCGCGTTGCGCTATCTCCATCCGATCGAGTACTCCGACGAGCGTCTCTTGGTCGACCCCTTCGTCGGCGATCTTTTGCAATAAATGGACAATGTCCTCGGTCAATTGGTCGACATGCTCCGGGTCGCTTCCCTCGACGCCACAACAAAAGACCAGCTCTCGACAGGAATCATCGATCCCGCACAGTTCCGACGGTGCGTCGGCAAGGCTTGTAGTCTCGAGGTAATGCCTTAATGGCGACGCGCCGTGCTCCAACAGTAATCCGGCGAGCAGATGGCCTTCTAATAACGCAACAGGATCGGAGGTCTCGCCGAGTAGCCAACCCCACACGACGTGGGTTCCGCGGCGCAGTTCCGAGGAATGCGCCACCGCGTAAACGCCGTCGTTCTCGACGAACGACTTAAACCGCGGCTGTAACTTCCACTGCAGTTCCTCCTCGCATCGGACAAAATCTTTCAGCACGAGAGATTCGAATTGATCTTGATGCTCGCGGACGCAGAAACTCCCGTACGTCATGAAGATGGCGTGACTAGGATGATAGTGTGTCCTATGAAACGCGGTCAGTTGGTCGAAGCTTAGGTTTGGGATGCTGGCGGGGTCTCCGCCGCTATTAAAATGATATACGGTGTCCGGGAATATTGCCGCGTGAAGCTGCTGCCACAATTGGGTCGAGGGTGCACTCATTGCGCCCTTCATTTCGTTATATACAACGCCCTTGAATACGAGTTCGGAATCGTCGCCGGGTGCGACGAAGTCGAGTCGCCAACCTTCCTGCGCAAAATCCAGCGGATCGAGCGTCGGGAAGAACACGGCATCGAGATAAACGGCCAATAGGTTGTCGAAATCCTTGCGATTCTGGGTCGCGAACGGGTACGCCGTGCTGTCACCGCTGGTAAATGCGTTCATAAACGTATTCAACGAGCGGCGCAGCATCATGAAAAATGGATCGCGAACCGGATAACGGCGACTACCGCATAAAGCCGTATGTTCAAGTATATGCGCGACGCCGCTGGCGTCGCTCGGTAAAGTCGGGAAAGCGACCATAAACGCGTTGTTGTCGTCGTCGCAACTGAAATGAAAATGACGGGCGCCGGTCGCGGCGTGAACATAGGCGTCCAAATCCAGATTGAACCCACCGATATGCTTGTGATCAGTATGTTCGAAAGCACTGCTGCTCATACGCGTTTTGACCTCCTACGGTAAAAGATGACACATGCGCCAAGCGCATCGAATTCTAGATCGTTCGAGCGCGTTACTGCGATTACGGCTGTCGCGGGTTGGTTACATGTACCTGAATATGATTCATAATTTGCGTTTCCGACCGTAATCATCCGGGCACGCAGCCTACCAACCCAGCTAGCGGAGTAGAAAAATGCCGTCATTCGATGTCGTTTCCGAAGTCGATCTTCACGAACTTACGAATGCTGTGGACCAGACAAACCGCGAAGTCGCAAACCGCTTTGACTTAAAAGGAACCAGCGCAAAAGTCGAGCAGAACGGCTACGAACTCACAATCGTCGGAGACGCGGAATTTCATGTCGGCCAGGTACTGAACATTTTACAGGGAAAAATGACGAAACGGGGGATCGATATCGATTGCCTGACGCTCAGTGAAATCGAACAATCGATCAACGCGGCAAAGCAGGTCGCGCAGGCTAGGAATGGAATCGACAAGGATAGCGCGAGAAAAATCGTCAAGTTGATCAAAGAATCGAAGCTCAAGCTGCAAGCGCAAATACAACAGGAGCAGGTACGCATTACGGGAAAGAAGCGTGATGATTTGCAGTCCGCCATGTCAATGCTGAAAAAGACGGCGCTGGGCATGCCCCTTCAATACGTGAACTTCCGCGACTAGCCGCGGCGCGGGCGAGCCTCGTGGATGGCGAATTGTGGGGTTCTGCCGGGGGAGGATAGGCCCATGATTCTTTCGACTCGGCGCTAGGCGGAACGATTCGGTGGGTGAAGGGCCGTATTTGCTTTTCTTGCTGGGGGGCGTCGGCTGGCTCTGGCACGCGAACCGAACGGCGCACGAAAGAGTCCTTGAGATCAGTAAGACGGTGTGCCGGGAATTGAAAGTGCAGCGCCTCGACGACACGGTTGCGCTGCGCCGCTTCCGGTTAAGTTGGACCGGACAGGGGCCGAGTCTGCGGCGAGTGTACGGATTCGAATTCAGTAGCGATGGTTCCGACCGCTGCCGGGGCGAGATCGCGCTAGAGGGGACGAGCCTCGATTGGGTCCGAATCGATCACCCCAATGGCCACTATTTCGTCGAAATACCCTAAGGAACCTCTGATTGATTCCGGGATAGTCGAATTGCCGCCCAAAATTGTT
>CAZFZX010000218.1:0-6315 GCA_964523765.1 uncultured Enterobacteriaceae bacterium
GACGCGGCGGGTGTAGATGGAATCACAGGCATCGCTACGGTCAACATGGAAGGGGGATCACGGACGGTGCGGATCAGCGCGTTAGTGCTGGACCGGCAGGCGTTCGTCATCGTGGGCATGGCGCGCGAGCCTGGACAACTGGCGCAGTTTGATGAGGTCTTCAAAGACGTGGCTGAGAGTTTTCATCGACTGACGGCAACCGAACGGGCCGGCGCGCACGGTAACCGCCTCAGGGTCGTTACTCTCAATGGAGCAATTTCGTGGCGGACGCTCGCACGAAGCTCGCCGTTGCAAAAGCTACCAGAAACACACCTGAAGCTGCTAAACGCAGCGCCCAACGAGACCCTTGCGCCGACGACGAGGCGAATAAAGGTCGTGGAGTAGAAGCGCTGCGGGGGGCGCCTGCCGTAGGTGGAACTTTTTCTGCACTCGAGGGTCTTTAAGTTACGTTCTGTTAGAACGCCCGCCGTTTCTCCCTACGGCGGGGCCGGTTTGATATCCCCAATCGTACCGGCCAAAGTGGCCCCGGTTCCTGTAAATCCCCCTAATTAGCGACCGGGGCCCTTTTTAATTCTTCTGTTCGCCTTGAAACCAACTCGCGATAACCGCAAGCGCGTCACCGATCCCGCGCCTCTCGGTAGCGGAAAAAAGCTGTACGGCGATAGCGTTCCCACCGGGCACAAGACCGCGTTCGGTTTCACGCATCGCCGTCGTCGCCTGTTGTCGATTCAATTTGTCGCACTTGTTCAATAGTAAAAGGGCCGGCAGGTCAGAGGCGACGCACCACCGGAGAATCTGGAGTTCCTGTTCTTTCAGCGGGCGGCGCGAATCCGCCACGAGAACGAGCCCGATCAGCGAACGCCGAGTTTCGAGGTAACGAGGAATCTCGGACGCCCAATGGTCGCGCTTCGATTGCGAGACTTTGGCGAAACCGAAGCCCGGCAAATCGACAACCCGGCGCCCCGGGGCAAACTCGTAGATTACGAAATGCTGGGTACGGCCGGGGGTGCGACTGGTCCGCGCCAATTTTCGTCGGTTGCACAGCGCGTTGAGCACGCTGGATTTGCCGGCGTTGGAACGGCCGGCGAAAGCGACTTCTTTGCCCGAATCACTCGGCATTTGGTCCAATACGTGCGCCTCCTTGACGAACGCGGCCGTAGAGAGGTCCAAGTCTTGCAGGGCTTGCCGGTCTGACATGAAATAACGGTTCGCTTATCGAAGTGACGGCTATAGTACGAACGACCCGCCTGAACGCATAGTCTTTCGTTCTTCGTTAGGAATTTGAGAACCAAAAACCGCAGCCGTTATATAATGCGCCGGTCTCGCTGCCGTTGGAAAGCCTATGGTTCTTAAGAGCGACCTCGTCGACGGGGTCATCGCGCCGTGTCTTACGGGATCGCGAATGGCCCGATACATCAACGGACCGCACTGACCCACGACGCGTCGGTGAAACCGGCGTCAGACCTAGGGAACCTCTGATCAATTCATGGAACGTCACCTTGCCGCCCAAAATCGTCCCGGTCTGCGTTGCGGCGCTTGCCAATAGTCCCTGGCTATCGCCTGAGCACCGCGCCTTGACCTGTACGATTTTGGGCGGCAACTCGACTGTCCCGGAATGAATCACAGGTTCCCTAGCGACCGGAAGTTGTCGACAATACGGTACTCGGAATTGAACCTGCGCTAATTTTAGCGAACTAATCGCTCGGCCTCGGCCCGTAAATCACTAAAGGATTGATACCAATGTTTCGAATTATCATCGGGGTACTCTGCAGCGTCTTTTACTTTGGGGCCGTCGCCGACCAGAATTTCACCGAAGGCCAGCATTACGAACGCATTACCCCGGAGGTCGCGACCCACGCGGACGGGAAAATCGAAGTGGTCGAGGTCTTCTGGTACGGCTGTCATCACTGCTTCTCTTTTGAGCCCCATATCGAGAAATGGCAACGATCGCTTCCCGACAACGTGGTTTTTCGCCGTATGCCCGGCGTTTTCGCTCGAACCTGGGTTCCTCACGCCCGGGCGTTTTATACCGCTGAAATCCTCGGCGTCCTCGATAAGATCCATACGCCACTGTTCGAAGCGATCCACGAACAGCACCGTAAGATCGGGGACGAAGACAGCCTCGCGCGGTTTTTTGCCGAGCACGGCGTGGCCGACGAGGATTTTCGCGAGGCCTATAACTCCTTTTCCGTCGATACCAAGACCCGCCAAGCGCTGACCGCATCGAAAGACTACGGTATCACCGGCGTTCCGTCCGTTATCGTCAACGGCCGCTTCCGCAGCTCGGCCCGACTGACCGGTTCTTACGAAGATTTGCTAAAGGTCCTCGACACATTAGTCGATAAGGAAACAAAGCAGTAATTCGCCGCCCCGCCGGACAGAGGGCGGTACCGCCGCTTCGTCGGAAGCTCTCCTGCTCTAGGCGCTAGGTATGGCATAGAGAATCGTCGCGCGGATCGTCTACGAGGGGAGGCTGGCGTGAGCCGGGGTGTTAATCGGGATGTTGCAGTGAGATGGACAAAGTAAAGACTGGCGCTAAAGCCGGCAGCGCCGGGGAGACGATTTCGCGCTTGCAGCGCGGCGTGTTGAGACTCGCCCTATCGTATCATGGCCAGCACCCGGAACTCGATAAGCTGTTGAAAAAGCTCGGTTTGCTGATTCGGGGACAGAGCGATCGGAAAAATGACGAACTCCAATCCCTAATCGACGAAATCGTCGACACCATCCTCTCTCAGGGTCTCGCTCAGGGCGTTGCACAGGATCCCGGGCAGGACGCGTCTCGGACACTGGGTGAGTTGCTCGGGCGCTTGGAAACCCGATTTCCCGACGCCCGGCCCTTCAAGTCCATTCAGCAACGGGTATCGAGGCCGATCGAAGGTGCGAGCCTGGAGCGGGTGTTGGAAGACACGGTCGACGCCGTCGCACAGATCGCCGCCTTCAATCCCGGGCAGGGCACCGCGGCTGAAAAACCAAACACGCAGGGTGCCGGCATCCTCGCCCGACTGCTCGAAGAAATCGATTTTCCGGCCGCTGCCGGTGCGGCTATTTCCGAGATAAGAAACCGGATACGGGCGCGCCATACCGAAGCCGAATTCAATCAGCATCTGGTCGAAACGGCGGCAGTGATTTCGGCCGAGTTTTCGGCAGAAGGCGACCCTAAACAATTCGCCCAGGCCCGCGACCAGCTTCTATTGTTAGTCGAACTCATCCCTTTCCCGGCCGGCTTGACCGGACGGGCAAAGAAAACGAGACGATCGATCGAAATGGCGGATACGCCCGCCGCTCTGTACGGATGCATACCCGAAATCGCCGACCTGACGGCGGCGATGCGGGTGGAGTTGCAGGCAGAGATAGACGACCTCGGCGAATTCTTGAAGAACATTCTCTCGCGACTGCGTGAATTCGAATCCCAGATCCGAAAATCGGATACTTTCCGCGACCGGGGTGCCAAAAACGCCTCAACTCTCGAAAAGAACGTGTGCGGGGAGGTCGAAGAAATGCGGTCGGAGATCGTCGGTGAATCGGACATTGCGCAGATTAAGATCGCGGTGGCATCGCATCTCGACAACATCAACACGAAACTCGGCGATTTCGTTCAAGCCGAGCACAAACGGTGCGCCGAAGCGAGTGAGAAAGTCGAAAACATGGTGAACGCCATCGGCGAACTGGAGGACGAAGCGAAGGAACTACGCGACAATCTGAAAGAGCAGCGCGAACAAGTGTTAATCGACCCGCTCACGGGGATCCTCAACCGGTCTGGATACACCGAGAATGTCGGCAAGGAATTCCTGCGTTGGCGCCGGTACGGTTCGACGCTGACACTTGCGGTAATCGATCTCGACCGATTCAAAGACATCAACGATAGCTACGGTCATGCCGCCGGTGACAAGGTTCTGACCAATGTCGCTCAGCAAATTGAAAGTCAGATCAGGGAGTGCGATATCCTGTGCCGTTACGGGGGCGAAGAATTCGTTCTACTATTACCCGAGACATCTCTACAGGACGGGATGGCGCTGCTCGAAAAACTGCGGGCGTATATCGCAAAATGCAATTTTCATTTTCAGCAAACGCCAGTACCGGTGACGTTGTCGTGTGGAATCGCCGAATTTCGCGAAAGCGATAATGTCGATGACGTATTCGATCGCGCGGACCAAGCGATGTACTTATCGAAGCGGTCGGGGCGCGATCAATGCCGGTCCGAAGACGAATTGCGTGAAGAATCCGAATAGTCAGACGGATCGCGTGAAGCGTTGCTGACCGGGAGAAATATTGCGTACCTTTCCGGGGGGAACCGGTTCGGTGGGACTGAGGGGACGCCTAAGCCGGCGGCCGCTACCGAGGACTTCGGCTCGCTCATGAATGCCAGTTTCTGAGAGCGACATCCGGGCGTAAACCGCAACCACCGCTCAATCGCTCTTTTTCGGAGCGACGAAATTGATCAAGGTGTCTCCGCTTTCGGGGGCTTCCTCCAACGGACCCAAGACCAGGGCTCCATTGGGTCTCACGACCAGATTTGCGAAGGCCTCAGCGGTCGCGGCTGCTCGATAGTCCGCGAACGCGTAGGCATCGGTGAATCTCGTTTTCTGGAAACGCCATCCCTGAAAATAGCGGCGCAGGATCTCCTCATATTGAGCACTGTCCGGAAACGCCGACTGGCCGCGCAAAGCCGGAATCAGACCTTTGGTCTCGTGCTGATCGGAAGCGGGCATCGGTATTTGGAAAACACGACTGCGCCCGAACTCGTTGCCGAAACGGGTGCACACGAGAGCGTTGTATGCGTCGTTGTCGGTGGCCGCTAGTAGGTAACCCATCGAGCCTATGTCGAGCGTTTCGTCGGCCGATGCCGAAACGACCTGACCGAAATAGATCGGGATCCCGGCGAGGCGCGCGGGTCTCAGCCGATGCCACGAGGCATCCACCAGAAGCACCGGGATCTCCAAATCGATCAGATTCTTCGACAAATCGATAGTCCACGGCGACGCCCCAACGATAACGATGCCGTTTTGCTTCTTGGACGCGATCCCGAGATAACGCGCCAAACGGCCGATCGAAAACCCGTGCAAGGTAACCGTTAACAAGATGAGTGCGAACACGAGCGGCAGAAGGGCGACAGCATCATCGAAGCCTGCTTCGACGAGACGAATCGAAAACGCACCGGCCACCGCGGCAGCCACGATCCCGCGGGGCGCGATCCAGCCGATCAGGATCCGATCTTCGCGGTCGAGGCCCGCGCCGAGTGTCGCGGCAAATACTGTCAGTGGACGCACGACAAAAATCAGCGTCGCAAGTAGGGCCCAACTTCGCCAGTCCATTTCGACCAGCAGACCGGGATCTAAATCGGCGGTCAACACGATGAAGAGTCCGGATACGAGGATAACCGTTATGTATTCCTTGAAACGCCGTAATTCGTCGATACTCGGCAAATTCATGTTCCCCATGACGAGACCTAATGTCGTCGCGGCAACCAACCCTGCCTCTTCGTGCAAAATGTTGGAACCGGCGTAGACGAACAATACTGCCGCAAGCATCGTCGGTCCCTTCAGATATTCGGGGAAATGTCCCGCCGGATAAGCCTTGCCCAAGAGGTAACCCACCAAGCCGCCGAACAGACCCGCCGCGATGATAGTTTCGATCATACCGGCGATCAGGGACAGTCCGCTGGCACCGCCTTCGGCAAGAGCGAAATACTCGAACAAGACGACCGCCAATAAGGCCCCGACGGGATCATTCACAATCCCTTCCCACTTCAGAACGGCTGCCGTGCGGGGCCGTAGGCGCGCGTGTCTCAACAAAGGCATAATGACGGTCGGGCCCGTTACGATCGTGATGGCGCCAAACACCAGTGACACGGGCCAGGACAGGCCCCCGATGAAATGCGCCGCAGCCGATCCGAGGCCAAAGGCGAGGGCAGGTCCCACAGTGATCAACCGGCGGACTCCGACACCGGCTTCTTTCAATTCATGCAAACGCAAGTTGAGACCGCCCTCGAACAGAATAACCGCGACTGAAAGGTGTACGAACGGGGTCAGCAGCGCCCCAAAATCCTCGGTCGGCGTGAGTACGCCGCTGACGGGTCCTAGCAAGAGACCGGCTGCTGACAAAATTACGATTGCCGGTATTCGAAATCGCCATGCGAGCCACTGCGCGACGACGCCCGCGCAAGCAATGGCGACGACTAGATGAACAATTTGGTGCTCCATAAGCTAATGATATCGTGCTGCGAGAGACCCGCAATCGCGAAGATCCGTCGGATCGGGGGTGCGGATTCGGGATCCGACGTTAAACAACGACCGCCGAACGCAGAGTTTGAGTGGA
>CAZFZX010000219.1:0-6308 GCA_964523765.1 uncultured Enterobacteriaceae bacterium
TCCATTTTGTCATGCGCTTGCTCGCTACCGCGGCCCTCGCGCAATATTCGGGCTAGCAGTCTTGTTTCTCTGTGTCCGTGCCGATGCTGCGATCCGTCGCGGCGAATCAACAGACGGCAGAGTTGTAATGCCCGGTCATAGTCGCGCGCGACGTGCTCATAGTATTTTGCGAGTCTTTCAATCGCTTCCGGGTTTCCCTTTGTCATCAGATCGTCCCAGATTCCCGTTGCCAGCGCCCAATTTCTTTGCTGGCGTGCCAGTCGTGCCAGTTCCATCAACGCTTCATCATCCAGATGGGCTCGGTTATTAAGCAGATAGTCGTAGCCGCGCTGCCTGCCGCTTGGTTGGGCGGGACAGTGTTTCATGGTCGCAATGATATTGGCGCCGCTGTTTACCGGATCCAGATAGCAGCGATGTAGCATCGGCAGCAGCTCTGCGAGCGAGACGATGTCCCAGCGATTGTGCTGAAGAACGCGCGGCAGAAGAGCGGTCGATCCCCGGCGCATCCAGTCGAACCAAATCGACGGGATTTCACTCCCCGGAATATCGCCCGCGCGCCTGAACCCGAGCATACGCACTTCCGCCGTCTTGAGACGGCAGTCAGGCCAACGCTTGGCGTAGGCGCGTCGGGTCGTATAAAGCAGATCGAGATGATGCAGCGCTGCAAAAGGATCGGCGATGCGTGCAAGGTGATAGCGCGTCTTGAGCAGCGGGTGATCAAAACCCTTCCCATTATAGGTAACGAGTGTTTGCGCACCGTCGAGAAAGTTCTGAGCGTGGGCCAATAACGTGGATTCCCCTCCGACGGCGCTCAAGAAATACTGATTGATCTGCAGCGTATCGGCCGCGACCCGTCCCAGCCCCAACAGAAACACCAGAGTCCCGGTGCCGCCGGCAAGGCCGGTGGTTTCCGTATCCATGAAAACGGTCGGACCCCGAGCACACCCAAAGTACTCCAGCGCGGCGTTGATCGTGTCATCGTCGATCCGCGCTTCGCCGTGCCCAATTCTAAAAGGCAAGCGTTGTTCAACAACAATGAGCCCTTCTTCGATCAGGCAGCCGCCAAGTTGCACGGCGAGTTCAGCCGCAGAAATCGTTGGCGCGCGTTGAGCGGCCGCGCCGACACGACGATTGCGCAGACGTTGCCGCAGCATAGCGACCGGGTCGCCGCCCCGCCCAACCGCCTTCGCGGCGCCCGGCTCCGAGCCCACCGTTGCTCCCCGCTGGCGACGAAGCTCAGCAATTCGCGATTGCAACTCGCTCACGCGACAATTCCCCAGCCAGGATGGTCAGAACGGTACCCGCGACGAGCTTCGGCGAATACGTCCCCAATTCATCGGAAGCCAGTATAGGTCCGACGCATGCCGGGCAACCATGAACACACTCACAAGCAGCAACGGTCCGCCGGGCCCGCGCCACGATTTGTTCGCGCAACTCGAACAGCGGTTCGGACAGACCGATGCCACCCGGATAGTTGTCGTACAGGAACACCGTCGGCGCAAATCGTTGGTTCGGTGCAGTAACGTCAACGGTTTCGCCGCTGGCCGGCTTGATCGCACCGCGACCGTTGACGCCGACGCTGGCAAACCAGGTAGCATCCGCGTTACCGACCGCCCGGCCTAAGTCACGGGGCTCCGACATCGTAATCAACGCCGAAACGAAGTGCATGGCATAGGCCGCGCCCAGGAACCCGTCGAGTGCCTGCCACCTGGACGGGAAGGCATCATCGAGAACTTCGGAAGCCAACTGCCACCAAACAGCGGTGGTGTGCATTTCCTGGTCGGGTAACTCGACGTTGCCATAGCCGACGTTCTCGTGGGTGTAATAACGGATTTTCTTATAGCCGGAGACACGGCGAATGAGATGGACCTCGCCCTGGGCGCACGACTTTTCACTATCGCTCACCTCGTCGAACTGATCCAGGATCTTCAGGCGGGTGTAGTCGATCGCATCGGTATAGTAATCGGCTTCGGTCTGGCGCACATAGGCTTTGCGCCCTGCCCAGTCGAGTTGCTCGACCTGCCACGGCCGGGCCTGCACCATATAGATGGCGCCTTCGTAGAGCGTCACGGCGGCGCTGCCGTAATCCACTTCCGCGATCACGTTCTTGCCGCCATCGGTAATGTCGATGACGACGAAGTTGCCTTCGGCGACGCTCCGCAAACTCACACTATTGGCCGGGTAGCTGTCGGTCATCCAGTACCACTGATCCCCCTCGTGATGCAGGATGTTCTCTTCTTGCAGATAGCTGAGAAATGGATCGAGCGCGCGATCCCCAAACCGCTCCCCATCCTTAAACGGAAGTTCGAACGCAGCGCAGCGGATATGATCCAACAAGATCAGCATTTGATCCGGATCGATTCGCGCATGCTCCGGAGGAGCGTCGATAAAGAATTGAGGGTTCTGCACGATGAACTGGTCGAGCGGCAGACTCGATGCGATCAGAACGCCGAGGGCGGATCGATTACGTCGTCCGGTCCGGCCGAGGCGCTGCCAGGTGCCTGCGATAGTGCCTGGATAACCATTCAAAAGACATACATCGAGCGAGCCGATATCGACACCCAGTTCGAGCGCGGATGTTGCAACGACACAGTCCACATCGCCGCCGCGAAGTTGTCGCTCCGTAGCCCGCCGCTCGCTCGGTAGATAGCCGCCACGATAGGCCTTCACCCGTGCCGGCCGGCGCGGATCTTTATCGAAGGCATCCTTCAGGTACTTGGTAAGGACCTCGACCATCAGCCGGGTCTGAGCAAAGACGATAGTTTTAAGGCCGCCTTTTACTGCGAGCCGGGCGATGTGTGACGATTGCGACCGCGCCGAGGCGCGGATCCCCAAATCGGCGTTGACCACCGGCGGGTTCCACAGGAGCAGTTGTTTCGCGCCCCGCGGCGCACCGCTATCGGTGATCATTTCGATTTCCGATTCGCCGATGAGTTGCTCGGCCAAGTCGCGCGGATTAGCGATGGTGGCGGAACACAGTATGAAGCGCGGATCCGTGCCATAGAACCGGCAGACGCGCCTCAAGCGGCGGAGTACATTCGCCATATGCGAGCCGAACACGCCGCGATAGGTGTGCATCTCATCGATCACCACAAACCGCAGATTCTCAAAAAACTGTGCCCACTTGGTGTGATGCGGCAAGATCCCCTGATGCAGCATGTCCGGGTTGGAAACGACGATGTCGCCGCGCGTCCGAACCGCCTTGCGGGCGTCGCCGGGCGTGTCGCCGTCAAAGGTAAATGCCTTGACGTTGAGATCGCCAGCTAGATTCAACGCGATGATTTCAGCAACTTGATCCTGGCTCAGCGCTTTCGTCGGAAAGAGGTACAGTGCTTTGGCTCGCGCCTCGATCGCCGCCTGTAACACCGGCAGGTTATAGCAGAGTGATTTTCCCGACGCCGTCGGCGTAACGAGCGCCGTATGGGCACCGCCGCGCACATGCTCCCAGGCGACGCGTTGATGACTATACAGTCGCTCGATACCGCGGCCACGCAAGGCTGCGGCGAGCCGCGTATCCAGATCGTCCGGGAAGCTGGCGTAGGCACCCAGGACAGCCGGGATCTGAATCTCGCCGCTGATCCGCTCAGCGTGCTGCTCCCGCAGCGCTCGGCCGAGACGTTCAACAGGATCCCCTTTCGCGTCGGCGTGATCGAACGACGTGCCCCGCACCAATGGTCGAGATTCCCTCATTTGACAGTTCTCTGTTTGTTCTCTAACCTAAGTGTAGAGAACCAAAGGAGAACAAACAACAGGATCGTATGGCCGCGTCACTCACACGCCGTCAGCAGGCGGTCTACGACTGCCTGCAGCAGCATTCGGAAACCGGGCAAGCGCCACCGACTCTCGACGAACTGTGCGCCGCGATGGGCGTCGGTTCGCGCGGGTCGCTGCACAAGCACGTGCAGGCCTTGATCGAGGCCGGACTCGTCGAACCCATGCTTGGCAAAAAGCGCGGCGTGCGGCTCACCCCACAAGCGGGCCGGGCCGAAAGCGGCATCCCCTTCCTCGGCTACATTGCCGGGGGCCGCCCCATCGAAGCGATAGCACTTCCCGAGTTCGTCGAGATCCCGGAGCGGCTGCAGGGCAAAGGACGATGTTATGTCTTGGAAGTGCGTGGCGATTCCATGGCGGAAGCCGGCATCATCGACGGCGATTGGGTCGTGATCGAAGAACGGAACACGGCCCCGAACGGCGCCATCGTGGTCGCGCTGATAGACGGCGAAGAGGCCACGCTCAAAAAACTCGAGCAAACGCCCGGTCGCGTCGTGCTGTTTCCCGCGAACAGCGACTTCGAACCGATGGCTTTCGCGCCGGACCGGATTCAGATCCAGGGTATTGTCGTAGGACAGATGCGAGCGTACCGATAACCAGAGGTTGCTTAGAAGTTAGGACTACTTCGTTATCAACGACTGCAGGTCGCTGTCGTCCTTTTCGAGATCCGCTTCCAGCTTCTTGAAATCGACCGGGTGGGGAACGGCGATGCCGCGCTGGCACGCCGGTCGCGCTTCGAGACGTTCCATCCACGCCTGAAGATTTTCGAGGCCGTCGATGTTGGTGCCTCCCCAGAAATAGATCCGCACCCAACACCAATTCGCGATATCCGCGATCGAGTATTCGTCACACAAATACTCGCGACCTTCCAACTGGCGGTCCAGCACTTCGTACAGGCGGCGGCACTCGTTGTGGTAACGGTCGATAGCGGCCGGTAACTTTTCCGGAAGATAACGATAAAACACATTCGACTGTCCCATCATCGGACCGATGCCGGCCATTTGGAACATCAACCATTGCGTGACGCGCGACTCCCCTTTGTCGTCCTGCGGCATCAGTTGCCCGGACTTCTTCGCGAGATACAGCATGATCGCGCCCGACTCGAATACGGGGAAATCGTCGTTGTCGCGATCGACGATGGCAGGGATACGACCGTTCGGACACAGTTTGAGAAACCACTCCTCCTTCTGCGCGCCGGTCATGATGTCGACGTGATGGGTTGTGTATTCCATCCCGATTTCTTCGAGCGTGACGGAGGCTTTCCAACCGTTCGGTGTAGTGTCCGTGTACAGATCTATCATTGCTCTCCTATCTCCTCTTCCGATGCTAAACGGTCGGACGATACCGCCGTCACCGTGGTTGCGAGACGTTGCCTATATGAGGCTCGTGTTTCCGGCGGCGATGCCGAACCGCTTACGCGGCCTGGATCGCGCCGGCCATGCCTCTGAGTCGTTCGCTGATGATCGTATCGGCTTCGGCCATGGTGCGATCAATCAGTTCTTTACACGTCGGAATGTCGTGAATAAGCCCCGCGACCATACCACAAGACCACACACCCGCCTCCATATCCCCGTCCTGCATAACCTTCGCATACACGCCACCGGCGACTTCGTCGAGGATATCTTCGAATTGGATCTTGTCACCGAGCTGCTTTTCTTTCTCGAGCAACCGCTCGGCAGCGGAATTCACAAGAACGCGCTCAGTGTTGCGCAGCGGGCGCATTACCAGGCGCGTGTCGAGTTCCGTCGCAGCAATCAACGCCTGTTTGACGTTTTCGTGTACCGGGGCTTCCTTGGTCGCGATAAAACGCGTACCCATGTTCATACCGTCTGCACCCATTGCGAGCGCCCCTACCAATGAACGGCCGTCGGCCATTCCGCCAGATGCCACGAAGGGGATCTCTAACTCCTCAGCCGCACGCGGTAGCAGAATAAAATTGGGAATATCGTCTTCGCCGGGATGGCCGCCGCATTCAAAGCCGTCGACGGAAACCGCGTCGCAGCCAATCGATTGGGCCTTGAGCGAATGGCGAACCGAGGTGCATTTGTGGATGACCTTGATACCGGCGCCTTGGAGAGCCGGTAATACCTGCTGCGGGTTTCTGCCGGCGGTCTCCACAATCTTCACCCCGCCGTCGATGATCGCTTTAACGTAGCCGGGATAGTCCGGTGTGGAGAGAGACGGGAGGAAAGTGAGATTAACGGCGAACGGCTTGTCGGTCATGTCTCGACAACGAGCGATCTCGTTAGCGAGGTCGGCCGCGCTCGGCTGGGTAAGCCCGGTTATGGTGCCAAGCGCCCCCGCATTCGAGACTGCCGCTGCCAGCTCTGCGAATCCAACATAATGCATGCCGCCCTGGATCACGGGATGGTCGATGCCAAACAGTTCGGTGATACGAGTTTTCATTGCGGTTTCTCCTCCAGTCTGATTCGAATCGATCGGGGTGCCTATTTTGTTCGGCGACCCACCGTCAGTTTTACACTAGGACAAGCTAAGCGCTGTCAGCGGCAAACGCGACGAACTCACGCCGGAAGCCA
>CAZFZX010000220.1:0-2593 GCA_964523765.1 uncultured Enterobacteriaceae bacterium
CGATGACTTATTCAGAAGTTCCCTAGGGAACCGCTGATTCATTCTGGGACAGTCGGATTGTGATTCAAAATGGTTCGACTCAAGACGCGGATCGCAGGTAATAGCCGGGACGATTGGCAAGCGCCGCAACGCCGAGACGGACGATTTTGAACACAACGCGGCGTTCCACGAATGAATCAGGGGTTCACTAGGACTTGTCTGAATCAGCGTCGCGAGCAACGACGAGCACAAGGAGTCGCGTAAGTGTGCGATGAGAAATACCATTCGACAGGCGGGAAACCGGCGAGCCGGTGGCCAGATTACGGCTACATATCGTCCTTTACCCTAGGGTTCTTTAGATGAGTGACCTCCCGCAGAAAATCGGGAAATACGACGTCGTGGATGTCTTGGGCAAGGGTTCCATGGGGATCGTCTACCGTGGGCATGACGCTTACGTAGATCGCCCGGTCGCGATCAAACTCGCCACGAATACCGATCACGATGACGAAAGCGCGAGTATGGCAAAGCGAATGTTCGTCAACGAAGCGCGCTCGGCCGGACGACTCGACCATCCCAACGTGCTCAAAGTCTATGAAGCTGGGGAGGAAAACGGGCAACCGTACATGGTGATGGAGTACGTCCAGGGCGGAGACACCCTGCGTAGTTATTGCAAGCCCGACCAATTATTGCCTATTCCCACTGTTGTCGCGTTGATCCGGCAAGCAGCAGACGCACTCGATTACGCACACCAACAGGGCGTGCTTCATCGGGACGTCAAGCCGGCCAACATCATGCTGACCGAGGAGGGTGTCGCCAAATTGGGCGATTTCGGTATCGCTAAACGGCTCGGCGTCGATCAGACGCAGATCATCGGTTGGTTCGGGTCTCCGCTGTACATGTCCCCGGAGCAGGCCCAGGATTCCGACATTACGGCACAGTCAGATATCTTCTCCTTGGGTTCGGTGTTCTACGAAATGCTGGCCGGTGTTCCGCCGTTTGCGGCCAAAGGGTTGACCGGATTGATCCAAAAGGTCTGCCACGAGGACCCGCGATCACTGACCGAGATGCGCGAACAAATTCCGCAGCAACTGTGGCGCGTCGTGAGCAAGATGATCGAGAAACAACTCACGAAGCGCTACAAAACGGGCGGCGAACTAGTAGCGGACCTCGACACCGTATTGGAAGCCCTCGAGCACGAATCTCTCGTTCTTACCGACGAGCAAAAGCTCGAACGCATGGCCGGACTCACTTTTTTCAAAGACTTTTCGAAACCCGAACTGAAAGAAATACTCAAAGCATCCAATTGGCGCCGTTTCGATTCCGACGAAACCATATTCGCCGAGGAAGACAAAGAGAAGGCCTTTTATGTGATCGTGGACGGGTCGGTTTCGGTCAGGATCAACGGTGTTCAGATCGGCGACATTGAAACGGGAGAATGCTTCGGCGAAATGGAATATTTGTCGGACACTGGCCGTACGGCCGCGGTATCGGCGAATCGGGAGACGGTCGCGATCAAGGTCGATCGTGACTACAAGGAATGGGCGTCGCTGCCTTGTCAGCTGCGTTTTGGTCGCGTCTTCCAAGAAGTCCTGGTCGCGCGTCTCAAGGGCACGACTAAGGCGCTCGCGCGGGCGTTAAACTGACCCCAGCGCGCCTGCGTATTAACCGCCGAAGCGCGAATACCCGATCACGCCCCACACACTCAAGACCAGGAGCAGGCTCAGCATCACGGCGGCCGATCCGAGGTCTTTGGCGCGGCCGGATAGCTCGTGCCGCTCTTTGCCGATGCGATCGGTCAAGGCTTCAATTGCCGAATTCAGCAACTCGGTCAAGATAACGATGCACAGGCTGGCAATGAGCACGGCGTCCTCGGCCGGATTGCGTCCGAGCCAAAAAGCCAGAGGTAACAGTGCGACCACAGCGATGCATTCTTGACGAAAAGCGGCTTCATGTCGCCACGCCGCAGTGAGTCCCGCTACGGAGTAAACCGTGGCATCGTAAATACGTCGTAGACCTGTTTGGGCAGGTTTCATCCGGACCTTTTGGGTTCAAAGCTTGTCGATCATCACGGCCGCGAAATCCGTCGTCGATAGTTTCCCGCCGGGATTGCGAGTGCCCGTAACCGGGGTTTTGAGGGTCGTCGTGGTCGCGTCCCGCAAACGGTTTCCCAGGTCTTGTAACTTGCAGTAATCGAGCATCATCGCGGCCGCTGCCGGCGACCGCGGGTTGGGATTGGTCGTTACGAAGCGTGAGTATAGAACCTATCTCAACATTATTCAGGTTCTCGCCGGGTAGCGCAGGAATCCGTCGGAATCGACATTCGTCGGCCCGGCGGGTCTCGTGTTGAAACCGGCACCCAACTCGCATTTTTTACTAGCGTGACACCTCCTTAGCCGCCCCGTGAATCGGATGAAAACTTTCTTTCCTCTCAAAGATAAGCTTCTATCCACTCAGTCAGAAAAATTACCTGCAATCGGTGACTGCACACGCATCACGCGGGCTGGTGAGAAATGCGGGCTAAGGCATTTCGGTTTTCCGGCTCCCGATCCCTGAATCCCGGAGCCGAATGCTGTTGCCAAACCAAATTAACTGTATATAATTACAGCTGGTAATA
>CAZFZX010000220.1:2603-6206 GCA_964523765.1 uncultured Enterobacteriaceae bacterium
CTGACGGCTCGCCAGGCTCAGGTTCTCGAACTTGTCAGGAAAAGTATCGTCGGGACCGGGTTGCCGCCGACGCGCGCGGAAATCGCCCAGACATTGGGTTTTCGTTCCGCCAATGCGGCAGAGGATCATCTCCGGGCGCTGGCCCGTAAGGGCGCCATCGAGCTTCTGCCGGGAGCCTCTCGGGGGATCCGTTTGACGGAGGCTTATAGGGAGAGTTTGGCGCTGCCGGTTGTGGGACAAGTCGCGGCCGGCCATCCCATTCTTGCCACCGAGCATATCGAAGCGCGGCATCGAGTCGATCCGGATCTGTTCAGACCGCAGGCGGACTATCTACTGCGTGTCAAGGGTATGAGCATGCGCGATGCCGGCATTTTCGATGGTGATCTGCTCGCCGTGCATGCCACCCCCGAGGCTCGCAACGGTCAAATTGTCGTAGCGAGGCTAGACGATGAGGTAACCGTGAAGCGGTTCAGGCGTCAAGGCAGTCGCGCGTGGCTGCTGCCGGAAAATCCAGAATTCGATGCGCTAGAAATTGACCTGCGATGTCAGCCCTTGGCGATCGAGGGGCTGGGTGTAGGTGTTCTGAGAACCCAAACCACATAAATTGCTCGTTACGTTTTTCATCGGCCTGAGTGCCGGTTTATGCAGGAGCAATCACCGACCGATTGCCTAAGTCCGACAGGCTCCTAGAACAACATAAAATGTCTCGAGATCTTTTCAATTCTCAGGAGTCCAACGCACCGCTGGAACAGCTTCTGGTTCACGCGAAGGTCTGGCGAGCGAGCGAGACTTCCGCGACCCCGGGGATCCCCACGGATTTTCCGGTACTCGATGGGCTGCTGCCGAACCATGGTTGGCCGCAGTCGTCGCTGACGGAGATCCTCTCCGAACAGGAAGGGATCGGGGCTTTGCGTTTGGTTCTCCCCGCGATGGTGCGGTTCAGTCAGGCGCAATGGGTCATCTGGGTATGTCCCCCTCATGTGCCTTATGCACCCGCGCTGCAGGCATCGGGGGTAGCACTCGAGCGGGTGTTGATCGTTGAACCCGATGAAGATCAGCGGGCCGATACCGAGTACATACTGTGGGTATTCGAGCAGGCATTACGTTTTCCGGATTGCGGCGTCGCGATGGCGTGGATAGGCGCAGCTCAGCCGGTAAGGCTGCGCCGGCTGCAATTGGCCTGCGAACAGGGGCAGACCTGGGGGGTGATGTTTCGACCAGAATCCTATGCCGTTCAACCTTCGCCTGCGGCTTTGCGTTTATCACTCGTGGCGAATGCGAATAGGACGGTTAGCGTACGCATTCTTAAGTCCCAGGGAGGCGCGCGCATGACCAGCTGCCAACTTCAACTATAAGACGCTCGGAGATAAAAGAAGATGCTAACTACAGAGTTCAGAAAAAAATCGTCGGGGCAGAAGCACTACCCGGGCGGATCCCCGGCCCTTACCGTGCCTGCCCTACATACGCGAAGCATCAGTGAAAGTAATCAATCATGGCTGCATATACATTTGTTTCAGTTTTCGCTGGATATTCTTACACGCGGAAATTCGGATCGGCGCGCTTGTGTTTTGGTCGAGGGGAAGGGCAAGCGTTTGCAGATCGCGCTGGCGGACGCTCACGCGGCGAGTCTCGGTGTACGCATTGGCATGCCGCTCGGCGCGGCCCAAATTCTGGGTGACTTGACGGTTTTGTCGCGCAACGAACGTGCCGAGCGCCAGGCGATCGAACGTCTTTGCGCCTGGTCCTATCAGTTCACACCCGTGGTCAGCGCTGTAGCGCCGGATGGTTTATTGCTGGAGATAAAGGGGAGTCTGAAACTTTTCGGTGGTGTCGATGAGTTACTCAATCGCATACGCCGCGGGCTGCGCGCGTTGGGATACAGAGCCGTTATTGCTATCGCGCCGACACCAGCTGCAGCAGCCGCGCTGGCTCGATCCGAGCAGCAACGTATCATTTTTTCCACAGAAGAGTTGTCCAATGCGCTAGGCTCTTTGCCGTTGGAGGTTTTACGTTTGGAATCAAAGCAGCTTGCGATCCTGAACAGTATAGGCGCACGTTCGATTGGCGACTGCCTGCGCTTACCCCGCAGCGGACTAGGGCGCAGAACCGCACCTGAGGTCGTCGATATCTTCGATCGCTTGATCGGCCGCTCCCCTGATCCGAGACCGCGTTTCGAATTGCCCAGACTTTTTCAAAGTGGTCTCGAACTGCCTTGGGGAGCCAGCAACGCGAAGTCCTTGAGCGCGGCCGGCGAACGGCTGTTGCATGAACTGGCAGGCTATCTCAGTAGTTGTGCTTCGGTGACGAGGCAACTGCGGTGGTCGCTGAGTTATGAAGACGGACATGTAGTGCATTTTCAACTGGAACTGACTCGGCCGAGCCGTGATCAGGCCCATTTTGCTTTGTTGTTGCGTGAGCAACTAAGCCGCATCCAGCTTGACGGTCAAATCAAAGGGATGGCGCTGTACGTCGATGATATTGCGCCTGAGCAGACCGTCTGTGAGGGAGATTTATTCAAACAACAACGCGAAGGATCCTGTGAGGATTGGCCAGGTTTTCTAGATCGATTACGTGCCCGTCTGGGTGAGCAGGCGGTAAGAGGTTTGCAACGCGTTGCCGACCATCGGCCGGAATGTGCATGGCGGTGGTCGAATGTACAGTCGCACTCTAAGGTGGCCGCACGCACTCCGGGTCGGTTGCCCGCGAGGGTGCCCGAAAGACCGTTGTGGTTGATGCGTCGACCGTTACGTCTGCGCACGCAGCGTGGGCATCTGAATATCAACGGTCCATTGCATTTCCTGGAAGGGCGCGAACGAATCGAGACAGGATGGTGGGATGGCAAGCCGATCGGGCGAGATTACTTTGTCGCTGCTAATCCAAGCGGCGCGCGATTATGGATCTATCGCGAACTTTCAGGCAAGAGAAACTGGTATCTTCATGGCATTTTTGAATGATATCGAATACCAAATGGAATACCGCACGGGTTGACGTTCGCCGGTGCGCAACTCCCCACCGCCGCAGGAGCCGATGCCGAATAGAATCCGCTTGAAACCCACACGCTTCTAGACGAACTCCTTTAGACGAACTCCTTGTCACATTGTCGCCTTGCGTTTCAAGGCGGTTGGAACTACGCGTCCGTACTCAACCCTTTTGGTCTCGATAACGCGAAACTGATCGAGGTCAAGGAACCCGGTCGTCAGTTAGTTAACGATAGTTAACACGTCGCGGGTACAGCAGCGTTTGCTCGGTCCTTATACTCTATCTGGACCCTCGACGGGTATCTCCGTAACCCGCGGATTACGCTCAAGTTTGTTGCCGAACGGCTCAAGGAAGAATGACCCAGGTGGACCAGAGTAAAAGCAGATTTGTAGTACCAGCGCGCTGCCTGTTGTTTTCGGTCGTGCTGCTGGCCGCCGGCAGCCCCCCGGCTGGGGCGGTCGATATCATGGACGTATACCGTATGGCGCTGGATTCGGACCCGGCTATTCAGGGGGCGGGATTTGATCACCAGGCGTCCCGGGAGATACTGGATCAGGCCCGCAGCGGCTACCTGCCGGCGGTGTTCCTGCGCATTGCCAGTATCGATCCTTTGTACGTGGAAGC
>CAZFZX010000221.1:0-6178 GCA_964523765.1 uncultured Enterobacteriaceae bacterium
GTTCCTTAGTTCTTAAGCCCGCAATATCCCATGCTAGGATCGCGGTTGCGAATGAATTCGGCAGGGACGGTAAACTATGTCAACGATGCATTGCCGGTTGCTTATCCTCGGCTCGGGTCCGGCGGGTTATACGGCGGCGATTTATGGCGCTCGAGCGGCGCTCAAACCGGTTCTCATAACCGGTATCGAAATCGGCGGGCAAATGACGACGACTACCGACGTCGACAATTGGCCCGGCGACGACCAGGGCGTCCAGGGACCGGAACTAATGGAACGCATGAAACGACATGCGGACCGCTTCGGAACCGAAATGATTCACGACCACATCCACACCGCGAAGCTCTCCGAGCGACCGTTCCGGTTGATTGGCGACCAGGGAGAATATACCTGCGATGCCTTGATCGTCGCGACCGGTGCCACGGCGAAATACCTCGGACTCGAGTCCGAGGAAGCATATAAGGGCCGGGGGGTGTCGGCGTGCGCCACCTGCGACGGGTTTTTCTACCGCGACAAACCCGTCGCCGTGATCGGCGGTGGGAACACAGCGGTAGAAGAAGCGCTGTATCTGTCAAATATCGCCTCACACGTAACGGTGGTGCACCGGCGCACGCAGTTTCGTGCGGAGAAGATCCTGAGTAGCCGCTTACTGGAAAAACAGGACGCGAACGTCACGGTCGAATGGAATCATGTGCTCGACGAGGTCCTCGGGGATGCGACCGGAGTCACCGGGGTCCGCCTTAGGCACGTGGAATCCAACGAAACCAAGGAGCTCGACCTGCACGGGGCTTTCATCGCAATCGGACATAAGCCCAATACCGAAATTTTCGCCGGACAACTCGCGATGACCGGCGGATACATCAATGTCGGCACCGGCGAGCCCGGGTACACGACGGCGACCGATATCCCGGGCATATTTGCCGCGGGCGATGTCGCCGACGCGATCTATCGCCAAGCGATCACCTCGGCGGGCTCGGGCTGTATGGCCGCCCTCGATGCCGAGCGCTACCTGGAGTCCAACGCGTAAGAAAGAGGGACCTGCTCAGGCGCCGCCGGAGGGCCTGGGATAGCGGCGCGCCAACTCAGCATAAACGAGCTCGCGGTAGTCGGGATCGTCGGCGTCGAGCGCTGAGAGAATATCGACCAGGTGCTCATTGTCTTCCCGACCGTTCCAGATCTTGAGGTAGCTGCCGTCGCGGTAGCCGTGATCCTGGCGAAAAAAATTCAGGACATTTTTCCCTACATACGCGCGGTAGAGATCGTCGAACCCGCGGCCGATGTCGTTCAGTAGCGTCGGGACGACGGCGACCAGAAAAGTCTTTTCACGCAAAGCGGCGCTCGCAAGACTTTCGACGTCTCGGAGAAAGCCCTGCGACGCTTTGGGTGTAAGCCATTCATCGACGATCCGCTCCGCGGCCGGGGCGTGATTTCGATCGGGGGAGATTCGCATGCTGAGTCCGAAATGCCAGATATCGACCACCTCGAGCATTACCTGCTCGACATCTCTTTGCGAACTCTTCCACCACTTCCAGCCGCCGTAGTGATCCATGAGTTCGGCACATTCGATCCATATCGCCCGATACCACTCGCGCCCTCTCTCCAACCAGTCGCCGTCGACACGGGCGTTCATGCCATCCTGCATATCCAGCATTACCTCGGTTTTGGCGCGCATCAGCGAACGCGTGGACTCTTTCGATATCATGACGCTATCTTCGACTCGTTATTGGCCACCGCACCCCTGATGGAGGAAATCGGACAGCCCGGTGACCGGTATTCCCCGGCAATTCGTTGAAACGCGCACCCGCGGCTTCTTCCCGGGTGGCGAGGACGCCTTTACAGGCGCTCGAGAAATGCGATCGCTTCGTCCGCCTCGTTGGTCCGCTTCATAGCCGGGAGTGAATCTAGAAACAGCCGGCCATAGGCGCGGGTCTCGAGGCGCGGGTCGCATAGCACGAGAACTCCGCGGTCATTATGGTCCCGGATGAGCCGGCCCGCACCCTGTTTTAACGCAATGACCGCTTCGGGGATCTGGTAGGCGAAAAACGGATTAACGCCTGCGGTCTCCAGCGCCGCAATCCGCGCACGAGTTACCGGCGCATCGGGCGGCACGAACGGCAATTTATCGATAATGACGCACGAGAGGGCCGATCCCCGGACATCGATACCCTGCCAGAACGTCGCGGTTCCCAACAAGACGCCGTCGCCCAACTCCTCGAACTGCTTCAACAGTTCGGCGCGCGGCGCGTGCCCTTGCACCAGCAACGGATATTCGATCCGAGGGCGCAACATTCCGGCGCATGCCTCCAACGCCCGGTAGCTGGTGAACAGCAAGAAGGTGCGCCCGCGAGCCGCCTCGATCAGCAGCACCGCGAGTTCGATAACGGCCTCGAGGTAGGCCGGCGTCCGGGGTTCACACTGGATCCTGGGCAAATACAGGAGCGCTTGTTCCTCGTAGTCGAAAGGGCTGTCCCAACAACCTTCGAGGCAATCCTCGATCCCGAGCTCTCGTCTGAAGTGCGTAAAGTCACCGTTGACCGACAACGTCGCCGACGTAAAGATCCATGCTGCGCTATAGGATCCGGTTATCGCCTGGAACGGCTCGGCGATGGATACGGGCGTCGCTTGCAGGGCCGCGCCGCGAGCGCTGGTTTCAAACCAGCGAACCCACTGGTGATCGGTCTGTGAGGCGCCCTCTCCGTCGATAAACATCTGCAGGCGGACACCGAACCGGACGGCGCGGTCATAACAATTCTCAAGATTCTGACCGCGTTCGCTCGCGACTTCCAATTCGTCGCGCAACGCGTGCAATGCGGCGACGACGGCATCGAATTCCCGGCTTACGGTTCCAGCGGCGTCCAAATCCCCCCAATCGCCGCTCTGGCCGCAACGCCCCAGAGCGGCGACTAGGGTCGCGACGACGGCCTCCAGGGTGCCGCAATGCTCTCGTAGCGACACCATGTCGGCCGCCTCCTGCTCCCGGGCCGCTAACGTATCGCGGCAGAGATCGCGCAATTGATAGCTGCTCAACGACGACCCGAAGAACTTCGAAGCGACGTCCGGTATCTGGTGCGCCTCGTCCAGCACGATCGCTTCGGCGGTAGGCAATAGCTCGGCGAAACCCTCCTCGCGCAGCGCCATATCTGCGAATAGCAGATGGTGGTTGACCACCACAACGTCGGCGCTCGCTGCTTCCCGGCGGGCCTTGACGACGAAACAGTCGTCGAAAAAATCACAAGACTGACCCAAACAGTTGTCAACGGTGGAGGTGACACTCGGCCAGATGCGGGCATCGTCGGGCAATTCGGCCGCGGTCGCGATATCACCGTGGGTCGTATATCGGGCCCATTCGTCGAGGTAGCTGAGGTGCGTCTGTTCAAGCAACCCGAAATCCGGCGTACCGCGCGCGGCCTCGAGCCGGTGCCGACACAGATAATTGGCCCGGCCCTTGAGCAATGCCACGGATAAGCTGACACCCAACGCCGCCTGAACCAATGGAATATCCCGCTGATACAGTTGGTCCTGCAGCGTTTTCGTCGCCGTCGAAATGATTGTCTTACGATCGAAATTCAGGCATGGGACCAGGTAGGCGAGCGTTTTACCGGTGCCCGTCCCCGCCTCGCAGAGCAGGTTGGCGCCGGTGGAAAGCGATTGCTCGATCATCGCGGCCATCGCCTGCTGCTGCGCGCGCGGCGTGAAGCCGGACAGTACCGCGGCGATCGGGCCGCTCTCGCCCAACAGCGATGACGCGTTAGCCTGCATCAGGTCGATTGCGGTGTGTTATCCAGCGTCGGCCGCAAGGCCCCACTCTCGCGTCCACACGCGTAGCCCGATGTTACGGAATTGCGGCACGGTCATCGCGCCGCGCTTATTGTGCGGTTTTCGTTCCAGAGCCCTTTCGACCCCCTCACGGGCGGCTCGATAGATCTCGAACGGTTCATAATCGTCGTCCATCAAAACGAGAACGATTTCGTCCCATCCCTGGTCCAATTTGAGCTGGCCCATCCGCGGCGACGCCCTGCTCTGGTCGAACACCACGCGCCCTTTTATCTGTACGCGGATGACGCCGCCTGGTGTGTTTCTCACAGCATCACATCCGGCGACGGGGTCGACCGGTGGCGCGAGGCCGAGCAGGCGCACCGCATCGTTCACCGCGATCTCCGCGCTCAATGGCAGTGCCTTACCCGTGGCGCGACGGTAGTCCGCTGCCAAACGGCGCGCTTCGGCGATGAGCTTGTCAACGGAATAGGGCTCTGAGCTCGGCACCTGGGCCTCCTCTAACAATTACGTTAGATATGAGATTTATCGTATAAGTATATGATTTTATTTGTTTGAAACCAAGTGACTGTCACGGCACGAAGTTCGCCTACAATCAGCGCCGCCCCGAAAACAACCGAGCTTATGAGTCTTCGGGGGACGAATCAAAGGCGTCAAAACTAGCGACCGAAGACACCGATGGGTACCCGCCCAGCGACATCATCAGTCGCTCGATCCCGACCGCGACACCCGCGCACTCGGGCAATCCGTGTTCGAGCGCCGCCAGAAACAGCGGATCCGGGTCGAGTTCCGGCAAGCCCAGGCTCCGTCGGCGTGAATTTTCGTCTGCGTGCCGCGATTCCTGCTCGACCCGATCGACGACTTCGTAGTATCCGTTCGCGATTTCAACGCCGCCGATCATCAATTCGAAGCGTTGCGCGACGCGTGGCGGGCCGGGCGCGATACGCGCGTAGGCGGCATGCTCAACCGGAAAATCATAAACGAACAGCGCTCGGCCACCCGGACTATCACGTAGAAACAGGTGGGCAAACAAAGCGTCGAGCGCGACGGCGCGATCCTGCCGGTAGTCGCCAAGTGCGATATCGCAGCGCCGGGCAGCGTCGGCGATCGCATCGGTTGTCGCGCCGTGGGGGTCGATACCGAGGCGCTCGCGAAACAACCCGGCGTAGCTACGGCGCTCAAACGAAACAGACGGCAGAATGCGCAGCACGAGCGCCTCGACGTCGTCCATCAAACGGTGATGGTCAAAACCAAGCCGATACCATTCCAAAAGAGTGAACTCGGCGAGGTGATAACGCCCCGCCTCCTCGGCGCGGAACGCGTGACACAGTTGATAAATATCACCGCTGCCGGCAGCGAGCAGCCGCTTCATGGCAAATTCGGGAGAGGTCTGCAAAAATCCGGATAAGCACTCGTGCGCGCCCCCATGTGGTTGTGCGAAAAAGCTCGCGATTGAGGGATCGGACGAACCGGATGGCATCAGCAACGGGGTATCGACCTCGAGAACGTTCGCGTCGGCGAAATAGCGACGGACCTCCTTCAGGATTTCGGCGCGTCGACGGAGCGTGGTTAGGGACGCGGATGGGCGCCAGCGAGCGTCGCTGTCGGGGTCGTGATCAGTCGTCTTTCGCACGCGATACGTATTCACCGGTTCGGGTATCTATCTTCAATCGATCGCTTTCTTCGACGAACAAAGGAACCTTGACCACCGCGCCGGTCTCCAAGGTCGCAGGCTTAGTGCCGCCGGAGGCCGTGTCGCCCCTCACCCCGGGATCGGTATCGGTAATCTTGAGAATAGCGAAATTGGGGGGCACAACGCCAATCGGCTCGTTGTTCCACAAAGTCACGGTGCACATTTCCTGGCCCTTGATCCATTTTACGGCATCGCCCATCGCGGCCTCCGACGCCGCCAACTGCTCGAAGGACTCCGTATTCATGAAGGTCCAAACATCGCCGTCGCTGTACAAATACTGCATCTCGATCTCGACGACATCTGCGGCCTCGACGGATTCGCCCGATTTGTAGGTTTTCTCGATGACTCTTCCTGTTTTCAAGTTCCTGATCTTGATCCGATTGAACGCCTGGCCTTTCCCCGGCTTGACGAATTCGTTTTCGACGATGTTAAAGGGATCACCATCGAGCATGATCTTCAGACCCGGCTTGAACTGGTTGGTACTGTATGACGCCATTACAATGAAATCTCGGTTACGTTGAGGCGGGCGTATGATAGCGCGAAGCATCTGGTAAATTCAGCCTAGATAATTGATCCGAAATGCGCTTCACGTTGTTCGTAGGTCCGCCTGCCGTCACCCCGGACTTGATCCCGGGGTCCAGTCAAATAGTGTCCGCCTTCGGCGGGCTTTTTCTACTGGATGCCGGATCCGTCACCCCGGACTCGATCCGGGGC
>CAZFZX010000222.1:0-6074 GCA_964523765.1 uncultured Enterobacteriaceae bacterium
TAGCCGAGGCGCATGGGGTTTCCGACGACAGCGTCGTCGTCCTGTATAACGACGGCGTACCGATGTGGGCCACTCGCGCCTGGTGGATGTTTCGTACGGTCGGGTTCGATAACGTGGCGGTGCTGAACGGCGGCTGGCAGAAGTGGCAGCGCGAGGGCCGCCCGGTGAACAACGCGGAACCGACTTATCCGCCGGGAACGTTCTCGGCTAACCCGCGTCCAGAAATGTGGGCGGACATGGATGCGATGCTGCGAATCATGGAAGATAACAGTGCGTGCACACTCAATGCTCTGTCGCCCGACGTCTACAGCGGCGAGACCAATCGCTACGGTCGCGCCGGCCATATTCCGGGCAGCCACAACGTGTTCTATGGCAGCCTCATCGACCCTGATGAGGGCACGTTTTTGCCGGTCGACGTCTTGCGCGAACGATTTCGCCCCAGCGGTTCGCTCGACGCCGAGCGGGTCGTCGTCTATTGCGGCGGTGGGATCTCGGCGACGATGGATGCGCTCGCGCTGCATCTGGCGGGACACAAGAATCTCGCAATATACGATGGCTCGATGTCCGAATGGATCAGAGACGAATCGCTGCCGCTGACTTTGGGCGACACGCCCTGAGCCGTTAGGCGTCGACTTCGCTAAAAACCTCGCGGGCACAGCGAAACGCTTCCATGGCCGCCGGTGCGCCGCAATAGATCGCGCTCTGAATGAAGACCTCGCGGATCTCTTCACGCGTCACCCCATTCGTTAGCGCACCTCGTAGATGTAGTTTCAGTTCGACGGGCCGGCCGAGCGCAGTGAGCATGCCGAGATTGAGCAGGCTGCGGTCTCGATGCGACAGACCTTCGCGCGTCCAGACCGCGCCCCAGCAATACTCGGTTACGAGTTCCTGAAAGGCCTGTGTCAGCCCGTCGGCGCTCGCCAAAGTTTCGTCGATGTACTCGGCGCCGATAACCTTGCGTCTCACTGCCAAGCCGTCTTCGAACCGTTGCTTGTCCATCGTTCTTCTCCCGTCGTTGACCAAAGGGAGATACTCGGTAATGAGACCGCCAGAGTAAAGTACTAGTCCGGATTTCTCGCTAGCCGGCGTGATGCGCGCGTAGTCATTTGGATTCTCTAAACGGCTACGCCTGGCGGACTCAAGCCAGTAGAATCAACCCCCCGGGCGAAGCACCTTCATTCCCGAGTACGGAGATCCCACATGGCTGACTTCAAAACCCTGATTTCCACCATGACACAGGCGGCGGCGCTCGGCGACGGCACGGCGACCGCGGCCTGCTTCACCTCCGACGGCGTGTATCACGACTGCTTCTACGGTGCTTTCCAGGGCGAAGCAATCAAAAGCATGGTCGAGAACTACTTTCATCGCGACGGTGAGAATTTTATCTGGGACATCCACGATCCCATTCAGGATGGACCGGTGGCCTACGCTCGCTACGTCTTCAGCTACGACTCAAAACTAGCGGAAGCGAAAGGGCGACGCGCGATATTCGAAGGCGTCTCGGTGTGTCGGTTAAAGAGCGGAAAAATCCACGAGTATCGCGAAGTAGCCAACTCGGTTACCGGGTTACAGCAACTCGGGTTCGACGACGAGCGGCTCGGCAAACTCATCCGGCGGGAAGTACTGGCGTTGCGCGAACGCGAGGAGTCGGCACATCACGTCAACCCGCGCGGTCAGATGAGATAGCGACGAAGCGATGTCGCCGTCGTACTCAGGCAACCAGTAGATAGATCGTTTCGACGAATTTTTGGTCGACCTCTTCTAGTAATTCGTCGTTATCGAAATCGGCAGGAAGTTCGATCAACTCTCTGATGTCCGCGGCAATGTCGTCGGTCTCCGCACAGGTTTCGCTAAAACTCCCGGTTCCGGAGTAGTTCGCCAGGGTCTCGGCGGTATTGATGATACTCGCCTCGAGCGGCGTTACCTTGGCTGCCCGCGGTTGGTGGTGGTAACGGATCGCATCGCAGGTCGCCTCCGGTAGCTTCCAACTCTCCAGCATCATGGCGCCAAGATAGGCATGATCAAAGCCTATCGCTTCCTGCTCGATGGCGACCAGTTTGCCCTCGTCACCACGCGCGTTGAATATCGCGTCCTCTGCGATTTCGGGGAAGCGCGCGTTGATCGTAAGCGTGCCGATGTCGTGCAGCAAGCCGGCGACGAATAAGCGCTCGGTATTCAAACAATTGACGCGAACAGCGATCGCTTTCGCCGCGAGTCCGCAATACACACCGTGCCGCCAGAACGTGTTCATGTTCGTTACCGCACTGGAGATGCGCGAGAAGGATTGCACCGCGCACATCGAGTAGGCAATACTCGACAGCTCATGCATGCCGAGTATCGTTACCGCCCGGGACAACGTGTCAACTTTGCTCGGCAGCGAATAGTAGGAGCTGTTTACGAGCTTCAAAACCCGCGCGGCTAGGCTTGGGTCACGCATTATGACGTCGCTGAACTGCTGTGCTGAGGCGCTGTTCTCGGCGATCATTTCGCTGATCTTCAAATAGACATCGGGCGGAGAAACCAAAGCCGACATATCGTCGATCACGCTCCGGGCCAGCGATTCGTTGGGTTGAAGGAATTCCGAGACGGGTGCAGTTGCGCTGTTCAAGGATCAATACCTGCGATGTGTTCACCAGTTATCTTCACTCATCGACCGAGAGAGGATAAAACTTGAGTAGTGCGGTCCCGCCGTGCATCAGACCGAACCGGACTTATCGATGTGTTGCGCGCAGACGATTGGATTACAAGAAGTTTTTCCGTCTGACGGAATTGCTCCTGCATGACCGGCACTTCCGCCATCTGATGTGTATGGATGCACAAATGCCGCGATGGCAGGATGCCAGAGAGCGGCCCTGACGATCGTAATGACGCGAGTGTAGGGGGCGGAGTGAAGCCTAAGTCGCCAACCCAACCCGCACCGCATCGAGTTTTAGCTGCGTATTCGCCAAATGCGCGAGGAGTTCAACAGCACACTGTTTGCGATACGCGATTTCCTCCGGGCGGATGTTCTGGTTTACGGCTGCCAGCGCCTGCAGTCGATCCAACTCGGCGCCCTGCTCATGGTCGATATTGCGCTCGGCAGCTTCGATCATCGGGGCTAGTTGATGTTGTGCAATCTCGGCCGCGCGCTCGGCCATCTTAGTGATCTCGCCTCGGGCATGCTTCGCCACCTCCGTTGCGATACGCGCTTTCATGTGCTGGACGCTTGCGTTTATTCGCTCGGACGTGAGGATCTCGCTCACATCCTTTTGTTGTCGATCGACTACGACCCGTATCGTCCCTCGCGGAATGTAACGGCGAAGCTGCAGCCAGCGCGGGGCGGTGCAGTTGACGACGAATATCGCTTCGAGAATGAGCGTGCCGGGCTTGAGGTACGGCGCCTTAAGCGCACACAGCGTGGCGTTTCCAAATTCTCCGGCGATCATCATGTCCATAGCACCGGTGACCATTGGGTGTTCCCAAGTCAAGAAATGCATGTCCTCGTGCGACAACGCCTCGGAGCGATCGTAGGTACCGGTGATCCCGCCCTCCGGCAAACCCGGAAAACTGTGGCACAGCATATGGTCACCCGGGTGCACGATTACGCTGAGCGCACCGTGCGGCTGCAGTTCGACGCCAAAATAGTCGAACACGCGGTCCATATAATCGGCCAGCTCGAGCGTCCTGGTTGCGTCGCTTACGGCGCCAACGGTAAACGCGGCCTGACCGGCGTCGCAGGAATTGAGTTCGAGCAGAGGATCCCGCCCTTGTTGTAGCATCTTGCGCGCCGCCATCGCGCCGGCGCGCGTTCTCTCGATCAGTGCGCCGCTTGCCGTCTCGTCGGTCGGATTGTGCAGCACCTCCCGCAATAGTGCTTCGCATTGATCGAACAATAAGCTCCCGGCGGGAAACACGTGCTCTAAAGCATCGAGACCTTCGTGATACCAATTGACCAACACCTCGGCGGCCGTACTTTCGTAGTACGGTACATGTAGCTCGACGACGTTGCGCTGCCCAATCCTGTCGAGACGCCCGATCCGTTGTTCCAGCAGATCTGGATTTAGCGGTATATCGAACAACACCAAATGACTCGCGAATTGGAAATTGCGCCCTTCACTGCCAATTTCCGAGCAGATCAAAGCTTCGGCGTTGTCCTGCTCATCGGCGAAATAAGCGGCGGCGCGATCGCGTGCGACCAGCCCCATATCCTCATGGAAAACGGCGGACCGAAGGCCGTGCCTGACTCTCAAATGTTCTTCCAACGTCACCGCGGTCGCGGTTCGAGCACAGATCACGAGGGTTTTCTCCGGGCGATGCTCAGCCAACCACTCAGCTAGCCAAAGCACCCGCGGGTCTGTCGCCACCCAGGCTTCTCCCAGAAGGACTTCGGGGTTGAGCAGCGCCTCGACCTGCGCCCCCTCGCAGTGCCGGAGATATTCGCGCGGCGCGGTTAACGGATAGGTATGCAACCGGCGCTCTGGAAAACCGTGGATCGTATCGCGACAATTGCGGAACAAGACCCGCCCCGTACCGTGCCGGTCCAGTAGGTTTCTAACCGCGCTCGCGATCAACGAACGCCGCTCGGAAGCGTCGGCAGCGGTAATCGCCTCGACCGCTTCACCGCCGAGTTGCGCCTCCAGACGCTCCTGGAGCGGCGCATCGCTAACAAAGTCCTCCGCCGTCGAAGGTTCCAGTAAGCGGCCGACGAGTTCCGCGATAGGTCGGTAATTCGCTTCTTCGGCACGAAATGCGGCGAGGTCGTGGTAGCGCGCGGGATCGAGCAAGCGGAGCCGCGCGAAGTGTCCTTCGACCCCGAGCTGCTCCGGGGTAGCGGTGATGAGAATGAGTCCCGCCGCCTCCCGCGCCAACGCCTCTGTCGCCCGATAAGCGGGACTGGCCTCGTCCTCTTCCCATCGCAGGTGATGGGCTTCGTCGACCACCATGAGATCCCAAGACGCCGCCAGTGCCTGCGCCTGACGCGCCGGCCGGTCGACTAGCAGCGACAGTCCCACCAAAATCAGCTGGGCCGTCTCGAATGGGTTCTCTTCGTCTGCCTCTTCGAGCGCGACGCAGGTTTCCTCGCTGAGTATTGTGAAATGAAGGTTGAAACGACGCAGCATCTCGACTAACCACTGGTGGATCAAACTGTCCGGCACGACGATCAATACGCGTTCCGCGCGGCCCGTCAGCAATTGTTGATGGAGGATGAGCCCCGCCTCGATCGTCTTCCCCAAGCCTACTTCGTCGGCCAGCAATACCCGCGGGCGGTAACGACCTGCTACCTCACGCGCGATGTAGAACTGATGGGGCAATAGTTGTACTCGCGGTCCCAATAACCCGCACGCCGGTGATTGCGCGTGGCGATGGAACTGCGTGAGCGTTTCGGCGCGCAGTAGAAAACTGTTGTTCTTGTCGATTTGACCGGCAAACAAGCGATCGAGGGGACGCGAGAATTGGACGAAGCAATCCAGATCGAGTTCGGCCAGGATCCCGTGACGGCCGTCAGCGTCGGTGCCTCCGTAAACGATGCAACCCTCGCTTTCATGGAGCTCCGTAACCTCGAGGGCAACACCGTCGTCGCTCTTGATCGTTTCGCCCACGGCGTATACGACGCGGCTCAATGGTGCGTTATCGCTAGCATAGACGCGGCGCTCACCGGCAGCGGGAAAACTCAGCGTGACGCGACGATCGGCATTTTCGACGACAATACCGAGCCCGAGTTCTGACTCGGTGTTACTGACCCATCGTTGGCCCGGGACGAAATCAGTGTCCGCCAAAATCAAAACCCTCCGCTCCCGACAGTCGACGGGTAGAAAATACCATCGTGATTACTATTTACTCGCCGATACGGCGACTTGCGGGCAAGTATAAACAGACCGCACCACTATTAGAATTTTGCTCGGCGACGCGCCGGTCGCCGGGGACGACTTGGCGCTCGACTGAATGTAAGGTCCGCCATCAATCATAGGTTAGTTCTTAAGCCTTCAATACCCCGTGCAATCGAGATTAACCACGAAGAACACAAAGAACACTAAGAACACTAAGAACACGGAGATAAGGATATGAAATTAGTGTACAAAAATACTCCCTCCGTG
>CAZFZX010000223.1:0-6066 GCA_964523765.1 uncultured Enterobacteriaceae bacterium
TAGCCCGCATGTCTCTCCAGTAGGCCTGATGGGCGCGCGGTCATTCGGACTGCATCGAGATTTTCGGACCGAGTGGATAGAACGTTGTCTTTTGGAGGGAAGAAGATTTTCGCACGGTTCAAACAATGGTGAAGGGCGCATCGCGCTGGTGAGAAATGCGACAGAGACGTCACGAGCACGACCCGCAGCTTCGGAACGGGCCACGTATCGAACGGTCGCCATGCCTCCGTAGGAACACAACGAACGATGTCCTCGGCTCGCGCGAGCTAATCGATCGAGGTCTCGGTTCGCCTTTTCGTCAGCCGCCGCCGCGCTTCGCGCAGGATCCCGTCGTCCAACTGCTCTTCGAGGATACGCAGACGGTACTCGGCCTTGGGTAATCCGCCTTCGGCGGCGAGGCTCATCCAGTAATAGGCGCCGGCTGTATCTTTGGCGGTTCCTTTGCCGGTGAGCAGACAGACTGCGAGGCCGTACTGCGCCCGCAAGTGCCCGTGGCGAGCCGCCATTTCGTACCATTGGATACCGTCGTCCAGCGACGCGTACTCGGGCTCGGCGGACAAAACACAGCGTCGCGCCAACTCATACTGCGCCTCGATGTATCCCTGATCGGCCGCCCGCCGCAGCCACGACATCGCGATTTTCTTGTTCTCCGTAACGCCCTCACCCGTTTCCAAGGCCATGGCCATGCGGTAGCTCGCCTTCGCATGACCGCCGTCGGCGGCCAGGCGCAGCCACTTCATCTCTTCGCCGGGTCGTGACTCCGAAGCGATGCCACGTTGAAAGAAGCGGCTCAACGCATACTGCGCCGGCGCGAGCCCACTTTTCGCAGCCTTCTCCATCCAATACTTCGCGAGTTCCAGATCTTGAAAACGCGGTGGCGAATTGGCGTAGATCAACGCGAGGTTGTACTGTGCTTTGTCATACCCCGCCTCGGCCGCGCGTTTGCACCAGTAGATGGCCTGATCAAAGTCGCGCATCCCGGCGTTACCGTTCACATAGGCGAGCGCCAGGCTCATCTGGGCGCCGGTGTATCCCTGCTGCGCCGCCTGCTCCCAGTGCCGCAACGCGGCATTCATATCGGCGACGACATCCGTTCCCCGTGCGTACAGGTCGCCGAGCCTCGCCTGCGCCATCGCGTTACCGTTCGCAGACGCCGCGTAGTACCACGTCAACGCGCGATCCATGTCGGGTTCGGTACCGATTCCGGTGTGATAACACCATCCGAGGCGGGCTTGGGCGGAGGGGTAATTCTGTTCCGCCGCCGCGATGTACCAGGTCAACGCTACTTCTTGGTCGGCCGCGACGCCCGTGCCTCGCGCGTAACATCGGGCCAAGCGGTATTGGGCTTCGGCGTGCTCCTCGCGTGCGGCGCGTTGGTACCAGACAAAAGCCTGCTGAATATCGACGTCGAGCGCGGCGCGAGTGCGAAAACGCTCTGCAAGCGCAAACTGCGCTCCCGCGTCCCCGTCTTTGGCGTCGGCCAGCAGCTTGTCGACGTCGATGTCAAGATGATCCTGCACACCCGGATTGTAGCGCTTAGTCGTACCGCCTTCGCTATGACGCAGGTCACAAATACGTTCGCTAAGTCGTCGTGCGCCTGGGACCAAGGCGCTCCGACACAATGATTAACATCGGCCCGGCGCGCTAGCCTGCATATTGCACCAGCCGAACAACGCCTGCGCGGTAATGCGTTGATAGTCGGTCCGATTCCCGGAATTACCGCGCGGTTCGAACCGTAGCGAACTGTCCCCGGCGCCGTTCTATCGCGATTCCGGCGGTTTCTCGCTCACTGTGGTTTGGTTTTCGCTCAAGCGATAGCTACGGCTATCACTCTCCCTCCAAACCGGCCCCACAGAGGCTGCGAATTCCGCCGGCTCTCGCGATGCTGGTGCAATTTGCAGGCTAGCCCTCGCGCAGTAGCGTGATCAGACTCGAGGTGTCAAAACGATTCCCGCCGCGGCCCTGAAGTTGGCCATAGAATTGGTCGATGACGGCCGTCACCGGCAACTGCGCGCCGTTGTGCCGCGCGGTATCCAGTACGATACCGAGATCTTTGCGCATCCAATCGACTGCGAACCCGAAATCGAATTCACCGGCGACCATACTCGCCGCCCGATTATCCATCTGCCAGGATTGGGCCGCGCCTTTCGGTACCACTGCGATGGCCTTGTCCATATCGAGACCGGCGGCCATCCCAAAATTCAACCCTTCGGCCAGTCCTTGGAGCAGTCCCGCCACACAGACTTGATTGACCATCTTGGTCAACTGCCCGGTCCCCGTCGGCCCCATTAAGACGCAAGTACGTGCGTAGGAATCGATGACAGGGCGAACCCGCTCGAACGCGTGCTCCGGACCTCCGCACATCACCGTCAAGGTACCCTGCTGCGCGCCGCTCTGCCCGCCGGACACGGGCGCATCGACGAAATCGCTCCCCTGCTGCGCCCCGAGTTCGGCGAGGTCGCGCGCTACGGTATCGGAAGTGGTCGAATGATCGACGTAGACGCTGCCAGCCGCCATACCCGAAAAGGCACCGTCCGGACCCGAGGTTACCGCGCGCAGCGCCGCGTCGTTGCCAACACAGGAGAACACGAATTGCGCGCCCTTCGACGCTAGCGCGGCCGAACGCTCCGAGGACCCCTTGTATTCGTCCAACCAGGCGTCGGCCTTGTGCGCCGAGCGGTTATAGACCGTGATCTCGTGACCATTGCGGCTCAAGTGTCCCGCCATCGGATAGCCCATGACGCCGAGTCCGATAAAGGCAATTTTGCTCACGATTCACTTTCCGGCAAGGTGTTACTAAGGAACCTCTGATTCATTCTGGGACAATCGAGTCGCCGCCCGAAATTGTACAGGTCAAGGCGGGGCGCGGAGGCGATAGCCAGGGACTATTGGCAAACGCCGCAACGCAGACCGGGACGATTTTGGGCACAACGCGACGTTCCATGAATTGATCAGAGGTTCCCCAGACCTATCTTCGCGGTGAAACCGCGAGCAACCGTTAGCGATCGAAAATCGTGTGTTCTTCGGTCATGAACACCCGCGACTGACTGAAATCAATGAATGTCGCTTCGTCGTCCTTCAACGCCTGGTGCGCCGCTTTCCCCGCCTCGGAAGCCATGCCCGCCTCAAGGCTCTCCATGTCGTTCCACCATACCTCCGTGACGCCATCGTAGGGCGCGGCGAGCCCGCGCGACTCGATGAACAAGTCATTCATCTCCGGGGCAATGGTGTGGCTTTGAACGTATTTCTGCGCTTCGATCGCCGCAGCGTATCCTTTCACCAAAACGGCGTGCTCGTTGAGCCAATAGCGATAAAACTCGTCCGGCGAAACATCGCTCCGACGGCGCAGACAGTACACTAGTTTGATCATCGTAAGTCCCCTCTTGGTCTTCGTTTCACAATGCCGCAATGATTCCCGTCACACCCGAGCCGAGAGCAGCGTAGACATCGCGGGGTTCCGACGGGAGCGGCATTTCCGGTGCGGTACAGATAGTAGCGATGGTCTATCGCGGAGCGCGGACCGGGCGCCTGGGCACACACCCCGTCCCGATGAATCCACCACCGCGGTGCCCGGCCCGGCAATAAAGGAAACGCTGCGGGAGTCGCAGGCTATGCTTCGCGATGGCCGCGGCGCCGTCTTACTTCAAAACGAGTTGGTTTTTCTTGCCGCGCGGAGCGGAAGGACTCGCTCCTCCGGAAGACCGACGCGCGTTCAATTCATCCGCGAGCTGCCGCGCATAAGCCGAAACCTGTTTTTGGGTCCCGGGTCGCGCGCCAGTTACGGGCGCATAACCGCCTTCGATCACATACTGGAACCAATTACCTTTAGCTCCCTGGGGCGACGGCATCTTCTCTACTTGGGCGACGCGATAGTATTCGGCCGGTGCTTCGATTTTTGTTGCGGTTTCGGTCATTTCCAATGCTCCATAGGTTTTCGTCACTCTCGCGTTATCGTTATTGCGGTCGGCGCTCTGCGAGTCAGCAATGCATCCTCGTGTTTCGTACGGTCGACTCTCCGAGGTCCATGATTCCTTCATCTCCCCGCGATCGATTCCGGGAGACGGCGATTACTGGAAGCCCGTTGGACTTTCGCTTTCCGGCAGCAAACCGGCCCCGAGTCCGGCAAGCCCCCAGTGCTCGGGTCACGACGACGTTGCGGGGAGCGTCGTTAGGACTGATTCGGACACCGTGATGAAATCACCGATGAGCGCCCTCCCAAAGGGAAAGCGTACGACTCGTAAGCAGACCTTTTCGCGAAAGAAAAAGAACGACTTAGCGAGCTTTTGCGATCGATCCAGGAGATAGAAATACTATCACGTCCGGCCACGGATCGCGAACTCCGCCGAGCGCTAAACCGGTGATTTGCTATGATGTCAGCGGCATTTTGCCAAGACGGGGAAACTCGATGCCCGCGACCGCCAGCGGCCCTTTCCGACAAAGATTGAAACCGTGCGATGCGGCGGTGTCCGGGCCTCATGCCGAAATCGCCGCGTTATCGGTAATCGAGATCGCCGAACACATTCAGCGGCGCGACATTTGCTGCACGGAAGTCACCCAGGCCTACCTGGACCGCATTGCCGAGTTCGATGGTCACGACGGGCTCAACGCTTTCCTGACTCACGATCCGGCAGCGGCTTTGGAAGAGGCCCGGCGCCTCGACCAGGTGCTCCTCCAAGACGATTACCTCGGCCCCCTGCACGGTGTGCCCATGGCCATCAAAGACGCCCTCGATACGGGCGACCTGCGCACCACCGGGGGTACAAAAGTTCTCGAACACTGGCATCCGAAGAAAGACGCAGAGGTGGTCAAACAATTACGCGACGCCGGGGCCTCGATCATCGGCAAAACCAACCTGCATGAAGCCAGTTTCGGGATCACGTCGAACAACCCGCACTACGGGGCGGTACGCAACCCCTATGCCCGCCAATGCATACCGGGCGGTTCGAGCGGCGGCACGGGAGCCGCTGTGAGCGCACGCTTGTGCGCCGCCGGATTGGGGACCGATACGGGCGGTTCGGTCCGGATCCCGAGCGCCTTATGCGGCTGCGTGGGTATCAAACCCACTCGCGGACGGGTGAACAATGCCGGCATGCAGGGCCTGTCATGGACTTGCGACGTGAGCGGCCCGATCGCGCGCAGCGTCGCCGATGCCGCACTGATGCTGCAAGTGATGTCGACCCGGGCGGATGTCCCGCCGGATGTCGGCGACGACCTGGCATCGCTGCCCGATCTTATCGAGGACACCGCCGCACTGGAGGGTATGAAAATTGGGCTACCGCGGGGGTTTTTCGCTACCGACAACGACCCCCGCGTGGACGCGTGTATCACCGAAGTCGCCGCCATCTTGGAGCAACAAGGGGCGTTGATTTCCGAAGTCGAGCTATCCGATATGGAACTGGCCCTCCCGGCCGGTTTCACGATCGTAGTTCCCGAAGCGATCGTCCTGACGGAGCGCTATTGGGGCGCGGTTGATCCGGCGTTGCGCATCGAAGATCAGCTGGAAAACCTCGGCGCGGATGTTCAATCGGTCTTCGCCGGCGAACGCGGTCCGGCCGCTCAGCCGGTACCCGCCCACGCCTATCTCGAAGCGGTGAACGAAGCCCGCGTGCGTGTTTGCGGTGCTTTTGAACGGGCCCTGGACCAGGTCGATCTCCTCTTGACGCCGACGACCCCGGCCCCGGCGGTTCCCATCGAGGAGGACGTAGAAATGCATTTGAATGACGCGACCGTCGATACCTTCTCCACATTCATCCGCTACACGTTCGGCGTCAGCCTCGCCGGCCTGCCCGCGATTTCCGTACCCGGCGGACAAACCCCAGCGGGCCTGCCGCTGGGCGTACAATTCGTCGGTCGTGCCTGGGGCGAAGCGAAACTCATCGAAGCAGCGTGGGCGTACGAGGTGGCGGTCAGCGGCTGAGTCCAGCCGCCTGCGTCAACGCTGCAAGCTCTTTCGGCTCCGGCTTCCCGCTGGGCGCGGCCGTCACTGAAACCCGTTCCAAAACTGACTCCGACCCTGAGGGATCCCCACAAAATCAAGATAATTCGAAGGCGTAGTGTTGCACATTG
>CAZFZX010000224.1:0-6036 GCA_964523765.1 uncultured Enterobacteriaceae bacterium
GGCATGCCGCCAGCGTTCAATCTGAGCCAGGATCAAACTCTTCAGTTTAAGTTTTGTGTCCGGCTGAAGGGCCGGACAAATCGAATTGACAAGCTCTATTTGGCGTAACGCCAGACTTTGCTCATCAGGGTCTCTGATGGTGCTCAATCTTAGACGTTAGCGCCCACACAAATTACTTGGTCAGACTAATTTTTAAAGAGCGAGCGGGAACAGTTCCCCCGCTAGAGAGGGCGCGAATTATACGCCCTTGGCAGGCACCGTCAATAGCTCGATATCTTATTGAATTTTAGCAAGATAATCGATACCTGTTTGGGTATTACTGCTGCGCCGCAAAAAGTTCTGCCGGAAAGCAGCAGACACCTCGCAACGCGAACGAAAACGGCGCCGCGGATTCGAGAAGGGGTCGCCCTACCCGCGTAGCAGAACGCGCGCCAAGCGCCGCTTCCCAACCTGAATAACCAGGTTTTGTCCGGCCTCCAGGATCTGCCGACTGTCGTCGGTTTTGCCGCCGTCGAGCTTCACCGCGCCCTGTTTGACCATCCGGTGCGATTCCGAGGTGCTGCTCGTCAGCCCTGCGGCTCGGAGAACATTCGCCAGCGGTAGCCCGCCCTCACCGACCGAAATAGTCACCTCCGGCATGTCTTCGGGCAGTTCGCCACGGGCAAACCGTCGATTAAAGGCTTCAACGGCGGCATCGGCAACCACCGAGCCGTGAAATCTAGTGACGATCTCGCTTGCCAGTTCGATTTTGGCTTCTTTCGGGTTCCGCCCCGCATCCGTCTGGGCCTTTAAGGCAGCGATCTCCTCGAGAGAACGAAAGCTCAAGAGTTCGAAATATCGCCACATCAAATCGTCCGAAATCGACATCAATTTGCCAAACATTTCGTTCGGCGGCTCATTTATGCCGACATAGTTATCGAGCGATTTAGACATTTTGTCGCCACCGCCCAGGCCTTCGAGCAGCGGCATCGTTAGCACGATCTGCGGCTCTTGTCCGTATGCCGCTTGCAGCTGGCGTCCGACGAGGAGATTGAATTTCTGATCGGTCCCGCCGAGTTCAACGTCGGCTTCCATGGCTACCGAATCGTATCCTTGAATCAGTGGATAGAGGAATTCGTGGATCGCTATCGGTTGTTCGTCGGCGTAGCGCTTACGAAAATCGTCGCGTTCCAACATACGCGCAACCGTATGTTTTGCCGATATTTTCACTAAATCGGCGGCTCCCATGGCCCCCATCCATTCCGAGTTGAACTTCACCTCGGTTTTCACCGAATCGAGGATCTTGAAAACCTGGTCGGTATAGGTCTTTGCATTGACCTCAACTTCCTCGGCGGTGAGCGGCGGGCGCGTCGCATTTTTGCCGGTCGGGTCGCCGATCATCCCGGTGAAATCGCCGATCAAAAAAGTAACTTCGTGACCGAGATCTTGAAACTGGCGCATTTTGTTCAACAACACGGTATGTCCGAGATGCAGGTCCGGGGCTGTCGGATCGAAACCGGCCTTAATGCGCAACGGCCGCCGCAACTCGAGCTTCTTGATCAGTTCCTCTTCGACCAGGATTTCGGTTGCCCCCCGGCGGATTGTTTCTAACTGTTCGTGCATACCTAACTACCGACGGCAACTGCGTTTTTGGGATGGCTAGCCTATCACATCGATTGATCCGAACGCATTGACCAACAGCGGTCGAAACGGTATTTTGTGCGGCATAAAAACTCAAGGGTTCCCGGTGTCTTACAAAAGACAGGTCATGTATGACTACAATATCCGGCCGACGCGGAGCACCGGACGCGGCGGTGCCGATTGGCGGCGCCGCCTTTTCGGCGTCGCGATTGTAATTGTCTTCATCGTCGGGGGGGCGTTGGCTATCCCCCGACTGACGCAACACGATAGTCGCGAGATTCATGAAACCGCCTCATCCACGGTCGCCTTGGAACTACCTGCAGCAGATCCGTCGCGGCAGATTAGTCGGAGTACGGAGGCGACCAACAGGATCCCTTTCGAGCCAAGAACGATCCCAAAAAGCTCAGCCGCGCAAGCAGCAAACAACGGGGTATCAACACAAGACTTCGGTCATCGCGAATGGGGGAAAATAGTAGTCGCACCGGGCGATAGTCTGTCGCTGATTTTTGGCCGGCACGGCTTTTCGAAAAGAGACTTGCATGAGATTTTGGCGCTCGGCATAGAAACGAAAAATTTGCGCCGTATCAAACCCGGGCAAGTGATCATGGTAAAGGCCGACGAAGATGGTCACGTTCTCGGAGTAATTCAGGAACTCGACTATCGTCGCTCGTTGCATATCACGCTAGAGAACGACAGCTACCACGCCGCCATCGTCGAAATCGAACCGGAGATCAAATATTCGAGCGTGCTCGCTAAGATCAAACAATCACTTTTTCTCGACGGCCAAGCTGCCGGTTTAGCCGACAAAACGATCATGGAACTTGCGGATATATTCGGCTGGGATATCGACTTCGTGCTCGATGTGCGTGCCGGCGACCAATTCAGCGTCGTGTATGAGGAGATTTTTAAGGACAACGATAAAGTAAAGAATGGAAGGGTCCTGGCGGCCGAATTCGTAAACCAGGGGAAGAAACTCCGAGCGGTCTATTACACGCACGAGGATGGTCACGCCGGTTACTACTCCGATACCGGGCAAACGATGCGCAAACCGTTTCTTAGGGCGCCCGTGAATTTCACCCGGATCAGCTCGCGATTTAATTTACGCCGCCGGCACCCGGTCCTCAACACGATCCGCGCGCACAAAGGCGTTGATTATGCCGCGCCACATGGAACCCCGATCAGGGCAACGGCAAACGGAAAAGTGATGCATGCGGGCAACAAGGGTGGGTATGGGCGCACCGTCGTAATACAACACGGTCAATCGTATAGCACTTTGTTTGCGCACATGTCTCGTTATGCGCGGGGCATCAAGAAAGGTGCAAAGGTCGCGCAGGGGCAAACGATCGGTTATGTCGGCAAGACCGGGCTCGTTACCGGACCGCACCTTCATTACGAATTTCGTGTCAACGGGGTCCATCGGAATCCTTTGAAAATTGCTCTACCTAAAGCGCTGCCGATCGATGCGAAATATGTAACGGACTTTCGTGAAAAATCGGCTCCTCTTCTCGCACAACTCGATGAACTCGGCAACTCGGCTAACGCTGAAAATCTGGTCGCCGGAGTCAATCCCGAAGTCGACCTGGCTTCGTCAACTTCGACGGCATTGAAAACTCAGTGAGCTGACCACGAATCGGCGGCCGTTCGATGAACCTATACATCGGCCTCATGTCCGGCACCAGTATGGACGGGGTCGATGCAGCTTTAGTCTCTTTCGATAGCGAGAACATCGTCGTCGTCGGCAGCCTGACGGTACCTTATTCCGAAACCGTACTTACTGAATTGATGCGAGCCGTCGAACCGGACACGCGGCTGTCCTTGCATGAATTCGCAAGCCTCGATATCGAAGTCGGCCGCTGTTTCGCGCGTGCCGCGATGAAGCTCATTAGCGAAACCGAGACGTCACCGAAGGATGTGATCGCGATCGGCAGCCACGGCCAGACACTGCGCCACAGCCCGAATACCGATCCACCCTACAGCGTCCAGATCGGTGACCCGGCGACGATCGCGATGCGCTGTTCAATCACGACAGTCGCTGACTTTCGATCGCTGGATCTCGCGGCCGGTGGGCAGGGGGCGCCACTCGTCCCGGCTTTTCACGAGGCATACTTACGCCATGACGAAGAGAACACGGTGGTGATCAATGTCGGGGGGATCGCGAACATTACGGTCTTGCCCGCGAAGCCCAGTAACACCATTGAGGGATTCGACACCGGTCCCGGGAACTGCCTGCTCGACGAATGGGCCTCGCAGAAGATCGGCGAGCCCTATGATGAGGGCGGTCGCTGGGCTGCATCCGGGCAAGTTTCACAAATCCTGCTTAAGGCGCTGATGGCCGATGACTATATTCAACGGGCGCCCGCCAAGAGCACGGGGCGCGAACATTTCAACCTCTCGTTTCTTACCGACGTGTTAGCCAAGCTCCCGTTACCACAGCTCGCTGCGGAAGATATTCAAGCGACATTGACGGAATACACGGCTGCCGCCATCGCAGAGGGCGTCGAACAGACTCATGTCAAACCGGATCGCGCTCTCGTTTGCGGTGGCGGCGCCAAGAACGAAACGTTAATGCGGAGGCTGCGGGATGTTCTTCCGTGTTCCACGGTTCAGTCGACCGACGCGGTAGGAATGGATGCGGACCTTATCGAGGCAATGGCATTTGCCTGGCTCGCCAGACAACGCCTGGACATGGAAACGGTGCGGCTCAGCACGGGCTCCGCCGGGGGGAGCGCGATCCTCGGCGCGGTATACGAACCTTCGGTACGAACGCCCCCGTGAACCCTAACAACGGTTCGGTGGGGAATGGTCCGATTCCGGCGACTCGCGGATCGGAAAGCGGTCGAACGCCATTCCGATCACCCGAGCTCTCTAGCCCGCATTTCTCAGCAGTCGGCGCGATGGTCGCTCCCGCCATCTGATGTGCATGAATGCACCAATACCGCAATGGCACGACCCCAGAGATGGGGGAGGTAGGGGTCCATGGATGGACGAGGTAGAACTGAGTCAGGAACGGAAGTCGAGATCGACGCAGGAGCCAAAGCCGAGAGCAATGCAGGAGCAATTGCCGAGGATGCCAGAGAGTGGCCATGGCTTCCGCAATATTTGTGGATCCTACACGTCATCGCGCCGCCATTTGGAGTGCATAGAAATTTTCTGACGGAGTGGATAAAACTTGTCTTTCCGAGGGAAGAAAACCGTCATGCGATTCAACGGACGGCTAAAGGCGCGTCAAACCGGTGAGAAATGCTGGCTAGTTTACTGCTGCGCTCCGCTTTAGCTCGCCGAGCAATGCCCGGGCGTCGTCGCTGCCGGGGAAACTATCTTCGTTCGCGAGCGAAGCTTCGAATTCCGCTAATGCCTCGTCGGTTTTTCCCAGCTTAATCAACGCCAGACCTATATGGTAGCGAATTTCGGGGATCGTCGACGACCGCGCATATGCTTCACGAAGCATGGCCAACCCTTCGTTGGCATTCCCGCACCCTGGACTATACAGCGAATCTACCTCCCGTCCGAACAAGCGTCCCAGGCTTGCATATTTGCAATTCCGCCCAAATTGTCAACTCGGCTTTGGCCGTCAACGAAACGATCGCGTTGGCCAACCGTTCGGCAGAATTGCTTTTGGCGGTAGAAAAATGAAGTCCGACCGTGTTCTCACTCCGGTCTCGATCGACCTCGACAATTTGTGGGCATATCTTCGCACTCGCGGCGACCCGGGCTGGATTTCGTTTCCCGATTTCCTCGATGTTGCGATCCCGCGTGCGCTCGATTTCTTCTCCGAACTCAACGTGACAGCTACATTCTGCGTCGTTGGCCGCGACGCCGAATGTGCAGCGTTGCAGAATCTCATGGGCGAGATCACTGCGGCGGGGCACGAAATCGGCAACCATTCTTACGATCACCGAATAGACATTCACCGTTGGTCAAAAAGCGAGATCCGCGATGACTTTGACCGCTCGGAAGCGGCAATTGGCGCGGCAACCGGCGCCACCCCGGTCGGTTTTCGCGGACCATCGTTTCGTATTTCCGACGAGGTTCGCCGGGAATTGATTCGCCGCGATTATCGATACGATAGCTCTATCTTTCCGACCGTCGTCGGGCCACTCGCCCGGGCCGTTCACTTCTCCGCATCAACCTTAAGCGCCGACCAAAAAACGCAACAGAAAGATCTGTTCGGCAAGTTCTCTGACGGTTTTCAACCGCTGCGACCCCATCAATGGCGGTCGCTCGAGGGGACACTTCTAGAGATCCCTGTCACTACCTTCCCGTTTCTGCGCCTACCGGTGCACATGACCTATATCCATTTCATCGCTGATCAGTCGGAGACGCTAGCCGCACACTACTTTCGACTGGCAGTTCGAACGTGCTCGACTAGCCTGAATATTGCACGAATAAGAAAGGCAAAGCCCCTTTAATCCGGTA
>CAZFZX010000225.1:0-2171 GCA_964523765.1 uncultured Enterobacteriaceae bacterium
AGTGACCCCAGTATGCGGTGCGCCTACTAAATAGTTGATAAAGTCAAAGAAGTGCTCGGCTTCACCAACCAAGCGACCACCGCCTTCGGCCGGATCCAGGGTCCAGTGGTCGGCAGGGATTTCCGGTACACAGACTTGGTAGTGGATGATCAGTGGAAGTTCGGGCTGCAACCGGGATTTTAGCTCTACGGCTAATGGAGCATAGCGCCGGTTATAACCGACCATATACACCGGCCCGGTCTCAGTTGTCTGTTGCTTAAGCGCTTCATGTTGTTCCCAACTGAGGGCCGCCGGCTTTTCAACAAATACATGCTTCCCAGCTTTCATCGCTGCGCAGGCGATTTCGCTGTGCAGATTATGTCGCGTAGCAATGAGCACGGCATCGATGTTGTCGTCGGAGAGTAATTCGTGATAGTCGGTGGTACTGTACGGAATGGAAAAACGCTTATTTATGGCAACGGCGTTTACCCCGGTCGAGCTAGCGATGGCGGCGATCTGGAAATCCTTGTTGCTATCCAGATTGGGAATATGCGTGCTACGGGTGAAGTTGCCGCATCCGATCACACCGATACGTATTTTGTCTCGCTCGATAGGCGTGTCGCAAACTACCGTTTTGGCCGCCGTAGTAGCAGACGGGAGCTGCTCGGACCCATCGTATTTCAGTAACGCCGCTATCCCCCCCAGGGATCCATCATAGAGCTTGTCGTAGGCTGTCTGTGCCTTTTCGACGTCAAAGACTCCACCGATGAGCGGATCAACGGTAACCTTGCCAACCTCAATTAGTCGAAGAAACTCGGCAAGATTACGTTGCTGCGTCCAGCGAATGTAGTGGCGCGGATAGTCTACGCGACCCTTTTCATATTCCGGTTCCATAACCCCTGGGCCATAGGCCCGGGAAAAACGGATGTCTAATTCATTGCGAAAAAACGGCATCCGTTCCAGGTCCATCTTCACAATGCCGACAAAAACAACGACTCCCTGTTTACGTGCCATCTTCATGGCCTGGTTGGCGATCACGGGGTCTTTGCTTGCCGCGCAGATGATCACTTTATCCGCGCCGTAGCCGCCCGTCAGCGCCGTGACCGCCTCTACCGGATCCAGGCTGGTGCTGTTAATCGTGTTCGCGTCGGAGACCAGTTTACCGAGCAAATCCAAGCGCTGAGCGTCGACATCGATGCCGGTAACCTGACCCCCGGCCGCGGATACCAACTGCGAAACAATGAGTCCCACCAATCCCAAACCGATGACGGCGACCTTGTCTCCCAGCTCGATTTCCGCCCTGCGCACGCCCTGCATCGCGATACCGCCGAGCGTCACGAAAGCGGCCTCCTCGAATCCGACCCGCTGAGGTATTGGAACAACATAATTCTTGGAAGGGGCGACAAACTCCGCGTGCCCTTCGGCGGCAAACGCGACCCGATCACCCGGCTTCGTTTCGCTGACATTTTTGCCCACATCGACAACGATCCCCGCGCCGCTGTAGCCGATTGCGCGCATCAACGTGGTTTCATCCCAGACAATGTTCTTCACCACCGCGGGGCTCGAGCCAAAGATAAGTCCCTTGACGGCGTTGCGCATCCAGGGATCTTGAAGGGTCTGCTTGACCAACTCGGGAAAAGTCTTGCTGAGCGTAGCGCCTTCCGTCCCCGCGCTGATCGCAGTATATTTTGAGGCGACCAGGACCTGATCGGAACCACAATGAGGGACAGGGAGATCCTCGACTTTGATAACTCCCTTTCCGTCCAATACCCTTCTAAATACCTGTTTCACGGAATAGTCCCATCAGTGTTTTGTGGCGAGCACCAGGACGCCAGCGCCCTTTTTTGGCCGGCTGTTACGGCCCAACCATGCAATAGCGTTGAGCAACGGGAATAACAACGCGTATATCGTTTTGTTTTTTGCCTCGGCGCGGGTTACTACATAAGAACAATTGTTGGTAACGGTCTCCAACCAACCGAAGGTGTATTTCGCGGACTCCACGGTAAACCCGACACCGCTCACCTTATCTGTGATTTCATTCAACCGATAGCCGGGTCGAAAATGTCCAGGGACATCGAAATTAGTGCGAAAGCCAAACAAGAACCAGCGTCTCTCGTAACCCGGCACGTGCAACACCAATCGGCCGTTTTGCTTTAGCGCGCTGTAGATACTCATCAGCCCCTGCAGATCGT
>CAZFZX010000225.1:2181-5894 GCA_964523765.1 uncultured Enterobacteriaceae bacterium
GTTCGAGATTGTCGACCGATAACACTAAGTCGAACTCGTCTTCAAACGTCAATCGCGAGATGTCATTTTCGACGAACGATACGTTTTCGAGCTTCGCTTTCGCCGCGATGGCAGCGTTTCTTTCCAACTGCGAACTATCGATGTCTACGGCAACGATTTCTGCTTTCGGGAACCGTTTCGCCAACTGATAGCTGAATACACCCCGGCCGCATCCCGCATCGAGCACCTTTTCAGGCGTGCCAGTCAAACTCGGTAACACTCGACGTAAGCGGATACGCAGTCCGGAAATCGGCACGCCAAAAAGGCCGCAATAGATGCGCGAGAATAGACCAAGATTCTTGTCCCAGAATAATTCACCGCCCACAAAAAACATTTCAAATCCTGTTCATGCTCACCGTTAATTACAGCTACGACGCTGCCGCGGGAATGAAATGCGAAACTTCCGATAAACGCTTCGACCGGTCAGATTGTCGCCTGAAATCGTCCAACACCGGGCCAAATCGCTGTTCCAAATTATCGCTCAGTTTCGAAATGAGGGCCGGCGGCCGTGCATCGTCACCGTCATACCGGGCTTGACCCGGGGTGACGGGCGCGCGTATATGCACGAAAGTGAAGCATCTTTTGGAACGCGTATTTAGGTCGGCACGCGATATCCGGACGACTGAGAAGCGCCGCTTCGCTACCAGTTTTGCGGGTTCGATGTCCTTCATGTTGTAACTATAGTTTCAGGAACTTACTCAATCGTCGCGCTGTACCAAACGCCTTTCGAAATCGGCTTCTTTGTAATGCAGAGAAGAGACCAACTCTGCGAGGATGCCGATGAGAAACGTAAACAGCGAGGAAATAAACAGCAGCGCGCTCATGTTCGTAAAACGGTGCAGTGACAAATAAGTGTAGGCGTAATACCCGAGGCCGGTCACCAACAATGAGACACTGATGGGTAAGAAAAGCCTCATCGGCGAAAATAGGGTGCCGATCTTTATGATCACCATGAAGAAACGGGTGCCGTCATTCAGGATCCGAATGTGACTGGATCCTTTGCGCTGTTGCGCTCGGATAGGCACGTAACCCACCGGCAGCCCAGAGCGAAAAAACGCCATCGTACACGTCGACGGATAGGAGAAACCATTTGGTAGCAAATATAAGAACCGGCGGAAATGACGCGTACGTACCGCGCGGAAACCGGACGTTAGATCATCTATCGGTTTGGCGGTCATGTACGACGCCAAGCCGTTATAGATGCGATTTGCGAGCCGTCGCCCGACCGACGCATGCGTGTCCCATGCGCGCGCGCCGACCGCCATTTCGTAACCGTTATCCAATAGTTGCAGTAGGCGCGGGATGTCCGCCGGGTCGTGCTGTCCGTCCGCGTCCATGAAGACCAGAATGTCGCCGCCGGCTTGCCGGGCGCCCGATTTTATCGCGGCCCCATTACCCATGGAGTAGGGGTGTGCGACCCGTTTAACGGCGTGCTCGCGGCAGATATCAGCCGTCGCGTCCGTGCTGCCGTCGTCGACGACGATGACTTCCGCTTTCGGGAATTGAGACTTTAGTTTGGGCAGCAATTCCGCGAGACCAGTCGCTTCATTTTTTGCCGGCATGATAATGCTGATAGATTCGCTCATCGCAATGCCCTTGGTTCGGTCCCCGCGTAAGTTTTGACGCGATCGTAATGAGAAATGGCGGAATAAGGGGCCGATTTCCCATCGCCGCAGTAGAATCGACCTAAGTCCGACAGGCTCCTAGCATACCTCGTGTCGGTTGCTTCACGTAATATGCGCGGCCAAAGTCGCCATCATTTCGCGATGGATACGCGGTGACGCGCACAAGATATCGCCGCTCTCGAGCGGATTGGACGAACCATTCGGTTGGGTGACGATACCGCCGGCTTCCTGTACCAACAGGGCTCCCGCCGCAATATCCCATGCGCTCAAACCGAATTCCCAGAATCCGTCGAGGCGCCCGCAAGCGACGAATGCGAGATCGAGGCTCGCGGCCCCGGCGCGACGTACGCCGGCGACCTGCCCAAGAAACGCCGCGAGGGTGGGCAGGTAGGGTTCGAGCATTGCTCTGTCGCGTACGGGAAAACCAGTGGCCAGGAGCGCGTGCTCGAGCTTTAGACAATTGCTCGTGCGAATGCGGCGGTTATTGAGCTGAGCGCCCCCACCGCGAGTCGCGGTGAACAATTCGTCGCGAACCGGATCGAGAATCACCCCTTGGTCAAGCTCCCCACGAACCTGGAGCGCGATAGACACCGCGAATTGCGGATAGCCGTGAAGGAAATTCGTCGTCCCGTCGAGTGGATCGATGATCCACACATAGTCGCTCTCGCCTTGTTCGCCGGACTCTTCGGCAATGATCGCGTGGTCCGGGTAGGCCTCGTGCAGCGTATGGATAATAGCCGCTTCTGCTTCGCGGTCGATTTCGGTGACGTAGTCCTGATGCCCTTTCTTGTCGATTTGGAGGTCTCCAAGTCGATTCAGCGCACGATTGATTACGGTGCCGGCGCGCCGCGCCGCGCGTACGGCAATGTTCAGCATAGGGTGCATGGCAGCTGGCCCGTTATAAAATGGCGAGTCATAGTAACGGATACAGGCGGCGATGCGGTGACAAATTCATATTCACGAGATGCGCTCGGCGATACGCCGGACCCGTTCGGAGCTGTACGCATCGTTTTGGTCGGCACCACTCATCCGGGAAATATCGGCGCGAGTGCACGCGCTATGAAAGCAATGGGGCTTCGCCGATTATGGCTGGTGTCCCCGAAAGTTTTCCCGGCGGCGGAGGCGACCGCGATGGCGTCCGGCGCGGATGACATTCTCGCCGCCGCCGAAGTCGTACCATCGTTCGAGGCCGCCATCGCCGGTTGCACGATGGTGTTTGGAACGACCGCGCGTACAAGGCACCTGCAATGGCCGGTTTTGTCACCGGCCGAAGCTGCGCTACAGGTCCGCGGCGCAGTGGCCGACGGCCCGGTAGCCATCGTATTCGGGCGGGAACAAGCCGGTCTCAGTAACGCCGAACTCGATTTATGCCAGCGTGCTATCCGGATCCCGACCGATGAGGGGTTCAATTCGCTGAATTTGGCACAAGCCGTCCAAATCTGTGTTTACGAACTGCGCAATGCTCTGCAGGCATCGCGTCGTACCGCGGACGAAGAAGACCGCGATCGACCGGCCGGCGCCCCGGAATTGGACCGGCTTCACAGGCACTTGGTTGAAACGATGGTTGCTGTGGGGTACTACGATTCGTCGAATCCGAAACTGCTCGAACGGCGCCTCCGGCGCTTGCTTAACCGCTCGGGCCTTCGTCAGAGCGAAGCCCAGATCCTGCGCGGATTTCTGGCGGCGGTCGACCACAGCCTCGAACGCTAGGAGCCTGTCGGACTTAGGAAACCTCCGATTAATTCATGGAACGTCGCCTTGCGCCAAAAATTGTCCAGTTCTGCGTTGCGGCGCTTGCCAATAGTACCGGCTATTACCTGCGCGCCGCGCCTTGACCTGAGCAATTTTGAGCGGCCACTCGACTGTCCCAGAATTAGTCAGAGGTTCCTTATGGATTCGGCCGGAAATTGCTCCTGCATAACCGGCCGAACCCCCAAGTCGAACAGGCTCCTGGCACGCATTTCTCGCCGGCCCGCTTCGGTCGGCCGCCAGACTGCTTAGCCCGCATATTGCATGAGTGTCGGTGATGCAGCTGCATATGGGTTTGAT
>CAZFZX010000226.1:0-5852 GCA_964523765.1 uncultured Enterobacteriaceae bacterium
ATCAACGCTGACTGATCAGGATTTGAGATCCGGTATTTAGATAACTGTTCCGAAAAATGCTTCGCTTTTGCAGTTGCACTAGCGGTCGTCACCCCGGACTTGATCCAGGGTCCAGTCAAATAGTGTCCGCCTGCGGCGGGCTTCTTCTACTGGATACCGGGTCCGTCACCCCGGACTCGATCCGGGGCCGGTATGACGGTGACGGCGGTTGCCGTGACGCGCGTTAGTCGGGCTGAAAGCATTCAACGCATGAATACCGGCGACAACAGACCGGGGCGCCGACAGGGGAGAACACGATGAACGTCAAACCGCCGACCATCGACGAGTTGCGCTACATCGCCGCCGAATATCACCTCGATATGAGCGACGACGATCTGGCATCGTTTCAAGGGCTCATCGCCGGCTCGCTCCCGGCGTATCAACGCATCCACGAGTTGACCGAGCCGAAGCCCGAAGTCAGATACCCGCGCACCTCAGGTTACCGGCCGCAGCCGGAAGACAATCCGCTCAAGGCGTGGTACTACAAGACCGCGATAAAGGGCGCCGCCTCCGGCCCGCTGTCGGGTAAGACGGTCGCGATCAAGGACAATGTGTGCGTCGCCGGGGTGCCGATGATGAACGGTACCGCGGCGCTCGAAGGCTACCTACCGGATATCGACGCTACGGTGGTGACCCGCATTCTGGACGCCGGCGGCGAGATCACCGGCAAGGCCGAATGCGAAAGCCTGTGCTTTTCCGGCGGCAGCCACACCAACGAAAACGGTCCCATCCTCAATCCGTACAATCGTGCGCACACTACCGGAGGTTCTTCGGCCGGCAGCGCGGCGCTGGTTGCGGCCGGTGAGGTCGACATGGCGATCGGCGGCGATCAGGGCGGATCGATCCGGATCCCGAGTTGCTGGTGCGGTACTTACGGCCTGAAACCGACACATGGACTGGTGCCGTACACCGGCGCGTTTCCGATCGAGATCACGATCGATCATCTCGGACCGATCGCAAACTCTACGGCGGATTGCGCACTGCTGCTGGAGGTCATTGCCGGTAAAGATGGGCTCGATCCTCGCCAGTACGAGATCAGGACGGATGCTTACACGAAGTCGCTGACCGGGGACCTGGGCGACCTCACCATTGGCGTCGTCGAAGAAGGCTTTGGCTGGGAGAATTCCGAAGCGGATGTCGATGCGGCCGTGCGCGATGCAGCGCGTCGATACGAGCGGCTCGGCGCAACGGTCAAGCCGGTCTCCATCCCGATGCACCTCGACGGCCAGGCGATCTGGACCGGCATCGCGACCGAGGGCGCGACCATGCTCATGATCAAGGGTAATTCCATGGGGACGAACTGGAAGGGCCACTACACCACCAGTTTGCTCGACGTCTATGCGCGTGGACGGATCACCCGCGCCAACGACCTGTCGGAGACGACCAAAATGACCTTCCTGCTGGGTCAGTATCTGCAGGACAAATACCACGGCCGCTTTTACGCCAAGGCGCAGAATTTGGCGCGGAGCCTCAAAGCGGCCTACGAGGCGGCGCTCGCGGAAGTGGACCTCCTGTTGATGCCGACCTTACCGATGAAGGCGACCCGGATCCCGGATGCCGATTGCCCGCGCGAGGAAACCGTCCTGCGGGCGCTCGAGATGATCGCCAACACGGCGCCGCTCAACGTCACCGGGCACCCGGCGATGAGCGTACCGTGCTCGATGTCAGACGGGCTGCCGGTTGGTATGATGCTGATCGGCCGTGATTTCGACGAGAGCACGATACTGCGCGCCGCGCATGCGTTCGAGACGTCGGTCGACTGGAAAACCACCTGAGGACAAACTATGGGTTCTGCACACAACAGTCCGCTCAGTGACCCCGAGATCAGGGTCAAGGCCTTAGAATCATTATTAGTCGAGAAGGGTCTGGTCGATCCGGCTGCATTGGATGAACTGGTCGACACCTACGAAACCAAAGTCGGCCCGCGCAACGGTGCGCAGGTCGTGGCCCGCGCCTGGACCGATTCCGAATACAAGAAGCGCTTGCTCGCCGATGCGACGGCGGCGATCGCCGAACTCGGTTTCAGCGGGATGCAGGGCGAAGACATGGTCGTGGTCGAGAACACGCCCGAAGTTCACAACATGCTCGTGTGCACTTTGTGTTCCTGTTACCCGTGGCCGACCCTCGGTCTGCCGCCCGTCTGGTACAAGGCCGCGCCCTATCGCGCACGGGCCGTAAGCGACCCGCGCGGAGTCTTGCGGGAGTTCGGCGTGGAGATCTCCGAAGACAAGGAAGTCCGGGTGCGCGACAGCACCGCAGAGCTTCGCTACATGGTATTACCCGAACGTCCGGCCGGCACCGAGGGCATGAGCGAGGAAGCGCTGGCCGAAATCGTTACGCGCGATTCGATGATCGGCGTCGCGCTGGTGGAGGCACCCCAATGAACGGCATTCATGATCTGGGCGGCATGCACGGGCTCGGACCCATCGAACGCGAAGAGAACGAACCCGTGTTTCATCAAGATTGGGAAAAACGGGCTTTCTCGCTCTTTTTGGGTCTCGCGCCGCACCGCTTTTTTAATATCGACGAGCTTCGCCATGCCATCGAACGCATGAACCCGGCCGAATACTTGGAGTCTTCCTATTACGAGCATTGGCTGCATGCCTACGAAACCTTGCTCGTCGAGAAGGGCGCGATCACCGCGGACGAATACGCCGAGCGCTGCGCCGAAGTGGCCGAGGAGCTGGGACGATGAGTAGTTTGACGCCCGATCTCGTGGCCGGCATGGTCGCCGGCGGCGCGAGTTCACGCGTCGATGCGGCCGTTTCCCCGCGCTTTCAGGTGGGTGACGAAATTGTCGTGCGCAACATCAATCCCACCGGGCACACGCGGCTACCGCGGTATCTCCGTGGCAAGCGCGGCGTGATCGACCGCGACCACGGTGTTTTCATATTTCCCGACACCCATGCCCATCATCAGGGGAAGAAACCGCAGCACGTCTATAGCGTCCGTTTTTCGGCAGCCGAACTCTGGGGCCCCGAAGGGTCGCCGAAAGATTGTTGCTACGTAGACGTATTCGACGACTATATGGCGCCGCTTTGAGCCCCGGGGCGGCTGATTTCTGATCATCGGGGTCGGCGTAGGAATTCACTGGAATCCTTACACTGACCCAGCTATTTCTCGCGAAAGGAGACTCCGAATGGGCGCGATGTTATTTAGAACGGTACAAGTCCTTATCGCGACACTGCTGATCGCGCTCGCCACCATCGGGATCATGTGGGTGCTCGGCTTGATCGACCCGGCCGCCGCGCAAACCTCTGCCTATCGTATCGGTGGTGTGTTGGGGATTTGCCTGGTCGCCGCCTTAGCCATGGTTGCGGTATTCGCTATAGGCGGCAATAAAACCGACGACCCGTGAAGTACTTCGCCGAATCGTTGCGTATTAGGCTCCACGGCCGCAGATAAAACCACCCTCGAACCGTTCCAGAACGCCGGCTTCGAAGTCCGGTTTCAGTCCCGGCGGCGCTCCTTCTCCGATCATGTGGCACGGGTTTTGCTTTTACCCGGGCATGATGGAAAAAACAATTCTGATTGCCGGCGGAACGGGCGTTTTGCGCCAATATTTGGTCGATAGCTTGCTCACCGACCCGGAAAGCCTGGTGGTTAGCGTCGATTTTTTGACGTCAACGGACACCGGCGGCACGAGTCACTCACTGCGCCAGGGCGCTCGTTTCGAGCATCACCGAATCGACGTCGAGGATGCGGCGGAAATCGCCGAGGTGGTTGTCGCCCATGCGCCTCAGACGATCATCGATCTCGCTACCGAAACCGACTGCACATCCGCTGAGGCGAGCCGGCGGTGGCCGGCGTCGGGCAATATCATCGGCACTTATCATCTTCTCGAGGCGGCGCGTCTCGCGTGGCAGCAAGCCGGAACACGAGCGCCGGTGGCGAGCCAACGCCGGTTTGTTCAGGTATCGACGGCTCCGCTTACCGGTCCGCCGGCCGAGGGCGGCGCGCGGTCGTTTTGTCCCTATGAGGAGATCGTCGCTTCGCGGTTGGCCGATCGCTGGCGGCTTGCCTATGGTCTGCCTACGCTCAGAGTGTCGGCGCTCAATGTTTTCGGACCCCATCAGTCGTCCGCGCATTTTGTTCCGCGCACTATCGATGCGTTGCTCGGACAACGTCCGATACGGCTACGTCGCGAAAGCCGCGATTGGGTCTATGTCGAAGACGCCGCCGAGGCGATCGCTTTTCTGTCGCGACACGGCGTTCCGGGTCGCGATTACCGCCTCGACGGTATCGGCGGCCGGTTTTCCGAACTCGCCATCGCCGAATCGATCTGCGACCAGTTGGATCAACTCGTGCCGCGCGAATCGGGCAGTTATCGCGACTACCTGTCGGCATCGCCCGGCACTGCCACCGGCGGCGTTCCGCATCGCCGGGCGGGCGTCCGACCCGTGCAAGACGAACTCGGATGGAAACCTTTGAACGATTTCCATTGCGCGCTCGCGGCGACGGTGCGCCGGTACGTCGAACATTCGATACGGCCGGAGCAGTTTCGGCCGGCGGCTCCCGAGCCCTTGTATCAAGTCGCTACCGGGTAAGCCGTCGAAAGCAGCCACCACTTATGGTTGAGCCGATACGCCTCGACAACCGATCGGTTTCGCGTTCACCCTGATCCTCCTTTCTTAGTGTCCCCGGCCGCGGCGAGACCGCCGGCGCGGTGGCGCCGCGCTGCTGATTGCGCGACAAGGTGCTTCGCGAACCGATCGGCAACCAAAAGGAATTTGTAGTGAGGTTTGCGCTGGTGCCAATCGCGCATTTTGCGACGCGAGTCACCAATAGATTGTTAGGAAACGTTAACGCGAAAGTACACGCACAGCCGGCGAGCTTCGTGCCTCATAGACTGTGCTTGAACCAAGTCGAATAAAAGAGAGCCCATGGACAAGTTGGACGATAAGGTTGTTGCGATGAGTCTTCTGCGGCAGGCGGCGAAGCGCAACAAGCGGAAGGAAGCCTTAGCCTTGATGATGGCGACGACACCGCGCGGCGCCGCGGTGAACTGGGCTGTCGTTCGCGCGCGGCTCGACGACTTTCTTGCAAAACGGACACCGCCAACGGACGGAAGTGCCGGGATCGCGCCCAGCTTCGCCGGTCGAGGCGACGGTGATATCACTGACTGCGGAGTCGCTTTGGGACGCTGAAAAGATAAACAGGCTCCTAGCAAACCTCAGCTGATAACGCGGGGCTTGAAATCCTCCCAGGTTTCAGCGAGGCAGTGCTCGGACTCTCGCTGGTCGGCGTTCTGTTGACCCAGGAGTTTCCAGTTATTCTGTTTGAACAATTCGGCGTTAAGCATGGCGGCGGCCCGGATCGATTAGCGTTTCGAAGGCTTCGTTGATCACCGATGCGTTCCAATGATCGCCGCCGAGATCGGGGTGCGCCTTCAATTTCTGCATAATCGTGCGATAGGCCGCCTGCACTACTTCCATCGGCGCATCGGGCTGCACGTACAGAACGCGGTAATAGTTCCGCTTGTTCTCCTTATTCATCTTTTTCAACGCGGTTTCAACTTTTCGGGTCCCAACTGTTAACGGCCGCCCGTGGCGAAAACTGAGTTTTCAGGCCGACTATAGCGGTTGGGGGACGGAGTTCCGGTACCGGAGGTTCCTTAATTGACTAAACACAGGGGGGCCTGCCGTCGGCATCGTAAAAGCGCGCGGCACCGGTTTCGATGTCCTCGGCTATCACTTCAGTAGCGCAGGAATAACCGTTGCGAGAGCGACGGTGGAATGGTTTATCGAGCAGGCAACCCGGCTTTACGAGCGAGAGCAGCGTGAAGTAACACCGCTGCTTGGGACGTACGTTCG
>CAZFZX010000227.1:0-5807 GCA_964523765.1 uncultured Enterobacteriaceae bacterium
CCGGATTAAAGGGGCTTTGCCTTTCTTATTCGTGCAATATTCAGGCTAGTCGAACTGTGGTCCGGAAACCGTGATTGTGCCTGGAGAGGAACCCGCGTGGTAGGTAATAGTTCCGATTCCGGGAATACGGCAGCCGACACGAATAGAGGCCGCGGGCGCCCAGTCCAGCGCAACGGCCGGGATCTGCCCGTGCGTCAGCCCCCAGCTTGCATTGGCCGCACCGGTCGTCGTCGTCTCTTTCTCGGGTTATGATGCCGTGCGCCGGCGCGCAAATAACTGGGATCGCGATTCCTATTGGGGTCGACGACCGCCTCGGACGGCGGCAGCGCCGGCTATTCGGGAGCAAGTCGGCGGCCGACCGCCTAAGGAACCTCTGATTAATTCTGGGACGCTCGGATTGTAATTCAGAATTGTTCGACTCAAGGCGCGGATCGCAGGTAATAGCCGGAATTATTGGCAAGCGCCGAGACGGACGATTTTGAACCCAAGACGGCGTTCCACGAATTAGTCAGAGGCTCCCGAAGTTCGATAGACTCCTAGATCAAGCAGTAAATTCACCGATGACGGACCAATGAGCAATATCGTCTCCTTTCTGTACGACCGCACGATCCTCAACTTCCCCCGTTTGACGATTCTTCTGCTGGGGATGGTCTTAGCCTTCTTTGCGATGTCGGTACCCGACTTCAAGCTCGACGCATCGTCAGACTCTTTACTGCTCGAAAACGACGAGGATTACCGCAAATTTCGGGACGTAGCGGAGCGCTACGCGGTACGCCAATTCCTATTCGTCACGGTGTCGCCACATGCGGACCTTTTCGATCCCGCGACGATCGAACTCGTCGGAGAAATCCGCGACGCTTTGGAGCGCCTCGATACCGTGTATTCGGTCGTTTCGATGCTGGACGTACCGTTGGTTAAAAACGTCGAAGGCACCCTCGGCGAAGTGTCCAGGAACTTCCGACTCCTGGAATACGACGATGTCGACATCGAACGTGCCCGCACAGAACTCACCACGAGTCCGATCTACAGCGACCTGGTCGTCAATACCGAAGGCACCTTGACGGCGATACAGATCCTCCTCAACCAAAACGAAGATTTCCTCGACGCCCAGCGCCGGCGCGACGAATTGATTCTCAAGCGAGATACCGAGGGCCTGACCGAACTGGAACGCGGCGAGCTGGAGCGGATACTGACGACCTATGGGGATTTGAAGGACGCTTCCGACGCGGCAAATCACAAGGCAGTCGCAGACATTCGGGGCGTCATGGTCGAGTACGGCGACCGCGCCACTCTGCACCTCGGCGGCGTGCCGATGATCGTAGACGACATGATCAGCTACATCGGCAACGACCTCATGACCTTCGGGACCGGTGTCGCGGTGTTCCTGGTATTAATGCTCTCGATCATCTTTAGGGAACCGCGTTGGGTGATCCTGCCGGTGTGCAGTTGTCTCTACGCCGGCACCTTAATGATCGGGTTTCTCGGCCTCGTCGGCTGGAACGTTACCATCATTTCTTCGAACTTCGTTTCGTTGATGCTGATCATCACGATGTCGATGAATATCCACCTCATCGTTCGTTACCGCGAGTTGGTCCGCGATCTTCCCGCAGACACCAGCCAATCCGAACTGGTTCGCGAAACTATCCGTCATATGGTGCGCCCCTGCCTGTACACCGCGCTCACCACGATCATCGCTTTCAGCTCTCTGGTAGTAAGCGAAATAAAACCAGTCATCGACTTTGGCTGGATGATGACGATTGGCCTTGCCGTCGTCTTTTTAACGTCTTTTACCTTATTCCCGGCCCTCTTATCGTTATTACCGAAAGTACCTCCCCGGCGTCCGGAAGGCGCGCATTACGCGTTTACGGAGGGCCTTGGCAGGTTCACGGAAAAACATGGGACGCTGGTATTGGCCGCTGCCATCGGCAGCGCCGTTCTCGGACTCGCCGGGATCCAGAGACTCGAGGTCGAAAACAGCTTCATCAACTATTTTCACGAAGACACCGAAATCTACCAGGGGCTGAAGCTGATCGACGAAAGCCTCGGGGGTACGACGCCGTTGGACGTCATATTGAAATTCAATCCCGGCGAACCGGAGGAAGCCGGGGCGATCGACGCCGGTTTGGGCGATCTCAACGAATTGTTCGGAGAAATCGAGGCGGACGACGACGATTCGTGGTTTACACCCATGAAGGTCGACCGGATCAAAGAGGTTCACGACTATCTTGACAACCTCGAGGCCGTCGGCAAGGTGCTGTCGCTGGCAACGGTGGTACGTGTCGCCGAAGATCTCAATCAGGGTCGAGAGTTCGATGCTTTTCAGTTGAACGTGATCTATAAACGGATGCCCAATGTGCTGCGCGCGGCCATGATCGATCCGTACGTATCGATTCCGGCAGACGAAGCCAGGGTGGCCATCCGGATCTACGATTCACTGCCCGAATTGCGCCGCAAGGCACTGCTCGAGAAAATCGACCGTGACCTGCAGGAAACTCTCGGGTTGGAGCGCGAAGATTACCAGCTGACGGGTCTGTTGGTGATGTATAACAATATGCTGCAAAGCTTGTTTAGATCCCAGATTAGGACGCTGGGTGTCGTGATGCTGGGGATAATGCTGACGTTGTGGATCTTGTTCCGGTCGCTGAAAATCGCATTAATCGGCGTTATCCCTAATCTGCTCGCGGCAGCATCAATTCTCGGATTGATGGGGTGGCTGCGAATACCCTTGGATATGATGACGATCACAATCGCCGCGATCACTATTGGGATCGCGGTCGACGACTGCATCCATTATCTATATCGATTTCGTGAAGAATACCCGGCGAACAAAGACTACATGACTACCATGCACTACTGCCATGCGAACATCGCCAAAGCAGCGTTTTATACGACGATCACTATAACGGTCGGATTTTCCATACTGGTGCTGTCCAATTTCATCCCGACGATCTTGTTCGGAGTACTGACCGCGCTCGCCATGGTCATCGCCCTGCTAGCGGCCCTGACCCTGATGGCCAAACTAATCACGCTATGGCAACCGTTCTGAGCGGTCGTTATTCCCCCGCCGCCGGCGCTCTAGCAAGATGACGAATCAAGAAGTACAGAATTGAACGATCGCGCGGAGCGTATCCTCTGACCGCTCGAGGTGCGGGGCATGTCCACACTCCTCGAATAGCAAGGTCTGTACCGACGATTTGACGCCTTTCTCGATCCGGCGCAACTGCTCCACCGTCCCGTACTCGTCGTCCCTTCCCTGGATCTGGAGAACCGGCACGGCGACACCGCCGAGCGCCGACTCTATCGACCAGCGCAGAAAGCGCGGGTCCATCCAACTATCGCTCCAACCGAGAAACGCACAATCGACATTGTCCCCGTGGTACTTCTTCAGCCGGTCGCGCAAATCACCGTTCGTGTAGGTTTCGCGAGCCGCGCCTACAGAATCAACACCGCTTTGCTCGGCGAAAACGTGGGGTGCGAGTAATACGAGCGACTTCAGATTCGGGTCTCGGATTTCACCAGCGTAGACCAACGCTATCGACGCGCCGTCGCTATGCCCGACCAGCGTGTGCTCCGTGATCCCGGCATTTTCGAGTACCTGCGGCAAGACATCGGTGGCTTCGAGACTCATGTATTCGAGCGGGCGCGGCAGCGGGATTGCATCCGAGCCGCCGTATCCCGCACGCGAATACAACAAGACCGAACGTCCGGTCGCGAGCGCCAACCGGTCGGGAAAATCTCGCCACAACGCATTACAACCGAGTCCCTGATGCAGCAACACGAGAGCGGGAAGCGCCGGGTTGCCGACGATTCGGCGATATTCCAGAGAAACACCATTCACCGACATCGTCGGGTCCTGCGCCCCGACCGGACCGACTACCGACACTAAGCCGTGCTCAACCCCTCACGCGTCACCCAGTCGAGCGTCTCGTCCAGCGCCCTGCCGAATCGATCGAAAATTTCTCCGACCTCATCATCGCTGACGATAAGCGGAGGACAGAACGCCATGATGTCGCCCATTGCACGAATGATCAGTCCGTTTGCGTGACAGCGGGAAAGGCAATACGCACCAACCTTAGCCTCCGGGTCGAACGGCTCCTTGGTCGACTTGTCGGCGACCAATTCACACGCTCCAATCATGCCTACCCCGCGAGCTTCGCCAACCAGCGGATGATCGCTGAAAGTTTGCAAGCACTGTTGAAACCGAGGGCTGGTCGCCGCCGATTTCTCGAAAATCTTTTCGCGTTCGTAGATCTCTAAAGCCTTTAACCCCACAGCCGCCGCCACAGGATGCCCGCTAAACGTGTAGCCGTGAGCAAAGTTTCCGACTTCGGCGCTCGCATCAGCGATGGCGGCATAGATCGTCTCGGGGATGACCACGGCGCTCAACGGTTGATAGGCAGAGGTCAGCGCCTTGGCGAGGCTCATCGTGTCTGGCTTGAAATTGAAGGTCTGTGCACCAAATGGATTCCCCGTCCGGCCAAAGCCGGTCACCACTTCGTCGGCGATAAATAGGATGTCGTATTTGTCCAGTACCGCCTGGACCTTTTCGAAATAGCCGGCGGGCGGCACGAGTACACCGCCGGCGCCCATTACGGGCTCGGCGATAAAAGCCGCCACCGTCTCCGGGTCTTCGTCCAGAATCATCGCCTCGAGGTTTCCGGCCAATCGTGTCGAGAAATCTTCCTCGGATTCTCCTGGCTCGGCGCACCGATAATAGTGCGGCGTATCGGTATGGAGGAAACGTTCGTTGAGCGGCGCGTCAAAGTACGCGTGCATCGGCGCCAATCCGGTCAGGCTGGTCGCGGCCAAGGTGATGCCATGGTATGCCTTCACCCGGCTGATGATCTTTTTCTTGTTCGGTCGTCCGATGGCATTGTTGTAATACCACATTAACTTCACTTGCGTGTCGTTCGCATCGGAGCCCGAACAGCCGAAAAAGACCTTCGACGCATCCATTGGTACCATTTCCTTGATCTTCTCGGCGAGCAAGATGCCGGGTTCATGACTCTTGCCGAGAAACATGTGCGAATACGCCAGCTTCTTCATCTGGTCGTAAGCAGTTTGGGCGAGCTCTTCGTTGCCGTAACCGAGCGACGTGCACCACAGGCCGCCCAGGCCTTCGATGTACTTATTTCCCTGCTCATCCCACATGTGGATACCTTCGGCCCGCGCCATGATCATCGGACCCTGTTCTTCGATCAGGGCTGGGTTGGTATAGGGATGTAAAACGCTCGCGACGTCGCGCGCAGCAACACTACCTGGAATCACACTCACGCTCTTGCTCCTTCCTCTGAACTGTTATCTGCTAGTCATAGGTCTGATCTTAACGCCTCAATCGAACCGTAGACATTGCTGCGTTGTACAAGATAGAACCACGAAGGACACAAAGAACACGGAGGAAATATTTTTGTATAACAATTTCATATCCTTATCTCCGTGTTCTTAGTGTTCTCCGTGGTTAATCTCGATTGCACGGGGTATTGAAGGCTTAAGAACTAACCTATGATCTGCGGCGAACTAGCCGCCGAATAGGGACTATCTTAAGGAATATTCGAGCCCATCTCAAAACAAACTGGCGCCCGCCGGTACCGATTGGTACGCGGCGCAGGAGCCTGAGCGGTGTCGTTTGGGACGCCCCGTACATCGATGCGATACCGATTTCGAAACGGAATGCGCCCGCTTTCGATCAGCCGGTTCCCGCCATCGTTCGTTTTCGGCACAAGGCGCAGATAAACCGCTTTGAGACGGGTTCTAGCCCGCATGTCTCTCCAGTAGGCCTGATGGGCGCGCGGTCATTCGGACTGCAT
>CAZFZX010000228.1:0-5765 GCA_964523765.1 uncultured Enterobacteriaceae bacterium
TGCAGACGTTTGTTCCAAGCGCCGCTGATCTCGAGGATCCCGGCCGCCTGGCTGCCGCTCAATCCGAGCGCCGAGACCAGTGCATCTTGCGAGATCCCTTCGAGCCGCCCGGCGGCGGCTGCCGCTGCGAAGACGCCGCAAACCGCGGTCGGGTGATAGCCCTGGTTGTGCAATTCACCGGCAACCGCACCTGCGATCCGGCAACCGATCTCCAACCCGACGACGTACGCTTCGAGTAGCGCGGCACCATTGGCCGCGTGGCTTTGTGCGACCGCGAGTGCTGCGGCCAATGCCGGCGCGCTGGCGTGATAAATGGCCCCGATGTGGGTGTCGTCGAAGTCGAGTCCGTGGATCAGGGTGCCGTTGACCAGTGCGGCGGAGGCGGGCGGCAATGCCTCGCCCGAGCCGATCGCAGACGCGGCCCCGCCGCTACCCAGCGCCCGCGCCCCTGCCAGCACCGGGCCCGCGAATTCGAAACTCGAGGATGCGAGGGCGATCCCGATCGCGTCGAGCAAGTGGGTCTTGGCGATCTCGATAATGTCTCCCGGGATCTGTTCACCCTGCAAATCGAGCGCAAAAGCCGCCAGGTCTTCTGATTGGGTACGCAATAGAATCGCCTCCTGATCCAGCCCGCGGCGGTCATCGCCCCGGGTGACAATTTTCAATAGTACGCGGCGAGGCTGTCCGGTTTCAGGACGGCGCAAACGCTTCGAGCGCGTTCCAGCACAGCTCGCTCAGACGATGCGGGCTGATCGGGAAAAGACAGACATGGTTCGCACCGGCGTCGAGATGCGCTTGGATACTTTGTTCGAGGTGGTCCGGGCTCCCCCAGGCCAGCAGGCTATCGACGAGATGATCGCTACCCCCTCCTTCGAGATCGCCTTCGGAAAACCCCATGCGCAGCAGACTGCTGCGGTAGTTGGGTAAGGCCAGATAGAATTCGATCAGGGCGCGGCCGGCGGCGCGTGATTTTTCCTCGTCGTCCGATAGAAATACGCGTTGCATCGGACACAGTAACGGTCCGTCACCCAATATCGCTCTCGATTCCTCGGTGTGTTTTGGGATCGTGTTGGCCGGCATCGCGCCGTCGGCGATTTCGCCGGCGAGCGCCGTCATCTTCGGGCCGAGCGCGGCCACGATGATCGGTCCCGTCGAAAGATCTGTTTCTGCGTCTGGCCGGCCGCTGTCGAACCCTTCGGCGATCAGGTTCTTTCTCAGCGATACGCCGGAGTGCGCTTGGCGTATCCGCTCGATATAGGTCCGCATCGCGCCCAGGGGTTTTTGATAGGTCAACCCAGTTCGTTCGACGAGAAGTTGGTGCGAAACGCCGAGACCGAGGATGAACCGGCCGTCCGAGAGTTCCGTCAGCGTCTGCTGGCCCATCGCACAGACCATGGGCTCTCGCCAGTAGATATTGACGATGCCGGTCGCGACGACGAGCTTTTTGGTGTGTGACAGGATCATGGCGGCCGTTGCGAACGGTTCGCGCCCGACCGCTTCCGGGATCCAGACGGCGCCGTAGCCGAGATCCTCGAGTCGCACCGCCGCGTCGACGACCTCCGTCGCCGTCAATCCCTCGGTAAAAAAGAACACCCCACGTTCGCCGATATTCATATCCACGCTTTCTACTCTCAGTCGATCCGCTTACCAAACCCCGTTGGGCCACGTTCCCAGACTGCTGACTCTACAGAGTAGGAACTCGCTACTCAAATGAGAATACTATATCGACTGACCGGATCCATTTATCAACCGGATCGCGGCTTCGGATGATCTCGGGGCTGCTCGATCAGGGGCACCTACCGACGTTCCCTATTGGCGTCGCGGTAGCGAACCCAGGAGGCTCAAATGAGACTGCAGAACAAGACCTGTCTGGTAACGGGCGGCGGCACCGGCCTCGGCCGTGCTATCGCCGAGCGCTTCGCCGAAGAGGGCGCTCAGGTGGCGGTGATCGGTCGCCACCCCGAACCGCTCGCCGCCACCGTCGCGACGATTGATGCGGCTGGCGGTGAAGCCATCCTCGTGGCGGGGGACATCAGCATCCCGGAGGAAGCTACCGGAATAGTCGCCAAGGTCGCGGCGCAATGGGGCGGAATCGATGTTCTCGTCAACAACGCCGGCATAATGGACCGCCAGACTTGCACGGAGGCAAGCGTGGAGGACTGGGATCGGGTCATGAACGTCAATCTGCGCGCCGTATTTGTCCTGTGTAAGGCGGTCATCCCGCACATGCTTGAAAAAGGCGGCGCCATCGTAAATATCGGCTCGATCTCCGCTGTGCGGGGGCAAGCCGCCGCATGCTCCTACAGCGCTTCCAAAGCCGGCATGATCAATTTCGCGCGTACCGTCGCCAACGACTACGGATGCTTCGGTATCCGCGCAAACAATATCCTTCCGGGACTGGTCGAAACAGAGTTGAGTCGCAGCCGTCTAAAAGAAGGCGAAACCTGGGACGAAGTAATGGCGGAGAATTTTATCCCGCTTTATCCGCTGGGACGGGTCGGTCAACCAATCGACGTCGCGAATGCCGCACTGTTTCTCGCCTCCGATGAAGCCGCCTGGATCACGGGTGTCGACCTGGCCGTTGACGGTGGCTATCTGGCGAAGCTGTAGGCGGACGGAGGAGGCGGCATCGCGCGCGCGGCGACCGGTTGCCGTTGTCAAAGAACGAAGTGTGCGAAGTTTTTGGATGGCGCTGTTGGCTGTGTCGGTTTTGGTTTACAGTCAGTAGCCAACGACTTCCTACGTTAACTGTTAGGTGTCGTCGAATATGCCGCTCGAACGAGGTGATCGTGTTGTCGACTTGGCCGCGCTTTGTCGGTCCGCTGGCGGCTTTGCCGGTCTATTCGCGATTGCAATCGTTGTCTTCTTTGGGCTTCAGTCATGGATGTTCACTGCCGTCGGTGCGCTGGCGGGTGCGGTTGGCGGCTATATCGTGGGATTCGTTGTTGGCAAGTTGCTGTTCCCATCGTCGGGCGACCGCGTATTCATCGTGAAGCACGGCCCTGAATCCATCGCCTTGTCGCTCAGGGCCGCGCTTGTTTCGAGCTTCGCGGTTTCAATGATCGCAGTATTGGTGGCTTGGGTGGGGTTCCCGGCAGCAGTCGGTATCGGAATTTGGGTGGCGGGTATTGCGGCCTTGGCGGTGGGTGCGGTTTTTGCTTGTATGGCGTCACTGTCCTAGCCTGCATTATTCATGAACGCGCGAGCGAGGGCGTGGAAATGCCTGTAGATACAAGGCGCGCGGGGAAATCTGCGCGAAGACGTACTGTCTGTACGTTGAGCGCAGATTTGTTCGGTCAACGCCGTAGATGCAGGCAGATCCGCGTCCGCAGCCGCGCGTTCATGAATAATGCAGGCTAGGAGGCTCATAACGAATAAAGACGGTTAGCGAGCAACCCCGGTTTGATCGTCTGCTCAGACGACCCCGCCGAATTAACTAGTCCGTCGCCGCATGAGGCGACCGACATTGCCGTGTCGTGACCCGCGGGAAGCGGGTCGCCTACCGGTATTTCGTCCGGCATTGCTGGCTATCTTTTCTGCTAACCTACCCCGAAGGGGGGGATGATATTGGATTTCGACTTATCAGACGAGCAACGGGCAATTGGCGATGCGGTGGCTTCGGTCGTCAGCGGGTTCGACGCTGACTATTGGCTTGAGCGTGATGACGACGGTGAGTTTCCACGCGAGTTTCATCGCGCGATGGCCGAAGCCGGCTGGCTTGGAATTACTATGCCAGAAGCGTACGGCGGAGCGGGACTCGGGGTTACGGAAGCCGCAATCATGATGCGTGAAGTCTGTAGCCACGGCGGCGGCTACGCCGCAGCCTCGACCATACACATTAATCTTTTCGGTCCGCAACCGATCGTCGTGTTCGGCACCGATGAGCAGAAAGAGCGCTGGGTGCCACGACTTGTCGCTGGTCAGGACCAATGCTGCTTCGGCGTGACCGAGCCCGACGCCGGGCTCAACACGACGCAGATTAAGACCTTTGCCGAAAAAGTCGACGGCGGTTATCTCGTCAATGGGCAAAAAGTCTGGACTTCAACGGCGCAGGTCGCAAACAAAATTATGCTGCTCGCGCGGACCACCCGTTTCGAAAAAGCTAAGCGTCCGACCGACGGGATGAGCATTTTCTACACGGACATCGACCGCGACAAAATCGAGATACAGCGGATCCCCAAGATGGGTCGCAAGGCGGTCGACTCGAACGCGGTTTTCATCGATAACTTATTTGTTCCGGAGGGGGATTTGGTCGGTGAGGAGGGAAAGGGGTTCTCCTACATATTGCACAGTCTGAATCCCGAGCGCATTTTGATCGCTAGCGAAGCGATTGGCGTTGGCCAGGATGCACTTCGTCGCGCTGCAAAATACGCGTGCGAGCGTGTCGTTTTCGATCGTCCAATTGGCATGAACCAGGCGATCCAGCACCCGCTGGCTGAAGATTGGATGCATCTCGAAGCGGCGCATGCCATCGCGATGAAAGCCGCGTGGTTATACGATAATGGCAGGCCGTGCGGTGCCGAAGCGAACGCGGCGAAATACCTCGGCGCAAAGGCTGGGCACGACGCGTGCATGAACGCGGTTATGACTCACGGCGGGTTCGGCTACGCCAAGGAATATCACGTCGAGCGTTTGTTGCGCGAAGTCACGATAACGAGGATCGCGCCCGTGTCGGAACAATTGATCAAGTGCTTCATCGCCGAGAAGGTGCTCGACCTGCCGCGTAGTTGTTAGCGCTCAATTGCCCAAAAAACGTGCCAGGTTCATTTTCGGCTCACTTTCCTCGTCAAACCCCTGCACTACTACGGGTACGAGTGTCCTTGGGCTCGACCTTACCTGCGGTAGCGCGCGAAAGGACACCGAATGCCTGAATCACCGAAACCGAGGCCAGTTCGAGCGGGTAGCGTCGGATCGCTGTTTTGGCCCGTGGGTGCAATGTTCGGCACCCAAGCCGTCGCGGTGATTCTGTTTCTGACCGTCCCCGTCATGGCTACCGAAATAGCGCCCGCTTTCGGGGTCGAGGCCAAAGACATCGGAGTGTTCGTGTCGATCGTATTCGCTTCCGCGATGGTATTTTCCGCCGCCAGCGGCAGTTTGATCAGGCGCTACGGCGGTATCCGCGCGAATCAGATCGGGATGAGTTTTTCGGCGTGCTGTCTCCTGCTCGTGTTGAGCGGCTCCCTGCCGCTGTTGTTTTTGGCTGCGGCATTGGTCGGCATGGGTTATGGCCCTAATACGCCATCGGGCGCGCATGTACTAGCGCGTGTTACGCCGCCGCACGCTCGCGGGTTCGTTTTCTCGCTCAAACAAAGCGGTGCGCCGCTCGGCGGGTTGATTGCAGGATTGCTCGTGCCGGCAACCGTCGTATCCGTTGGCTGGCAAGGTGCCATCGGAGTCTCGGTTTGTATTGCGGCGCTGGCTGTAATCGCCATCCAGCCGCTGCGATCGAGACTCGACGACGACCGTGATCCGAGCGCGCCGATCGCCTTCGCCTCACCGTGGGGTGCAATACGTAAGGTACTGAACGACACGCGACTGCGCCGCCTGACATTCGTCGCGTTTTGCTTGACCACTATCCAGGCCATCGTTCTGACCTTCTTGATCAACATTCTCGTACAGGAGGTCCATCTCGACTTTGTCCTTGCCGGCGCCATATTCGGCGGGGCCCAAGCGTCCGGGGCGGCGTTGCGCATCATCATGGGTTGGGCCGCCGATCGGGCCCTTGGCGCAAGGCCGACTATGGTGGCACTCGGGATCAGCAGTGC
>CAZFZX010000229.1:0-5681 GCA_964523765.1 uncultured Enterobacteriaceae bacterium
TGGGTTACGCCCTGCGGGCTAACCCAACCTACTGTGCACACGTGTTCAGTCTTTAGACGAAGCGTACTGCCGCCTGCCCGATACCACCGATTTCGAGATGCATCGCGTCGCCCGCCGCAACATTCTGCAACGGCACGAGCGACCCCGACAGGATCACCTCACCGGCCTCCAGGCCGATATCGAAACGGCCGAGGGTGTTGGCCAACCACGCCACGCAGTTGAGCGGCGACCCCATCGCTGCGGCGCCTGCCCCGGTGGAGATGATCTCACCGTTCAGTTCGACGACGATGCCGCAGGTCGTTAAATCCACGTCCAGCGGACTCACCGCTTTGTCGCCGAGCACGATAGCGCCGCACGAAGCGTTATCCGCCACCGTATCCTGGATCTTGATCTGCCAGTCGCGGATCCGTGAGTCGACGATCTCGAAGCACGGCATGACGAAGTCCGTAGCCGCGATGACGTCGGCACTGGTGATCCCCGGCCCCTCGAGCGCATTTTTCAGGACAAATGCGATCTCTCCCTCGGCCTTCGGTTGGATCAACTGCGAACTCGCGGGTACTTCGGCGCCGTGGCCGTAGACCATGGTGTCGGTGAGGAAACCGAAATCCGGCTGCCGCACGTTCAACATATCCATGACGACCTTACTGGTGACGCCGATCTTCTTGCCGATCATGGACTCACCGTCGGCAAGACGGCGCTCGAGCATCCGTAACGACACCCGGTAGGCCTCTTCGATTTCGATGTCCGGCGCCTGTTCGGTGAGTGGTGCGATCGTCGAACGCGCACGCATCGCTTCGTATAGTGCGTCGCCGAACTCGGTGATTTTTTCTGTCGCAAGTGCCATGGGATTGTTACCTTTTTACAGCTTCAAGCAAACGTTGCGTAGCTCGGTGTAGAACTCCAGCGAATGGACGCCGCCCTCGCGACCGATACCGGATTGCTTGGCGCCACCGAAAGAAGTGCGCAGATCGCGCAGAAACCAACAGTTAACCCAGGTAATACCGACATCAATCTTCTCGGCGACGCGGTGGGCGCGCGCGGCATTGGTGGTCCAGATCGCGGTGGCGAGTCCATAATCCGTATCGTTGGCCAGCGCGATCGCCTGCTCTTCGGTGTCGAAGGGTTGCACGTGACAGCAAGGCCCGAAAATCTCCTCCCTGTTGACGGGAGAACTTTCCGGTAACCCGATCCAGATGGTCGGTTCCACCCAGTAACCCCCTGCGTATTCGCCCGGCATATCCGGCACACCCCCGCCCGTTACAATCGTCGCCCCTGATTCGCGCGCTTTCTCGTAATAGGAAAGCACCTTGTCGCGTTGCTGACGGCTGACCATCGGTCCGAGGCCGGTATCTTCATCCGTCGGGATCCCGATCTTGAGGCCTTCGGCGCGCGCCTTCAGCCCGGCGACGAATTCGTCGAAACGCGAACGTTCGACGTAGACGCGCTCGGTACCGAGACACACCTGGCCGCAGTTTGCGAAGACCGAACGCGCGGTTCCTTCGAGCGCCTGCTCGAGATCGCAGTCGGCAAATACCACGGCGGCGTTCTTGCCGCCGAGTTCGAACGACACATCGCGGATCCCAACCGCCGCATTTTTCATGATCGCCGTGCCCGTGATGGTCTCACCGGTGAACGTGATCGCATCGACGCCGGGATGACGCGTCAGGAACTCGCCGGTGGACGCGGTACCGAAACCGTTGATCACGTTGAATACGCTCGGCGGCACACCCACTTCGTTCATGACCTCGCCGAGGAGCGTCGTCGTCGATGGCGTTTCCTCGGACGGCTTGACTACGACCGTGTTGCCGCAGGCAAGGGCCGGCCCGACCTTCCAGGTCATCAGCAACAGCGGCAGATTCCATGGCGAGATCACGGCGATGACGCCTTTGGGAAAACGGAGGCCATAATTCAATGCGCCGGTACCGTCCGGGGTATCCATCCGGAAACACTCGGTCGGAACGTTACGGATCACGTCGGCGAATATCTTGAAATTCGCCGCGCCGCGCGGGATATCGATATGGCGCGCCAGCGAAAACGGTTTGCCGGTATCACGGCACTCGGCTGTCAAGAACTCATCGAAGCGTTCGTTGATGCGCTCCGCTACTTTGTAGAGCAGCGCCGCGCGCGCGGCCGTCGTCATATCGCCCCACTCGCCGGACATGGCATCACGGGCGGCGTTGACGGCGACGTCGACGTCTTGTTCGGTCGCTTCATGCACGACTGAGAACACCTCGCCAGTAACGGGATCGAAATTCTCGAACGTCTTATTCGCCGAAGACGGCAGGTATTTACCGCCAATGAAGTTCTTCAGCTCGGGCAAAACCGCCGGCGCGGCAGACGAAGACTGCGATGCCATAGTTTCTGGTTCCTTTCGGACGCGGGCCTTTCAGGCCGCCTGCGCCCCCATGTTTTCGATGATCGATTGGATCTTGAGCCACGCCGGCTCGCCGCGCTGTTTGAGGTCGGCGATTCTCTTCGCCGAGAAGTCGTCGGCGACGGCGGACCTGTAAGAGTCGCGCGCACGGCAGCGCTCATACCATTGGGCAACGCGCGATCGACTCGCATACCAGTCGCTCCAGCCAAACTGAAACGGCGTCTGAAAGTACGGTGCCATCGCCGCGTCGGCAAGCGAAAATTCATCGCCCGCTAGCCAAGGCTGCCCGCTCAGTAATTCGTCCAAGTCACGGATCGTCTTTTCGTAGACACCGACCGCGTCTGTGACGTCCGGCGCATCGTAACCTTGCTTCAATAGACGGCGCTGGCGTTCGCGTCGCGGCTTTTCGGGAACGCGATCGATGATCCGATCCTGCTCCGCGGCTGGCAAGCGCCGCAATTTGTCGGCCATCACGAGCGGCCACTGCAGGGCACCGCACGATGGATGAAGCTTATTATCGATATGTTTCATCCAGAATCGCATACGCGCGACTTGCCACGGATCGACCGGCCGCAGCCGCGGCTCGGGAAACCGGTCTTCGAGGTATTCGCAGATAATCGATGATTCGATCACGGGTCTGCCCTCTTCGACCAGAGTCGGGACCACGCCCAAGGGGTTGAGCTTCAGATAGTCGGCCGAGAGGTTGTCTTTAGCCGATAGGTCGACGTCGACCTTTTCCCATTCCAGGCCCTTCTCCGCCAGGACGATGCGGACCTTCTGCGAACATGGCGACATCGGGTGGGTGTAAAGCTGCAGCTTCATCACCTTAATTATCCATTATTATCAACAGATTATCGATATGGCAATACGCATCGCCGCGGCGCGACGGTATTCCATTTTCGCGATTATATCGATATAATTTACGAAAATCGATATTTATTTATATTATCGATATTATCCGAACCGAGCGCATGCTCGAATATTCTTCCCGGTCCCTCGGCAATGGGCGGAAAGACTTTCCGTATGGAAAAACAAACTGGTAAGACCCTCAGCGAATCGGCCTATGACGCCCTGCGCGACGATATTATCGGTGGCCGCCTCGAACCCGAGGCCAAGTTGCGGATCGAGGAGCTGCGGCAGCGTATCGGCACGGGCGCCAGTCCGCTGCGCGAAGCGCTGAACCGCCTCGCGGGGGAAGGGTTCGTTACGAGAGAGGGCCAGCGCGGTTTTCGCGTCGCGCCGGTATCAATGAAGGATCTCACCGACATCACTCGGTTGCGTACGATGCTCGAATGCGAAGCGATCAGTGAAAGCATCAAATGCGGCGACGACAAATGGGAAGCCGACATCGTAGCGGCGTTCCACCGGCTGTCCAAAGTCGAGTCCGGCCGCGACCAGGTCTTCCCCGAATGGGAGCTACGCAATCAGGAATTTCACGAAGCACTTATTGCCGCCTGCGATTCAAGCTGGTTGCTCAGATTCCGCCGCACCCTATATGAGCAGCACAAGCGTTACCGTCTGATCTCGATCCTGGGATACGACAAAACCCGCGATGTCCACGCCGAGCATGAGACGATCATGGATGCCGCGCTTACCCACGACGAAAAGCGCGCGTGCGCCGCGACCGAAGTTCACATCATGCGCACGCTGGAGACCACCGCGCAGGCTTTTGCGCATCTTCAATCCGCGGTCGCTTCCTAAGGCGATCACGAGTCGCGAAAAGGCGAGTGCCGCAGCCGCCGGACCGCCAGAATCAATTCGACGAACCTTCATGATGCAACCCATCCCGCGCACGTTTCATTCACCCGCTCGGGATGCGTCTCCATGAACCAGTGCCCGGCCCCGTCGATACATTCGCTGCGCCCGCCGCTCTCCTCGACGAGTCGAAGCCACCGCGCGGAGTGAAACATGACCGGTTTTTCGCCGCCGTACAGAAATAAAACCGGGCACCGGGGCCGATAGTTTCCGAGCAGCGTCCGGCGTGCCCACGGCAGCAGCATCGCGCGCCAGAGAAAAAAGTAAGGATAGTTGTAACGGGATCGAACGGCCTTCGCCTGGCGCGCCGGTACGCCGAGGACGTGGGCGAATTTTCTAGTCAACCAGTTTCCGAACGGCGGCACCACGCCGCCGACCAACCAACAGGCGATCAACGTCCACTGATAGCCGGCAATGAAGAGGCCCTCCTTGAGGGTCGTCGGTTGGATGTGGCCGCCAATATCGAACGCGATCATTTTGCTTACGCGCTCCGGATAGGCCTTTTCGTAGAGGTATCCGATATAAGCACCCCAGTCGTGGGTTACCAACGCCACGCGTTCGTGTTCGCCACGGACCTTTTCGATCGCGCCCGCCAACATCTCGATCAGCACGGGAAAGTCATATCCGCCGGCTTTATCAGCGGCCGCGCCGAAATTGGGTAAGGTCACGAGCATGCAGCGGTACGTACTGCCGAGCGCCTCTACCTGATTCCGCCACAGGCTCGGGCCGTCGGGCCAGCCGTGGACAAACACGAGCACATCGCCGTCGGGATTTCCTTCGACGCTATAGGCGATCTCGTTACTGACCTCCACCGGTGGCAGTCCTCCAAACGTTTCCCGATATTCTATTCGATAGCGCACCTTGAGCCGTAGCGTTTGAACACGCGCCATCGGGGCACGTATCCTTTTCACCGCCGATCACGTCTATACCAATGAGGACGAACCGGGCCAATGCGGGCACCGGGGAGAACATACGAGATGTCCGAACGAACCGACGACAAACCAGACGTCCAGAACCTGGCCGGCGGACTGGGTGCCGAACGCGAGCGATTTCTCGACGCGATAGGGGCAATCCGGCCGCGCCTGCATCAGTTCTGCGCGCGCATGAGCGGATCGGTATTCGACGGCGAAGACATCATTCAAGAAGCACTCGCTCACGCTTTTTTCAAATTACCGACGCTGAAAGAACAGGCGCGTTTCGAACCATGGCTGTTCCGTATCGCACATAACAAAGCGATCGATTTCTTGCGGCGTCAGCCGGACGGACATTCCTGGCAGGAGGCGGAGGAGGAAGTGGTTGTATCGATCGAAGACGAACTGAACGCGCAGACCGAGGTGTCCTCAGCCCTGGCGACGGCCGTTACCCGTTTACCGCCGAAAGAACGGGCTTGTCTCGTGCTCAAGGAACTCCTCGGGTACACCTTGGAAGAAACCGCCGAGATCGCCGGATCCACGCTCGCCGGCGTGAAGGCGGCGCTGCATAGAGCACGGTCTAAACTAGCGGACGTCGAGCAGGAAACGACGGATTGCGTGCTGTCCAGGGAGGAACGAGC
>CAZFZX010000230.1:0-5656 GCA_964523765.1 uncultured Enterobacteriaceae bacterium
CGAAATATCGATCACTTTCGGAATAAGGGCCCCGGATCGAGTCCGGGGTGACGGCAGGCGGACCTACGAACAACGTGAAGCGCATTTCGGGTAGGTTATCTAGATTACCCGCGAATCAAATAGAGATCTCGAATATTCGATTTTGGTTTTGGAGAGTTCGATGCAAGGTTTGATGATGGATGTCCCGCTGCTGATCACCGCGATCATGGAGCACGCCGATCGCAATCACGCGGCTCGCGAAATCGTTTCGGTCACCGCCGACAACCCTCTGCACCGCTACACGTTCGCCGATTGTTTTTCACGCACCCGAAAACTCGCTAATGCATTCCGGCGGCTCGGCGCGGGTGCCGATGCCCGGATCGGTACGCTGGCGTGGAACGATTATCGGCACATGGAACTATACTTCGGCGTTTCGTGTAGCGGTCGAGTGTGCCATACGATTAATCCGCGTTTATTCGCGGAGCAACTCATCTACATCATCAATCATGCCGAAGACGAATTCATCTTCACGGACGTCATGTTCGTCGGAATGCTGGAAGCAATTGCCGCCGATTGTCCGCAGGTAAAAGGTTACGTCGTCATGACTGACGAGGCGCACATGCCAGAAACCAGCCTGTCGAACGTCATGTGTTACGAATCTTTGATCGTCGACGAACAGGACACTTACGATTGGCCGGAGTTCGACGAAAACACGGCCGCTGGCTTGTGTTACACCTCCGGCACCACGGGGCACCCGAAAGGGGCGCTGTACAGTCATCGTTCGACGGTATTGCACACCTATGGTCAAGCGTTGGTTGATACTATGGGGATCGGTGCGCTCGATTGTGTCCTTCCGATCGTCCCGATGTTTCACGTGGGGGCGTGGGGCTTCCCGTTCGCCGGCGCGATGGTCGGTACCAAATTCGTTATGCCAGGGCCGAAGCTGAGTGATCCGCAGACGCTGGTCGACCTGATAAACAATGAAGGTGTGACGATTTCCGCAGGCGTGCCGACGGTTTGGCTGCCGGTCTTGAAATACGTAAAAGAGAGCGGTCGCAATTTAAAACCGCTCCGTAAGACGGCAATCGGTGGTTCGGCCTGCCCGTTGTCGATGATGGAGGAATTTCGCGATCGGTACGATATCAAGGTCGTGCACGCCTGGGGAATGACCGAAACGAGTCCGCTAGGTACTGCAAACAACCACAAACCGGCGACGGCCGCGCTTGAGGGCGAGGCGCTGCAGCGCCAGCTGCAGAGTGCGGGCCGGGCGGTACCCGGAATCCAGATCAAGATCACCGACGACGACAATAACGAGTTGCCCTGGGATGGCGTCGCTTTCGGTGCGTTGAAAGTTCGCGGTCCTTGGGTTTGTTCGGCGTACTACAAGCTCGACCAGGAGAACGAGGCCCACGCGGAAGCAGGCTGGTTCAATACGGGAGACGTCGCGACGATCGATGCGGAAGGTTTTATTCGCATTACCGACCGCACGAAGGATGTGATCAAGTCGGGCGGTGAATGGATCAGTTCGATCGATCTCGAAAACGTGGCGATGGGGCATCCCGCGGTGGCGGAGGCAGCAGTGATCGGGATCCACCACCCGAAATGGCAGGAACGCCCGCTGCTGGTGGTGATCAAGGCGGAGGGCGCTGCAGTGCAGGGCGACGAGTTGCTCGCGTACTTTGAAGGGAAAGTCGCGAAGTGGTGGATCCCGGATGCGGTCGAGTTCGTCGACGAAATCCCACATACCGCGACCGGTAAAATCAGCAAGCTGACGCTTCGTCGTTCGTTTACCGATTTCCACTTTCCAGATGCGGCGCCCGAGTAGACCGAATTCGTAACCGACGGTACTCGAGCGGCGGATCTGTGCTCCCTGATACGGTTGTGGCGAGCGGGAATAGTTCCGCTATTGCCGGGTGGAAACTGGCATATCCCATCAGGGCCGCTAGAATGAACGTTAGTGAGTGCAGTTTATCGAAACGATGTCGAGATGCGGCTTTGAGACCAGCTGTAATCGACGGCTTTCGGCAGGGGTAAACGGTGAGACTTGAGGCCATCGTGTCGAGACCCCGAATGGCGTGCGCGGCGGGCCGCCTCGCGAGCCGCGTTTTCGATATCGAAAACGCTTCGAAAAGGCCGCGGGAAGTGGACGATTGGAAACATTTCGAACTATACGGTAAAGGAACTTTCGGCTGCGGCCGTTACCGTACCCATCACGTGCGAAAAACCTTGTTGAGCCCCAATCGGACGAAGCTCCGCGAAGGAGAACTCCGCAACGATGTATAGCAGCAAAGAATCGGGCGAGAGCGCCGACGAGGCGTCCGCCGAGCCGGTAGCGAACTGCACCATCGCTACCGTCGACGGCATGGAGTGCATTTATTACGACGGTTATTGGATCCGCCGCTACGAAGTTCCGACGGACGCGGATGCCGCCCGTCGTGAATTGATCGATGGTCTCACGAAGCGCGTGTTTCACCATACCGAGCCTGGCATCAATACCCCGGGGTACAATTTGAGGAACGCTCGGGCGGCCTACGACGGTGAAGAAGACCCGGAACGCAAACGGGTAAATGCCGCGATGTTGGCCGGCGCCTTATTGAATCGCGGTAGCGATATTTTCGGCATGATCTTCCAGTTGAAGAAGCGTGGCATCGAGATCACGGAGGATAACGAGTTGGTGCTCGAGTGCGAGTCCTGCTTCCTGGAAGCGTTGGATCTGGGCCGTCAAGTGCGGCACTACAGTGGCGAAGAGGGGCTCGATGAATTGTGGGGAGAGCCGTTGAAAGTCTTCTCTACCCCTATTGCGGAGTATTATGAGTCGCGATACATAAAGATTGCGCAGACGATGGCCGCGATCGACGAGATCGTACACAAATTAACGCAGGTACTTCAGACCAGCCCAGCGGTCCACGCCGGGGTAGACTTGTTGAACGCGTACGCCTGCGCCGCTAAGCACGAGATCGAGACGATGAAGACCGATCCAGCAATTTTCGAAGTATGGCCGGAGTTCGTGGCAACCGGAAACAAACTGTCACAATTCAGGGCCGACGCGAGCGTGCCGGGTATCGCTGAGGAGACCCTGAAAGCAGCGGATAAGCTGGTCGAGGAAGGTAAGAAATTGATGGAATGGATCGCCTTCGCCCGGGTCCCGATGCCGAAGACGATGGCTAATTTCGTCACCGAGTGCGATGCATATCTCGCCAAAGCAAAGCCAGTAATCGCTGCCTCGCGGCGGCTTTCAGCAAAAGTGATTTGACTCCCGCTGCGGTTGGCGTGCTCAGGTGATGTCGGACGCGCTAAAACAACTCCAGAGGATCGTCGGCGACGCCGGCTTCATTACCGACCCTGAGCGGGCTCGTCCGATGTTGGTCGATGAACGCGGTCAATACGAAGGGCGTGCTGCGGCGATCATCCTCCCCGGGTCCACTGCGGAATTGGCACGAGCCGTACGGGTATGTTTCGACGCTGGCATAGGTATGGTTCCCCAGGGTGGGAATACGGGCTACTGTGGCGGCGCGACGCCGGACGAAACCGGGACGCAGGTGCTGATCAAGCTTTCACGGATGAATCGGATAAGACATATCGATGAGCGCGCGTTTACGTTGACCGCGGAGGCCGGCGTTGTGCTCGCCGAGGCGCAGCGGGCCGTTGCCTCACATAATCTGTTGCTGCCTCTTAGCATGGGTTCGGAGGGCAGTTGCCAACTTGGCGGTAATGTTTCGACGAACGCCGGAGGGCTTGCTGTTCTGCGTTACGGTACGGCGCGCGAGATGGTCGCGGGTCTCGAAGTGGTTCTGCCTGACGGGCGCGTTTGGGACGATTTAAAGGGCCTGCGCAAGGACAATACAGGTTACGATCTAAAGCAGGTTTTCCTGGGTGCCGAGGGCACACTTGGGATTATTTCCGCGCTTGTCGTCCGTCTTCGACCGATGCCTCGCGCCCGTCAGACAGCGTGGTTGGCGATCCCCGACGTTGCAGATGCGGTCACCGTACTCGGGTCGCTGAGAACTCGATTGGGAGATTGTGTTACCTCTTTCGAATACATTTCGCATGACGCGCTCAAACTGGTTCTCAACGAGATCCCGGGGACGTCCAATCCTTTGGGTTTGACGGGGGCGCACTGTGCCCTGGTCGAACTCGCCTGGTTCGCGGGCGGAGGAGAGCTTGTGAACGAATTTGAATGCTTACTCGATGATGCCATCGCCGCCGGCATCGTCACCGACGCGGTGGTCGCGCAGAGCGATGCGCAGCGCCGGGCGTTTTGGCGACTGCGCGAGTCGATACCCGAGGCGGAGAAACGTGCAGGAGGCGCGATAAAGCACGATTTGTCAGTTACGATCGGGGCTCTTGGCGACTTCGCCACTGATGCCATTGCGGCGACTTTGGCGGCTTTCCCCGACTGTATGCTGTCAATTTACGGTCATGTTGGGGATGGCAACATCCATTTCAACGTGCTCGCAGCCGAACCGGCTGCTGCAGCTCAATTCAAGCGGGAAAACGCGGCCGGTGTGTCGGGTCTGCTGCACACTATGATCACGCAACGGGGCGGCAGTTTCAGCGCCGAGCACGGGATCGGCAGACTTTGGCGCACGGTGCTCGCCGAGACGGCGGATCCGGTCTCGCTGGAACTGATGCAGCAGATCAAAAGAACTCTCGACCCGACCGGCGTAATGAACCCCGGAAAAGTCGTCTAATCTGGTTTGGGAGTCGCCGCCTTTCGGGGTGCCCGCGATCTGTGCACCACGTTTATTCGTTACAGAAACGTGGTCTGGTCTGTCCCCGATTGTCGGTTCTTAAGAGTCCGTTAATTGGACAAGAGTCCCATCGTCTCCAGATAGTCGACGATTTCTTCGGCGAGAACTTCAATGCCCTTCGAATCAGAATCCAAAGTTAACTCCGGTTTGACCGGCGGCTCGTACGGATCGTCGATGCCGGTGAACTGTTTGAGTTTCCCGGCGCGGGCCTGTTTGTAGAGACCTTTTGGATCACGGGCCTCACAGGTGGCGAGAGAAGCATCGACGAAAATCTCAATGAAGTGCCCGGCCGTTATTGTCTCCCGAACCGCGTCGCGATCGCGGCGATACGGCGATATGAACGCCGTGCATACGATCAGACCTGCGTCGACCATGAGTTTCCCGACCTCGCCGATACGGCGGTTGTTCTCGGCTCGATCTTCCGCCGAGAACCCCAGGCTTTTGTTCAAACCGTGACGTACGTTGTCGCCATCGAGGAGGTAGGTGTGAAATCGCCGTTGGTTGAGCTTGTAATCGACGGCATTGGCAATCGTACTCTTACCCGCGGCGCTCAAGCCCGTGAACCAGAGCAGTGCGCCTTTATGCCCTTTTAGTTCCGACCGCGCCTCGCGCGGTACCATGTGTTCGTGCCAGGTGATGTTGTTGTCGTGTTCGGTCATGGGTGTTACCTGAGACAGTGCGTTTGTTTGAGTCATTTGTGGTTCCTGAATTCTCCGGGTTGTGGCCGCGCGCGCTCTTAAATATACAGAGCCGCGAACCCTACGGCGCCCGACGCGGTAATGCTGCGACGTGGTTCAAACTCCGGCGATATTGAGGCGTAAACTTATGTCAAATCCGGATCGTCGACCGTTGGTGCCTTTTGTGGCGCTACATTAGGGAACTTCTGAATAAGTCATCGATCTGATCGGTAGGCAAACGGATACAGA
>CAZFZX010000231.1:0-5472 GCA_964523765.1 uncultured Enterobacteriaceae bacterium
GCGCTGAATTGGCTGCCTCATTGAAATGACAAAGATCCGATCAAGAGACAGGATCAAGCCCGGGGCGACGGGCGTGGGTATAAGCACGAAAGTGAACCATCTTTTGGAACGCATGTTTAGTCCGATCTCGATTCAGTTTAGATTCAGCAATCGGTCTCTAAACTGCGCAGCGTAAAGAACGGTTGAGGAGTCGAATCATGCGCATTCTTACCGGCGCGTTAGCGCTCGCTATCTTGGTTTTCAGCATACCCTGCAGCAGCGAGTCGGCGCAGACCGTGGGGCTCGCATCCCCCGGAATTGCACACTACTCGACCATCTATGCGGACGGTCGCGACAACTACCACGACCTCGACCCGCAGCGTCCGCATCGCGGTCATCTTTGGGGTAATGCGCCGGGCGCTCATTATGCACCGCACGATGCGCATCGCGATACCCCAAAGCACTACCGTTACTATGACATGCACGGCTACTGGTCGCCTACCTGGCGCTATCCTCGCTCACTCCACTACCACCAGCACGCGCACTGAGGGCAAACACCGCTGAAGCTGGCAACGCGGCACGCAACATTCTAGAATCGCCAGCTCCCTTCATAGAGTCCATCGATAACCCGCCGCGCGGCGGCTGAAGCAACGTGAACAAGTTGAATCCCAGCCAACGGGCCGCGGTCCGCTACACCGACGGCCCGCTATTAGTCCTCGCGGGCGCCGGTAGCGGTAAAACGCGGGTCATCAGCGAAAAGATTTCGTCGCTGATAAAGCGCGGATTGGCGGATCCGGAACACATCGCCGCGATCACTTTCACGAATAAGGCGGCGAACGAAATGAGGACTCGCCTGCGCCGCAGGCAATCGGCGCCGAAACCGTGGATATCGACGTTCCACACCCTGGGCCTGAGGATCCTGCGGCGCGAATACTCACAACTCGGATATCGCAGCGGCTTCTCGATCATGGACAGCAAAGACTGCGAGAACGTTATCGCCGATATTCTCCGGCGTACGGCGGCCAATGACCTAGCGGAAGTAAGGGCGATTCAACATCGGATATCGGGCTTAAAATCGGCGTTAATGGCGCCGGAAGCGGCGCTGGCTGCGGCACCTCAAGATCAGATCATGCGGCTCACGGCGGCCTGCTACAGCCAGTATGACGAAGCATTACGAGCGTTCAATGCAGTCGACTTCGACGACCTTATCATGCTACCCGCGATTCGGCTTCGGGACGACGCGGCAGCGCGGGCACACTGGCAGGACGAAATCAGGTACCTGCTCGTCGACGAATATCAAGATACGAATTCATCCCAATACGAGTTAGTCCGCCTGCTGGTCGGCAAGCAAGGAAGGTTCACGGTCGTCGGCGACGACGATCAGTCTATCTATGCATGGCGCGGGGCACGCCCCGAAAACCTGGCCGCGTTGCGCGACGATTTTCCCGAATTAAAGGTCATCAAACTCGAGCAGAATTATCGGTCAGTCGGCATTGTACTCAATGTAGCCAACCATCTGATCTCGAATAATCCGCACTTATTCGAAAAACGATTGTGGAGCGAACGTGGGTACGGCGAAAAAATTCGCGTCAACGCTGCCAAAGACGAGCACGACGAAGTAGCATTCATCGCGAATGAGATACTTCATGAACGCAAAATCGGCGGTCGTGATTTCAGCAGTTACGCCGTATTGTTTCGCAGCAACCATCAAGCACGTCTTTTCGAAGGTGCGTTTCGAGAGCGCGACATTCCGTACGTGCTATCCGGCGGACGTTCATATTTCGATTACACCGAAATAAAGGATGTTATCTGCTACTTGCGTCTGATTGCGAACCCGGACGACGACAATGCTTTGCTGCGAATCGTGAACACGCCGCGTCGCAGTATCGGGCTTGGAACCATAAAGAAATTGACGGCGCACGCGCGGGAGCAAGGCTTGCGATTAGCCGCCGCCGGCAGCGACGCACGATTCATTGACCAACTTTCGCCGCGGGTCGCAAAAGGTGTCGAAACCTTTTTCTCCTGGGTAGCACAGACCCACCGGGCGGCGGACAGCGAAGCGCCGGCGACGATCGCTGCACAAATCGTATCCGACATCAGCTATCGGGACTGGATCGAACAAACGAGCGAGAGCGAGGCAGACGCCCTGAGGAGAATTGAAAACGTCGAGGACCTCATAGGGTGGATCACCCGCATCCAGTCTGATGCCCCAAACAAGTCGATACAGGACATCGTTGCGGCACTCACGTTGTTCGATATCGCGGAACGAAAAGAAGATGAGGAGATCGGTGATAGAGTCGCTCTCATGACGCTACATGCCGCTAAAGGCCTCGAGTTCCCGCATGTCTTTCTAGCCGGCATGGAAGAAAACATCCTGCCGCATAAATCCAGCATTGAAGAGGAAACCATCGAGGAAGAGCGCCGCGTTGCTTACGTAGGCGTTACCCGTGCGCAGATCTCTTTAACTTTGTCATTTGCGCGCTCACGGCGCCGCTATGGTCAGATCATGGCGTGCGAGCCCAGTCGGTTCATAGCGGAACTGCCGGCGGACGATCTCAGGTGGATCGGTGATAGCGAAGGCGGCGCCACGGACCGCGCTGCGGGAGAAAAGACCTTGTCCACCCTAAAGCAGATGCTGCAGACGCCGTAAGAAAACGAGCTGATTCTCACACTTCCGACCGCAGACGTCGCCACAGAGAGACGCTTTGCGACTTCAGACGCTCGCGTATTCGCAGTTACCCGTTGGGCGAACGACTCTCAAATATATAAAATTATATATATTTCAATCAGTTATTATCTTTTCTTTTTGCGTCTTCGCTTGGCATGGAACCTGCAGACAGTTCGTACAAGGAGATACGAATATGCTCGACGAAAAAGAAACCGAAGTTTATCTAGCTGTTGATAACACGGAAACTATTGCCCCGCTCGTGAATATGGTCAATTACTACACCGAAGAAATCGAAGACCGTCGCCGCCAACTCGGCGAGGATCTCGACTATTTCGAGGCCAAACTGCGCGACCTCGAACAGCTGGACCCGCTGGACTTCACCGGTCTCGCCAAAATCTATCGTGGTCACGTAACCCATATCCGCGGCTTACTTGGCGCGCGCGACTATACAGACGAGTAAGACAACCGGTCTTGCGGACGTCAGTTCATCTGCAGATGACCATAGAGTCGTCCGTATAGTCCGCCCTGGCGCAACAGTTCGCCGTGCTCGCCCTCTTCTGCCACGCGCCCCGCATCAAATACCAGAACCCTGTCCGCTTGCCTCACGGCGCTGAGCCGGTGAGCGATAATCAACATGGTCCGCTCACGGAAATGTTCGTCGAGCGATCGGTAGACCTGCGCTTCGGTCGCGGCATCCAAAGCGGAAGTCGCCTCGTCGAGAACGACGATACGCGGATCGGACAAGACCATTCGCGCAATCGCGAGGCGTTGGCGCTGGCCACCCGATAGACGGATCCCGTCGCGCCCGACGACCGTATCGAGACCGTCCGGCCATTTGGCTATCAGGTCTCCGATAATGGCGATGTTCAGCGCTTTCCATATCTCCCGATCACTTGCGGTGCCACCCAACGCGACGTTTGCCCTGACCGTATCATTGAATAGGGCGGGTTGCTGCAGCACGGTGCCGACATGCTCGCGCACGACATCCATTCCGATCTCGCGCACAGAAATGCCGTCGAATCGAACATCGCCTGATGCCGGCGGATAGAGGCCGAGAATGATCTGCACCAGCGTCGATTTACCGCCTCCGCTTGCCCCGACGACCGCGATCTTCTCGCCGGCTCTGACGAAAAAACTCAAATCGTCGAAGATCAGCGGACCGTCGCCATAACGAAAAGACACGCCGTGAAGGGACAGAGACGTCGTATGCTTGTCCGCGAATGGATTTCTTAGATGCGGGTACTTCGGTTCATCGTTAAGCGACACGAGATTGTTGATCCGTTCAAGCGCCGCAGTCGCCGACTGGAACGCATACTGGAGATTGAGGATCACTTCAATCGGACCCAACATGTACCACAGGTACCCGAACACAGCGATCATCATCCCCAGACTGAGATCGGAAAACAGCACCATCAGCATGGCCACCGCGCGAAAGGCGTCGATACCGATCAAAAATACGACAAAAGACAAGCGTCCGGCAGCGTCGCTCTTCCACGAGTAAGCGGCCGAATGTTCGCGGATGTCGCGCGCAAGCGAAGTAATTTGGCCGAGGTAATGCTGTTCCCGATTCGCCGCCCGGATCTGATGGATCGCCTCTAGTGTTTCGGTCAGCGCCTCCTGGAACACCTGGAACGCCGTGTTTTCACGCCGCTTGAGTTCTTTTACTTTCTTACTGATGACAACGGTGAAATAGACGGCAACCGGATTCATCACGAGGACAAAAAGACCCAGCTGCCAGTGCATCCACAAAAGTACGCCGGCCGCGCCGATAAGCATCAACACCGAAATCAAGAAACGGCTCACCGTCACTCCGGTGAATTCATCGATAGTGTTCAGGTCGACAACCATGTGTGAGGCGACGGTTGTACCGCCGAGCGACTCGTACTCGGACATCGAGACCCGGTTTAATCGTTCTATCAGTGAACGCCGCATCCGGAAGATCAGATCTTTCGCGACGAACGTGAATTGCCGCGTTTGCCATACCTGCAACAACAGACTTCCAAGCCGAAGCCCGATAGTGAAGAGCAGCACCAGCGCGATGTATACGGCGGCATGGTGCCACTCGGCGGGCAGCATCATCCGCATCGCATTAACCAATCCGCCGGGCTCGCCGATCAGGACTTCGTCCACCAACAACGGCATCAGCAGCGGAACGGGAACACTCAGAATCGCGGCGAACAGCGCGACCAGATGGGCAACGATCAACTCGCGCGGATGAAGGAGGAATATTGAAAGTACGTAGCGCCAGCTGTATCGGGCATGAACATCGGTAGGATGCGGGTCGGCGGCCGCGCCCTCATCTTTTGAATCAATAACCGATGCCGACACTTCGTCGAGATATCCTGTGGTGCGTTGAACGACTCATCGAGGCTTTCGCGATGGCGACGACCGTTACGGTCGATAGAATCGTATGATACAGTTTAGACGCATTATGATCTGCCCGACATGAAGAAAACCTGGCTGGCGAAATATCCCTCCGGCGTTCCCCATGAGATCGATACCGGCGAATATGACTCCCTTGTCGATTTATGCGAAACCGCGTGGAGAAGATTTCCGGACAAGCCTGCATTCGGTAACTTTTCCAGCTATCTGAGCTACTCCGATCTGGAGCGACTTTCAAAAGCGTTTGCGGGCTACCTGCAACGCGGCGTTCGCGTGCGCCCCGGCGATAGAGTCGCGATCATGATGCCAAACACGCTGCAGTATCCGGTCGCGCTACTCGGAGTCCTCCGCGCAGGCGGCGTGGTAGTCAACACGAACCCGCAATACACGCCTAGCCTGAATATTGCACGAATAAGAAAGGCAAAGCCCCTTTAATCCGGTAA
>CAZFZX010000232.1:0-5365 GCA_964523765.1 uncultured Enterobacteriaceae bacterium
TTTACCGGATTAAAGGGGCTTTGCCTTTCTTATTCGTGCAATATTCAGGCTAGGCATCCAAAAGTGGTGATCCGCCTCACCTCCGTGGATGGTTGCCGAGAAGCGCGCTTCCCGCTTCAATCTCTTGGGGGAGGGAGCTCAATACGGGGATACTTTACGTAATACCGTGCGGTTTCGAATTAGAGCCAGGTAAACCGTTTTCGGCTATGCGTCTATTTCGTTGTCGTTTCGATTACCTTGATCTCGACGATCGTAGCTTTGTCGTAAGCGACTCCCTGGAAAGGCTGTCTTAGCATCGACCCGATGTGGCCACTTTCCGGACATGGTCGACAATGACCTCGTGCGGCGTTCCCGCTCCAAAAATACCCGAGACTCCCATTGCTTCGAGCGCCGGAATGTCATTTTCGGGGATAAAACCGCCGGCGATGATCGGGATGTCTTGGGCGTTGAATTCCTTTGCGGCCGCTTTGACATCCGCGGCTATTTCTATCATGACGCCGCAGTGATCGGACAGCGCGATGACGCTTGCATCCTCTTCAATCGCCGCCCGCACCACCGATTCGGCCGTTCGGCAGCGGCCGAGGTAAATCACCTCCATCCCCGCTTCTTTGAGTATCTGTGTCAGGACGATGATGCCCCGGTTGTGGGTATCGAGTCCGACCTTCCCTATCACAACGCGAATCTTCGGCTCGTTATTGGGCGTCATCTTATGCCTCTATTCAACCGTACCATTAAGAAAACAAGGCGCTTGCGGTTCTACATAAGCGTTCCAAAAGATGCATCACTTTTGTAGCTACACCCGCCGTCACCCCGGACTTGATCCGGGGTCCAGTTAAACAATGTCCGCCTGCGGCGGATTTTATCTACTGGATACCGGGTCAAGCCCGGTATGACGATGCACGGCCGCCGGCCCCTATTCCGAACCTGATCGATAGTTTGGAACAGCCATTTGGCCTGTCGGCGCCGGTATCACGTCTGCCCCAGGTGTTTCAGATAGTCCGGTGTAGGCAGCATTCCGTAGTGATCGTAGGCGCAACCATGCGCCATTCTCACGACGCCGACCAATTCTCCTACGGTCGCGTAGGCCTTGCAGGCTTCGATGCCTGCGCGCGTCACGTTGCGGTCGTCCTTTTCGGCCAGGTACATCTCCGTCAGCGCGTCGACCAGTTTTGCCTGATCTCTGTCCTGCCGTAATTTCTTGACCTTCGCCACCGCCTCCATCCTTTCTTCTGCGGGAGGGACCGGATAAGCGGAATCCTTTATTTGGTCGCTGATCGGGCCATTGCTACCCTTGAAGGCGTTCACGCCGACGACGATTCTTTGCCCGGCATTGATTTCCTTCTGGATCGAAACAGTCGATTTCCGAAACTGCTCTTCGAGCCACCCGGTTTTGAGACACTCCCACATCCCGCCGATGTCGTCGATTTCCGCCAGCAGCGCGAGACATTCCTGTTCGATCGTGTTGGTCAGGGATTCGACGTAATAGGAGCCGCCGAGCGGATCAGCGACCAACGGTACCCCCGTTTCTTGGGTGATGATGTGTTGGGTGTCGAGTCCGAATATTCTAGCTTCCTCCGACGGCAGTCCAAATGCCTCGTCGATGCTCGCAAGGTCGATCGATTGCGCGCCACCCATCACGGCAGCGAGTGATTGAAAGGCGATCCGGCTCGAGTGATTAAGCGGTTTCTCAGTATACGAAATGGCGCTCCCGGAAATCCTTGCGCCGATGCGACAGGCCATGGTTTTCGACGCCGTGGCTCCGAGTCGATCCTTCGCCACTTTAGCCCATATCCTGCGCAAAGCACGGAATTTCGCGACCGCCTCGAAAAAATCCGATTCGATACTTTGCGAGAAGGCCATCGGCTTGAAGTCGTCGAGTTTGACACCGCGCTCGTTAATCGCATCTCCGTAGTACTGGATCGCATTGCCGATACAGAAGGCGAGTTCCTGGATCGCCGTTATACCCGCATCCCGCATGTCGTACCCGCAAGGCGTACAAGGTGACCATTTGGGCGTGTGCGTGGCGCCGAATTCGATTAAATCGAGGTTGATTTTGCGCGCGATCTGCCATTGCTTGTCGGAAAATTCCGGGCATCCAAATACGATCGCTGCATGGATCGGATCGTTTATGTTGGTGCCGCGAAGCAGCGAAATATTCTCGCCCCGTTCCTCCATCAGGGCGATCACGAACAGATACGTCCAGAAGCTGCCCCCGGCCAGCGCACAAGCGTTTTCGATATCCACGTTTTCCAGCGGGATATCTTCGAGCATCTCCCGGTATTCGGTTATCGCGAAGGTCGGATTGCCGTTACAGGTGATATCGTACTTTCCGAGCGGGTGATCCGGATCGACGCTGCTGTGGGTGGTCGTGTCGACGAGTATCCTTATGCCGGTCTGACCATTTTCGATAAATTTCTTGAACGCCCGATTCGTCTCCTTCGGATGAGCGTAGCAGGCAATCGTCGACCTCAGCCATGGCCTTTTGCGGTACATCTCCGGAAATATGCCCCGCGTGTACGGATATTCGCCGGGTTCTCCGAGTTGCTTTTCATATTCGAGGTCTTCAATGTCTTTGGGCCCATAGCAACCCTTGACCGGAATATCGCTCAAGGTCGTCAGCTTGACGATCTTGCCGCTGTCTCTGTCGTATTTGACAGTCATTGGACTTGCCCCCGATCCGGACTACCTCCTGCACGAATCGCAGTTCGACCGGATAGTTCCTGCGTTGCTCCGTCAGGGCCTTTGTCGACGGCTCGACTCCAAGAACCGGCCGCCCACGAGAGGCGCGTTTCACCGATCTCATGATATCGCAAGCGAATACAGATATCGTCGCCGAAACGGCCACTTGCATTCGTTCGTAATCGCTAAAGAACCCCAATACACGGTCGCCAGCTGCCTGTTGCAGCGCCGCATGCGAAATCATTCGAACTCGGTGGCGCCACCGGCGTCACACGGCTGTGGCAACAATAAGGAAATCAGATCGAAGCCCGCGAGTTGCTATCTGAAATATACGATTGGTTCATCGAAGGCGTTGTCGGAGGAATTGGAGCAGGGGCTCGGTATTCGTGAGAGTCCGTTCAGGGCGCGTCCCGCTTCTACGAACCCCGAAGTCCGGTAGACCTCAATCGGCGGGCAACACCCGGACTTCCGAGCGCCCATCGAGTTCGATCTCCAGGTCCATCTTGCCTTCACGGTCGGCGGTCGCAGCAGTCTCCAACGCTCCTTCAACGCGGTAGCGTCCACCAGGTTTGAGCTGTGCGATCCCAAGTGTTTGCCGCGCCGCCGTGCGTCCCGGATGGCACGCGAGTTCCAGGGCCGCGCCATCGCTGACGGCTTTGGCGACGAGAACGTCCGGGTATTTTGCTGCCGCCAGTATCGGCCCGTCCTGCCACGCGTTTGGCATACCGTGCCTTACCAAGTCGCCTATACCGTTAGTGCGCCCGAGTCGCATATTGAGAAGAGACGTGTGCGCCCACACCGACCCGCCGGGATAATGCAGTACACCGCCCTCAGTCTCGGTCTTTTCGGCCGCGAGGGCATCGGCTACGGCTTTACGGGCCGCGCCGTCACCGAATTCGGCTGCCGCCATCCCGAGCACGCCGTAAGCGTAGACGCGGTTGCGCTGGTAGTTGGAAGGATCCAGCTTCGGCTGCATCGGCAGCAGTTCGAGCTCGCCGCTTCCGCTCGAGAATAACTGATGACGGGCGATCTCCCAGCCGCGGACCGCGATATCGGGCACGGTGGGGTGCATCCAGAAGGCGAGGTTCGCATCTTCGGCGGCAGACGAAAGCCCGGGGATCGTGAACCCGGTACCGGTGGAACGGATCAGAATGAAATGGCCGTCGACGTCTATGAATTCCTGCGCCAATCGTTCGCGATACCGAGCCTCGATTTGCTGCAAGTTTTCGGTATCGTGCAGCCGGTCATAAATCATGACGCCGATCACGGCCTGGTTGTTGCAGAACGGATAGATCCAATTCGGCTCGCAAGGAAACAGACAAAACGCCGAGCCGCGTTCGTTGCGGCTCAGCGCTTCCACAATCGACGGGTAATCGTAGGCGAATTGCTTTCCAGATCGGCGGGTGAGGGTGATGGATCCCGGGACATCGTAGCGACTATCGCCGGAGTTCGACGCATACATGCCAATCTGTGCGGCATACCAGCCCGAATACATGACATTATCGAGGCGGATGGGATCGGGGTCGTTACGAAGATTGCCCCACAGATTTTCCAGAGCCCAGTACTTCCAGACGCGGTAGTCTTTCTTCTTTTCGATGAGATTGCGTTGTGCCTCGGCGAGATAGGCGTGCATCGCAGGCAGTCGTACATAGTTGGCGAGGCTCAGTGAATAACCGAGGTTATTGATCTGATAACGAACGGCGGACGGTTGGAACTGCTCGATCCATTCGAAGCCATTGAATTCTTCAACCGGTTGCAGCGCGCGATCGAGCGCGAAGCGCAGCGCCGCGAGGTCTTCGGCGGAGAGTTCTTCGACCGCCGGCAGCCCGGATCCGGCGATGGTCGGCGTAGCGACCGCGATCGAGCGGCCGAGCACTTCGTTGAGTTCGCCGCGCACGCGTCGTTTGCGCGCCGCCGCCCGCCGGCTAAGGGTGACGCCGATCCCGAGGGTGCCGATGGCCAGTCCCGGGACGAGCCAATAGGAACCCGAGAAAGTCTCCGCGTGGCCCATAGCACCGGCGCCGAGTGCGGTGGCCAGCCATGCCAAGGGCGGCGCGAGGGCATTGCCGGTCGCGAACCACAGGAATAGGCCGCCGATCAGCAGAAACAGCGACCCGATCGTGAGTGTTGCATGGATGGTGACGCTAGCGGGCCCGCCCGCAAGAAAATGGATGAAACCGCCGCCGGGAAAGATCAGTCCCAGACCGAATGCCTGCATTCCGTTCGATCGCGACAGCAACGCGATGACTAGACCCAGCGTTGCGATTGCCGCGTAAAGGGCGGCGGTTCGCCATAGCCGCGTACGCGTCAGGGGACCGAGGCCGGAAACGCGCTCGGGAATAGTACCAGTTCGTGACGCGACAGAACTCACCGGGCTGTTTCCTGGCGCGCGGCTAATCGTCGAATAATCGCCACTCGGTCGCGCGCGACAGTTCTTCTTGCCGACGCCGAAAGTATGCCCCGATGAACGGCAGGCGGATCAATTGCTGCGTTATCGCGGCGACGACAACTCCGGCAAGAACGCAACACAACATAAGCCTAACCTCGTCCGCGCCGGCCGGCGCGGTCACCGCGACCTACAAAAGACCGCTAGAGTTCGGATCCTAACGCCGAAATTCCGTTCTTCGCAACTAGAACGGCCGATCACGGGAGGTCGACTGTCTCGAACAGCGGCGCGAGCGCGAGG
>CAZFZX010000233.1:0-5334 GCA_964523765.1 uncultured Enterobacteriaceae bacterium
TTCGGCGGTCAATATGCACATCGCGGCTGTCCCTTCGCCCAAAACCACGGAATCGTGATCTCAAAATGAAAAAGTATCGCCCCTTTTTTCGCCGGGGGGCCGGCTAATGCCCGCCGCCGTGACGCTCGTGGTCGGCGTTATCCAGACCCTTCGGCAGCAACGGCGCCGGCTCCGGAGTCAGCTGCGCAAACCCTGATTTGCGTACGCCTTGCTGTACATCGTGCGGATTGTGGCATTCGGTGCAAACGAACCAGCGCTTCTTGCCGGTCGTTGCCCACTGGCCGATGCGCTTGCCGTGAATGCCGTCGCGCCAGCGGCGATAGATCTGTCCGTGACACTTACCGCAGAGCTTCTGCGGTTGATCGAAATCGATCAGGTTGCCGGCATGATCGAAGAACTTGTTCCGCGTTTTAGCGTCATGACAATCCAGGCACCATATCCCTCCGTTGCCATGCTGCAGGTTCAGAGAATCCGCCACCAAGTCCATGTGCATGGTCAATTTGCGCGGCGGCGCGTCGGCCTCTACCGGCGGCGGGAACGTGCCGTTATGACAGGCCTGGCCGCAAAGGGGGTAGAGGGCCAGTTGCGTGGTTCGCGCTTTGACGACGGCCTCACCATGGGTATAGTCGGCCTCGATCGGCATGTCTCCCATCGGCTGCGTTCCGTCGTACGGATCGCCCCACCACAACACGCCGCCGGTCGTGTCCGAACACTTGACGTTCTTTAATGCTTCGCCAATGTCTTTCTGCGTCACCTTCGACGCGCCTTCCCGGCTTTCGAAACAAACCTTGTCTTCGGCCACGGTGACCGACGATACGCTCAGCGCTAATGCGCAGAACACAACGATGACCCCGGCGCTCTTCGTCATCACGTTCGTGACGCCCTGTCTATTCGCTTGCATACTTCACCTCGCCCAACAGCACGCCGATCGCGCCTTTCAGCAGCAACGTCAACACGATAAATCCGATCGCCCAGTTACCGAGGCAATTCACGATCTCGATAAACGTCGGTGAGTATTGTGTGAACTCACCGATGGGAGTCGGAATCGAGCCGGGGATCAAAAGACCCATGCCTTTCTCGACCCAGATACCGAGAAACAGCACGGCACAGATGTACGGCAGCTTGCCGGGATCCCGGCGGATGCTCGGTATCAACAGCAGGATGAACGACCCGATCATCGCGGCCATCGAGAACCAGAACCACGGTACCAGGGCATTCAACCCATGGTGACCAAGTATCAGGTACTGCAATCCCAACGAGTGCTCAGTTGGGTGATAGAACTCGGTCACGACTTCCGACAGGGTCAGAAACAATGCGATACCGAGACACCAGACGATAATCTGTGACAGCAGATCGAATGCCTCATCCTTGATCCAGAACTTCGTGTTATTCCGCACGATCGTAAATACGACAATGATCAGCGCGGGCCCCGCTGCGAACGCCGTCGAAATGAATTTGATCGGCATCATACCGTGGTGCCACATCGGTCTGGCCGGCATGGTATTGATCAAAAACGCGGTGACGGTGTGAATACTCAGCGCCCAGACGATCGCAATATAGATGATCGGCAGGTAGAAACCCTTGGCGAGCGGCTCCTGAGTATATTTCTTATAGAGATAATAGAACCCGCCAACGACATTCAGCAACAGGTAGCCGCAGAGCACGATAACATCCCAGGTCAGCATCGAACCCGGCCAATTGTAGATACCGATCATCGGGATCATGTGCCACAGGCGATCGGGGCGACCCATGTGATTGAGCACGAACAGCATGCACATGATGACGGCGGAAATCGCGAGCATTTCGCCAAGTACGGTGACCTCATGCAACGCCTCGTGCTTGTAGACATAAGCCGGGAACACAACGGTGACGGCCCCGGCCGCGACACCGACCAGAAATACGAAGTTGGCAAGGTACAGACCCCAACTCACCTGATCCGTCAGACCGGTGACGATCATGCCCTCGGATAGCTGGATGAAATTGCCGTAGAGCCAACCGCTCACGACAAGGCACAGGAATCCGAGCCAGCCATAGAACTTCGGGCCCCCTTTGAGGACATAGACCCAGTAGTCAACAACGAAACTTATCAGTTTTCTCATCGCGGCGAGTCCTAGTCCATGAAGTAGAAGAATTTCGGGTAGGTATTGAGTTCAGCTTTCAGCCGGAAGACCTTTTTTGTCGCAAGGACGCGCCGAACCTCGCTATCCGGATCGAGCAGGTTGCCAAATTTGCGAGCGCCGACCGGACAGACCTCGACGCAAGCTGGGTAACGACCTTTGCGCGTACGTTGCAGGCAGAATGTGCATTTTTCGACCACCCCCTTCATGCGCGGCCGGTTACCGAGATAATGCGTCTGCGGATTCATCTCTTCTTTCGGCAGCTTGGGTTCGCCCCAGTTGAAGCGACGCGCCCAGTAGGGGCATGCGCCGATGCACATGCGACAGCCGATACACCAGTTGTAGTCGACGACGACGACGCCATCCGGCTCACGATAAGTAGTGCGCACGGGGCAAACCTTGACGCACGGCGGCTTCTCGCACTGCATGCACGCAATCGGCATGTAGAACGCGTCTTCCTCCGGCACCTTTTCCGGTTCGTAATAATGTTCGCCCTCGAGTACGACGCCCGCGGCGCCGTACGCATTACCACCAACCTGGATCCCGTAACTGTCCGGATAGCCGTCGGCCATCTTCGTCGCCTCGAAGTCGCCCTTTTCCATCTTCAGCACGCGGATCCATTCGATTTCCTGGTCGCCACGTGATTGGTTGTTCTCCTCGACACAGGCCTTCGCGCAACGACGGCAACCAATGCATTTCTGAATATTCAACGCGTAGCCGAACAATACGCCGTCCTCGGCCGGCGTCGTATCCACGGTTACTTCCTTGCCATACTCAGCCGAATAGCGCCGTTCGAGCCGTGCCGCGGCCTCGTCTTTTTCTTCCTGTGACATCAGCCGGTAGTTACCCTGAAACCATTCGGCCCACTCGGTGTTCGCGCGGGCATCATCGGAGTTTGTCATCAGCGCGGCAGTACCAAGCAGCGAAGTCGCCGTTACGCCGCCTACGTTCTTGACAAAACCTCGACGCGACATCGAATCCGGTGCGACGTCTGCTTCGTCGGGTACGGCGGGTAATTTTCGATCTGTCACGTCATTTCTCCTTGGCAGGAGCTTTTGCCCCTGAACCGAAACTGCTCATATACTACGGAATCGGATCTGTACTTTCCGGTGGGCGTATTGTCTACAGTTCGGCGACGCTAGTCTACAGATCCCCACCTCCCAGACCTACGGACCGCTGAGTCGACAGTCATGAACAAAAAGACACCCATCTATTTCGGCCCGCCGCTCGCGATCTTGACGGAAAAAGAGAACAACACGATGGAGATCAGCGGTAAGCTGAACCGTTCGGCGGAGCGTTATCTCGAGATCGTGCGACGGCATGGCGTCGAACTGACGGATCCGGAGCGGCAATGCTTGCTGAAAGTCTGCGAGGCGGGCTATCTGGCGCCCTATGAGATCACCGAATTGGCCGACGACGTCCGCGACGGACAGTTTGACATCGAAGGATTGGATAAAGGAGCGCTGATCGCCAAGCTCGAGGCGGCGAGTTTCGCCGATCTCGTCGCCATCGTAGAGGAACTGGGGTATTAGCCCGCGTTTCGCGCCCGCAATCCGCTTACCGTCTTCACATACCCGGTTCAGCCGAGCATCCCGTCCAGCCGTTCGCGGGCGTCGATCAGTTCGTTCAAGAGTCCGAAGACGACTTCCTTGACCGAAGCCTCCTCGTCCATGTCACCCACGATCTGGCCAACGGGATAGGTCAGGAACTCTTTGGTCCCAGCCCGTTCGATCCGCGTCCGACCTTCTTGCCACCAGAGATAGCTCTGGGTCGGCGCCGGTAATGTAGCCGGCGCGTCGGGCCGTTCGTAAGCCTCCGAAAACTTGTTGCGCAGGGTCCGGCAGGGTTTGCCGGTCACGCTCGTAGTCAGGATCGCATCGACGGCATCTGCTTCGAACATCTTTTGCTTGATATCCGGACGGACTTCACTTTGCGCGGTCTTGAGCCAGAGCGAGCCGATCCATACGCCTTCGCATCCGAGCACCAACGCCGCAGCTAACTGTCGGCCGCGACCAACCCCGCCCGCGCCGAGCACCGGCAGCGGCGCGACGGCATCGACAATGCCGGGCCAAAGCACCATCGAGGTAACCTCGCCCGTGTGTCCGCCTGCTTCTGTTCCTACCGCGACGACGAAATCACATCCGGCCTCCTTGTGGCGGCGCGCGTGTTTCGGTTTGCCCGCTAGAGCACCGATCTTGATGTCGCGGGCGCGAGCCAATTCCACCAATTCGGCCGGCGGGGAGCCCAGCGCGTTGACGATCAATTTGATCGGATGCTTCATCGCCGCCTCCACCATCGCCAGACTCTCCTTAGGCGTGAAATTGAGGCCTTCGACGATCTCGCGTTTGATCTCCAGAGCCTCCGCTTCCGGCAACGGTGGCACACCCGCATCGTCCAACAGCTTGCGCACGAAGGCCACGTGATCGTGCGGCAGCAATCGTTCGGGGTCGGATTTCATTTCGCTGACGTCGTCGAAGCGACTCGGCATCAGGACATCGATACCGTAAGGCTTGCCGTCGATATGTTCATCGATCCAGTTGAGTTCTTCCTCGACCCTTGCCGGGTTCATGCGAGCCATACCCAAGACGCCCATTCCGCCTGCCTTGGAAACCTCTACCACGACATCACGGCAGTGAGAAAAGCCAAAAATCGGCAATTCGATGCCAAACATTTCACACATCCGACTGTTCATATTACTTTTCCTGCAAAAGAGTTCATCTATCGGGAAGCGACCCGCGCGGATAGCGAAAACTCTGTTTTCACTCCGACGAGCAGGTCGTTTCCCGCCATGAAACTCGGCTTAATTAGCCAAACCAGCAACGGCACCACGACGAGCGACAGCACCATGTTGATCAACATGATGGCCACAAGCAATACGCCCATGTCCGCCATGAATTTGAGACCGGACAAAAAATACCACGGCAGTATTCCGATCAGCATGACGGTCGCGGTAAACATGATCGCTTTCCCGGTTGTTGTAAGCGCCGCACCGATCGCTGTTTCAAAGTCGCGGTCGTGTATTGCGTATTCTTCGCAAATGCGCGAGAGAAGATAGATACCATAATCGATGCCGATACCAACCCCCATGACGGCGACGATTACCGCATTGATATCAAAACCAACGCCGAGCGTCTGCATGGAGGCACCGAGCATGAGATTGGAAATATTCACTGGAACTAACAAGATTAACCCGGCGACCAGCGAACGATAGGCGTAG
>CAZFZX010000234.1:0-5314 GCA_964523765.1 uncultured Enterobacteriaceae bacterium
CGGCCCTGGCGGTCGGCCGGAAATTGCTCCTGCAGTACCGGCACTTCCGCCATCCCTGGCGGTCGTAGTGAGGCGAGAGGGAAAGCGAGTCCATTTTTTCGCCATTTTGAGGCGCATGAGTTGTTACTATGTAACGAAAAATTCGCGCGGAGCCAATTTTCGCGTCAGCCCCGAAGGGGTGAAGCGCATGGATGCGCTGAACAAAAATGGCGGAATAAGGGGCCGGTTTCCCATCGCCGCACGACTGCATGGATGCAGGAGGTACAGCAGCGCAGGAGCGGTTGCCGAGTAGAATCGACCTAAGTCCGACAGGCTCCTAGAAGCCTGTACGGCACAGGAAGAATTTCTGACTGAGAGGAATATCGGTTGTCTTTCCGAAGAAGGAAAACCTTCTTGCGATTCAAGGTGCGGGTGCACGCGGGGCGATCTGGCGAGAATTTCGGGCTTGATCGTTCGTGAGGTGGCCGGTGCAAAGCGATGCCAGGCGCGACTCTCGCGGTAGAATCGCAATGTGAAGCAAGCGAGTGGCCGAGGCCAGAATCACCGAAATTCTGCGTTGCAAATCCGCCTCCTTACCGCCGGTGTGCTGGCGCCGATCGTCGTCTGTGGCATTGTTTTCCTGTCGCCAGACCAAGTAGCGGCTCTGCTCGGCATTTTCCTGGTGGTAGGGGCTTGGGAATGGTCGGGTCTACTCGGTTGGAAACGCAAAGCTGGACGAGTCCTCTACACTGGAACGCTGGTTCTATGCGCCGTCATTGTCTGGCGGTGGAATGAACATGTGGCGGTTTTTCCTCACTTGCATTTTCTTGCGATCATTTGGTGGATTCTTGCCTTAGTACTCGTAATCGCCGCACAGCGGCAGCGTTTGGGGAAATTCGTCGCCTCGGCGGGCAACGGCGTATCCGGACTATTGGTATTATTGCCCGCGTGGTCGGCAATTGTTTGGTTGCTAAACAACGACCGTGCGATGTTGCTGAGTCTTTTTGCTCTGATCTGGGTCGCCGACGCCGCGGCGTATTTCGTCGGCCGAAAATACGGGCGTGTGCGTCTCGCCTCGAACGTGAGTCCGGGCAAATCGTGGGAAGGCGTTGCGGGCGGCGTCGGTTTCGGAGTGGTTTGCGCGATCGCCATAAGCCGTTCGGTCCTACTTTCGGATAATGCCGGATGGGCGTTTGTTATCGTCGCGATGGTTACCATTTTCGCTTCCATTATCGGCGATCTCTTCGAAAGTATGCTGAAGCGGAATATCGGCGCTAAAGACAGTGGTCAGATTCTGCCGGGTCACGGCGGGGTCCTGGACCGTATTGACGGGCTGGTCGCGGCCGCGCCGGTTTTTGCGGTCGGTTTGCATCAGTGGGTGTACAAGTTATGAGCGGAATCGCGATACTCGGGTCGACAGGGACCATTGGCGTCAACACGCTCGATGTGATTTCCCGACATCGTGATTCCTTCGAAATCGTTGCGTTGACAGCCAATCGGAACGTCGACGCGCTGTTCGCGCAATGCGAGAAGTGGGAGCCGAAATTTGCCGTCATGGCTGATGACGAAAGTGCCGAGCGATTGTCCGTCCGCATCTGCGACCGGGGGCTCTCGACCGAGGTTCTAGCCGGGGTCGATGGGCTCGAACGCGTGGCCAGCTTGCCCGAAACCGACGCCGTGATGGCTGGTATCGTTGGCGCGGCGGGGCTGCTCCCCAGCATTGCCGCCGCGCGTGCTGGAAAGCGCGTAATGTTAGCCAACAAAGAAGCGCTCGTGATGTCTGGGCAGCTGTTTATGGATGCGATCACGGACAGTGGTGCCGAATTATTACCCATCGATAGTGAACACAACGCGATATTCCAGTGTTTGCCGACGCGTTTCGAGGACGGGTTCGATCGAATCGGCGTACGTAAAGTGTTGTTGACAGCCTCAGGCGGACCTTTCAGAACCAGATCCCTTACGGAGTTGAGCGGCGTGACGCCGAGCGAGGCCTGTGCTCACCCAAACTGGGTGATGGGGCGCAAGATCTCCGTCGATTCGGCGACTATGATGAATAAGGGGTTGGAGATCATCGAAGCATGCTGGTTGTTCCGTACCACACAAGACCGCATCACCGTCGTGATTCACCCGCAAAGCGTCATCCATTCGATGGTCGAATACGTAGATGGTTCGGTACTCGCGCAACTTGGGAACCCCGACATGCGGACGCCCATCGCCTATGCGCTCGGGTGGCCCGAGCGCCGTGAATCGGGAGTTGAACCGCTGGACTTGTTCGATGTCCAGAGACTGGACTTCGAACCGCCGGACATTGATCGGTTCCCTTGTCTGCGGATCGCCCGCGAGGCTATGGGCGTCGGCGGGACGGCGACAGCGATAATGAACGCCGCCAACGAGGAGGCCGTGGCGGCGTTTTTGGACGAGCGCATACCCTTTACCATGATCCCGGAATTGATTGAGAAGGCTTTGGAGCACGTGACAGCACGCCCGGCGGACAGTCTGGAGATCGTCCTCGAAGACGACGCGCGTGCGCGTGAATGCGTCGACCGCGTCGTTGCGCAGGGGATCAATTAGTGGAAATCATTCAGACTCTTGGCGCTTTTATCGTCGCGCTCGGGATCCTGGTCACGATCCACGAGTACGGTCACTTCTGGGTCGCGCGAAAAACCGGGGTCAAGGTCCTCCGTTTTTCGGTCGGGTTCGGCAAGCCGATCTGGACGACACGTCTAGGCGAAGACGAGACAGAGTTTACGCTCGCGGCCATCCCGCTAGGCGGGTACGTAAAGATGTTGGACGAGCGCGAGGGTGAGGTGCCGGACGAGCTTCGCCACCGCGCCTTTAACACTCAGACGCTGGCAAATCGAACCGCGATCGTTCTTGCGGGACCCGTTGCCAATTTTCTTTTCGCGATCCTGGCTTATTGGGCGATGTACATGATCGGCGTCTCTGGTCCCCGCCCGTTGATCGGTGAAATCCAGGCGAACTCACTGGCATCAGCGGCGGGGCTTAGGTCGGGGGATGAGATCACGGCGGTCAACGGAGGCGCATCTCCGACCTGGGACAACGTGTTTCGATCTTCGGTGACGGCGATTCTAGACTCGAGTTCCATCGAGCTGATCGTTGCCGACGGTGATGGAAGGGAGCGGGAGCTTGTCCTCGATCTCGGCAGTCTGTCGGTTGACGATCTCAGCCGTGGTGAGTTTTTCGAGAAGATAGGATTCGAGCCCTACCGCGTCCCGATAGAACCGAGAATCGGGCGCGTCATCGAGGGGGATCCGGCGGCGCTGGCCGGGATCCAAGCAGGTGACATCATCGTTTCGGCTAATGGCAGCGCGATCGACAGTTGGACCCAATGGGTGGAGTACATACGTGGCAATGCCGGGCGACTTATCGATGTGGGCTTGCTGCGCGACGGCGATCTGCACAAGGTCCCGTTGGTGCCGAAAGTGTTCAAGGCGAACGGGAAGGAAATCGGTCGAATCGGCGCCGAAGTCGATGTCGTGGGCGTTGAACCGGTGCCGACGGGTATCGAACGTTATGGTCCTCTGGCCTCGGTACCGAGGGCATTCGCGCGCACCGGGGAAGTCATTTCGACGACGTGTAAATTTCTCCGAAAAATGGTGATGGGTGAAGCGTCGGTCGAAAACTTGAGCGGGCCTATCAGCATCGCCCATTATGCCGGGCAATCAGCGAAACTCGGACTGTCAAGGTTCCTCGATTTCCTTGGCCTGGTCAGTGTCAGTTTAGGGATACTGAACTTATTACCCATCCCGCTGTTGGATGGCGGACACTTAATGTATTACCTGCTAGAATTCGCCCTGCGCAGACCGGTTCCCGAATCGGTGCAGCTTTTCGGACAGCAAGTTGGTTTGGTTTTGTTGCTCGGGTTGATGGGGTTAGCGGTATACAATGACATCATGCGCATGATGTAGCTGGTGGCGGAAGTCCATACTTAACTAATAAGATCTATGTACATAACCCTAGTTAAGCGCTGGGCCTGGGGCTGTTTGTTGCTGACGATAAGCTTGTCGGTAGCCGCAATCGAGTCTTTCATAGTCGATGATATCCAGGTTCAGGGCCTCAATCGTATCTCGCCGGGGACGGTTTTCAATTATCTTACGATCACCGTCGGCGATACGGTTGACGATCAGAAGTCTCGTGACGCGGTTCGAGCGTTGTTTAGAACAGGATTTTTTCGAGATGTTCGCCTGGAACGCAATGGCGACATCCTCGTCGTCATCGTAGAGGAACGAGAATCGATCGCCGATATCACCTTTGAGGGCAACAAAGCGCTAGAGACAGAGAATCTGATCGAGGGACTCGGCGACGTCGGTTTCGCGAAAGGCGAGGTTTTCAACAAATCGAAGCTCGATAAGGTCAAACAAGAACTGCAACGCCAATACTATGCGCACGGCAAGTACGGCGTTCGGATCGAGTCCGCGGTCGAGCCGCTAGACGACAGCAGTGTCAACGTTCATTTCACGATCTCGGAAGGGCAAGCGGCGCGCATTAAGGAGATCAATATCGTCGGCAACGAGGTCTATTCCGACGGTGATCTGATCGGCGGATTCGATCTCACCACGCCGACTTGGACGAGTTGGTTTACGAAAGACGATCAATACTCCAAACAGAAACTGCAAGGAGACCTCGAAAAACTCAGATCTCGCTACGTCGACAACGGATATATTTACTTCAACGTCGATTCTACTCAGGTTTCGATTACGCCGGACAAAGCGGACGTCTATATTACTGTCAACATTTCCGAGGGCGAACGGTACACAGTCTCGGACGTTAAGCTAGCCGGCAAGCTGATCGTTGAACCGGATGAATTGTTTGATTACGTCGAGACGCGAAAAGGCATGATCTTCTCGCGTAAGAGAATGACGCAAACGGCAAAGAATCTCACCGAGCGTTTGGGCGACGAAGGATACGCGTTTGCCAACGTCAATCCGATCCCGAAAGCCGACGAAGAGAGCAAAACCGTCGCGGTAACCTATTTCGTGGACCCGGGTCAGCGCGTATACGTTCGCCGTGTGAGCTTCTACGGCAACAGCAAGACGAGGGACGAAGTGCTCAGGCGCGAAATGCGCCAATTGGAAGGCGGGTGGATCTCGACCTCTCAGGTAGAGCGCTCCAAGGTACGTTTGCAGCGGTTGGGGTTTTTCGAAGAGGTCAATGTCGAAACCCCGGCCGTCTCCGGATCCACCGACCAGGTGGATGTCAACTTCGCGGTGAAGGAGCGGCCGTCCGGCAATCTACTGTTGGGTTTGGGCTTCTCTCAGTCCCAGGGATTGATCTTCAACACCAACGTTACGCAGCAGAATTTCCTCGGCAGCGG
>CAZFZX010000235.1:0-5256 GCA_964523765.1 uncultured Enterobacteriaceae bacterium
GGATGCACAAATGCCGCGATGGCAGGATGCCAGAGAGCGGCCCTGTAGGTCGCAAGCCCGGTATGACGGTGATGATGCACGGCCGCCGGCCTTTATTCCGAAATTGATCGACAATTTGGAACAGATATTTAGCGGCCCGGCGCGTAACAGTCGACACGCGAGTGGTGCCTGTAAATTTGTGCGCACCTCAAATATCATTCGTCTATGCAGCTCTCTGGATTCATCGGCTTCTGTCGGACGAACCGCGTAGGACTCGTCATCGGACTCGTGTGCGGCCTGGCCGGAGGTCTTATCGGACACGGTTGGGCTTTGCACCAAAGGCTGTCCGCGACCGAGGACGTATTGATCGACGAAGGGGCGCTCCGATTCTCCGCCCGGCTGGATACCGGTGCGACCGTTTCTTCGATCAACGCACGTAACATCGAAGTGATCGGTGGAACAGGAACACCCCAGCGCACAGATGCCGGTAAACGAGTCCGCTTTACATTGGAAAATGGCGAAGGGCAACACGCTACGGTCGAGGCGACGATCGATCAGGTCCGCGGAATACAGACGTCAGATTGCCGCGAGCTGCGATATCATGTGTACCTTACGGTTGTTCACGCTGGCGAGTCTTATCGAATACTAATGAATCTTAACGATCGCACACGTTCCAAAGACAAGTTGCTGCTGGGGCGCAACTGGCTGCGCCATGGCTTTGTAGTGGACGTCTCGCGAACCTGATGGAACTGCAAAAAGAGAAACCTGTCGCCGAACAGCCTTTTGCCGACGTAGAAATCGAGGGTACGGTCGTTCGCCTTTTAGGAACCGCGCACGTCTCTCATGCGAGTGTCGAGGCGGTTCGCAACGAGATCACGGAGGGCGCGTGGGACATTGTCGCCATCGAACTTTGTGCGAGCCGCTTCAAGGCGTTCGAGGATCCCGATTCCCTGCAGAAAATGGACCTCTTTCAGGTCATCAGAACAGGTCGCGCGCCGATGGTAACCGCGATGCTGGCGATGGGAGCGTTCCAGCAGCGGATAGCCGATCAGTTTGATATCGAACCCGGCGCGGAGATGCGCGCAGCGATAGAGCAAGGGCGCGCGGCAGGATGTGAGCTTGCGCTGATCGACCGGGAGATCGGAACCACGTTGAAGCGGATTTACCGGAATGTTCCGTGGTGGCGGCGTTTCTACCTGTTTTCGGGGCTTCTGACCAGCGTCGTCGTCCACGAGGAGATCGAGGAGGAGGAGATCGAGCGACTCAAAGACGGCGACCTCTTGGAGACGACTTTCGCCCAGTTTGCCGAGACGGCCTCGGAGATTTACGAACCGCTGATCACCGAGCGCGATCGATTCATGGCGGCTAAGTTGCGTGAACTCGCCGCGGGCGGGTCGGAGCGGATCCTGGCGGTCGTTGGTGCCGGCCATCTCAAAGGTCTCGAAAAGGAACTGCGGTCCGACGACAAAGAGACCGAAAAAACCATCTCCGAACTCTCGCGGATCCCGGCGGGCGCTTCGTGGGTCAAAATGATCCCTTGGTTGATCGTCGCCTTGGTTCTCGTCGGATTCGGGATCGGATTCTATCGCAGCCCGTCATTGGGGTTTACGCTCGTTGCGGAATGGGTAGTGATCAACGGCGGATTGTCCGCCCTCGGTGCCGCGATCGCCGGCGGCCACGCGCTGACCGTCATCAGCGCTTTCCTCGCGGCACCGATAACCTCGCTCAACCCGACAATCGGTGCTGGTTTCGTTACCGCTTTAGTGGAAGCCTATATACGCAAACCGACGGTTGGTGATTTCTCGCAACTACGAGCCGATACATCGAGTTTGCGCGGATGGCGTCACAATCGCGTCGCGCGCACGCTGCTCGTATTTGTCCTCAGTACGCTGGGATCAGCGGCCGGAACGTACCTCGCCGGTTTCCGGATCGGTCAGCACCTGTTCAGCTGACGCGAACCGTCGGCGCGATTCGTTGTCGATAACGCCCGTAGCAGAGCGCGCCGAACACGATTACATGAACGGCGATGATCACCGCAGCTAGGATTGGCCGATCCCACATCGGTGGCCGCACAAGCCAGCTCACTTTGAGTAATCCCATTGACTCGAAGATACTTGGAACTACCCAGTACAGCAGAGCCAGGCAGATTACGGTCGAGGTTTCGACCCTCCTGTGCGACGGACCGTAAGTGAAATAGAAAAGCAGTATCACGTCGCGCACCGCATATAGCCAGATCGTAATTGCGGTTAAACCGATTGTTTCAACGCGCTCGGCAGAGTAGCGCGGCCCCAGGACCAGTGCCGCGCAAGCGACCATGAATACGGTGGCGGCGCTCAACGATGCCATCCAGATCGGCGTTTCTTCGAGAAAACGGCGCCACTTACCGGTTTCGGCATAAGTCCTGAGGCGGCGGAAGGTCAAAGGGTCCCGGTACAAAGCGAACGCCGAGACATAGGTTCCACCGATGCAGACGGCGAGGCCCATCCCAGCGAAAACAGACAGGGAGCGGGTCAGCGGCCACGAGGACGAAATGAATGTGCCGGAGAAATAGACGGTCAGGTACACGACGAATGCGATCCACGCCCATGGCCTTGTCGCGACGGCGAGTTCCGCGTTCATCGTGCGGTAGACTCCGAAGGTCATCCATATTGAAAGGGCTGTCAGGGAAACGGTAAGAAAGTTGAATCTTTCGTACTCATCGCCATACCAGACGACCGGGCCGTCCGAACGGTAATAGATCGAAAAATATCCCGACAACAAGGCCAGAACGCCTACCGCCGCCCAACTCGTGAGCGTACTTTTCCCCTGTTTATCGGACCGGGTGCCGACCAGCGCGCCGATCAGGCTCAAGGCCTGGATCAGGATCCCGCCGGCGACGCAAACGGTTACTACCTGCAACCGGTCTAAAACCGTCGGCCCCTGGCGTTCGAAGAAATAGACCGCGAGCGAAATGGCGCCAGCGAACCAGGGCATAACGGTCGCGCCGAAAAGTTTCCCCCATGTCATGGACCAAGGATCCAACGCCGACATGCGCTGCGAATCCCATGTCCGTTCACGAAGTTCGTCGAGCATCGAATCGCCGGCGCGGTGGCCGCCCCAAGCCATGGTCGTCAGAACGAACATCGCGAGCGCAACGTTGGCAACGATGTTATCGGTGCCCAGGTACCTGACAAGTACAAATATCCCGGCGAGCGTTCCGCCTACCAGAATCAACCGGTGGACATTCCATTCGAGCCATAGATTGCGGCGAAATTCCGGATTTAGTTTCACGTTGCCGACGGTTCTTTGATGCTTTCGAGGTAAGAGCGCTGTAGGTCTCGCTCGACGATCGAGAAGTTGACGATTGGGGCACCCGAATCGATGAGATACTTGAGTAACCGCCGTTGGGCGTCGTCGCCGCCCGAAATCTCACACCGGATCCGGTTTCTGTCTGAGGTCACAGAACGGATTTCGGGACGAGCCGACAGCAGCGCGCAGGTATCAGCCGCGTCCGTGGCACAATCGATCGCGACGAAATGGTGCGCCGCGTGGCGCGCCCCGAGTTTCCGCTGTTCGATAATGCGGCCGTCGCGGATGACGAGCATTTCTGTCGCATAGGTCTCGAGTTCCGCCAGGATATGGGAGGAGACCAGCAGCGTCATACCCGAAACTTGCAATACTTTGAATAACTCGGCCAGATCATGTCGTGCTTCCGGGTCGAGGCCCGAAGCCGGCTCGTCGAGCACGAGAACCCGCGGGTTGTGGATCATGGCCTGACCGATTGCGACTCGTTGGCGCAGACCCCGCGACAACTCCCCGACCCGCTGGTTCAGACGATCCGTCAGGCCCAGCCGCGCGGCGGTTTGGGCGACCGAATCCGTCAGATCGCTCGTCATGCCGTTGGCTTCCGCCGCGTAACGCAGACACTGTTGAACGTGCAGGTCGTCGTAAAGCCCGAAAAAATCGGACAGGTAACCGATCCGCTCGTGGCTCCGGCGTGGTTGTTCTACGACGTCGATACCGTCGACGACGATTGTGCCGGATAATGGCCGTTCGAGACCACAAAGGCAGCGCATTAAGGTCGTTTTCCCCGCGCCGTTCGGTCCGACGAGCGCTGTGACGCTATCGCGCTCGATGAAGAAGCCGACGTCGTCGATCGCGCGCTGGCCGGGGTACTCGAAAATGAGATCCTTAACTTCAATCATGGATTACGGTAAAGCTTAGACACGCATGAAAATGAGGTTGTCCTAAAGTTTGCGCCTGAGCACAGATTTCGTCTTTGACTCACAATAGGAGATTATACGCCTACGGCGTTTGAGTCAGGAACGGATATGCCGGTCGATAATATGAACGCGCATGAGTGTTCACAACGGTGAAGCGTTGGTTCAGCGTAGCGGCTCGAGCCGATGTCGCCCAGCGGTCACTGAAAGTAGCGTCTGTCGTTGGGACGATGCTCGTCTTGATCAATCATTGGGACAGGATCTTACCGTACTCCCTCGATGCCGGCGCGTGGGTAAAAATTGCTATGACTTACTGCGTTCCCTATTGTGTTTCGACCTACGCGTCGGTTAGTGCAATTCTTGCCGACAAGGAAACATGAGCGTTCCCTCGGTAGAGCAAAAAGTGGTGCACAAAGGCGGATGCCACTGCGGTAGCGTACGCTTTGAAGTACGTGCTCCGTCGACCATTACTGCTTACGAATGCAATTGCACAATTTGCTCGAAGAGCGGGTTTGTGCACCTGCTCGTCGATGCCGACGACTTCGCCTTGCTCGCCGGAGAACATTGCCTGAGCCCGTACTCATTCAACACGGGAACTGCGCGGCATCTGTTTTGCCGTACCTGCGGGATCAAATCATTTTATGTGCCTAGATCGCACCCGCACGGCTATAGCGTCAATGTCCGCTGTCTGGACTCCGGTAGCTATACGGACATCCATATCGAATCGTTCGATGGTGCCAACTGGGAGGCCGCCATCGATAGTTTGAGGTAACCGACTCTTGACCCGATCGAGAAGATTCGAACGTATCGTTGGGACGCTGTCGCGCCGGCAGCCGGACTTGACCGTTGCGATGGAGAACGTGCACAAGACGCGCAATCTCGGAGCGTTGGCGCGTACCTGTGACGCCGTCGGGATCGGCGTAATCCATGCAATCGCCGAACATCCGACCGGTGTGAAATTGGGGCACAAGACCGCCGGCGGTACCGAGAAATGGGTCTCCGTGCGCCAGCACAGTACTATCTCCGGCGCGTACGCGGGACTTCGAGAGGCCGGATTCGCAATCGTGGCTGCCGACGT
>CAZFZX010000236.1:0-5119 GCA_964523765.1 uncultured Enterobacteriaceae bacterium
GGCGCAACATTGCCCGTTCTGCTGCCAAAGTGTTTTTTGAAAAAAACAAATAAACTTTCGGTTTATCGCCTTCCGATGGGTGGGCATCGCGACACCTGATTTCGAGTGCGGCGGCGCAACGGTCGTAACCGGCCGAAAACGTGCGCCCCGTCGAGCGGATTTGAATGTCTGAGGTCAGATACAACTTGCTAATTTCTTCGGTCGCGCCGTCGCCGCTGGTGTAACTCGCTTGCCGGAATGCGCCTCGGCCTCGTCGTAGAGGCGAGTGGTGAGGAGCTTGTTGCCCGCAATATGAAAGTGCCGATGCACGAACCGGTCAACCCCGCCACCTCACCCGGACGGCTGGTTCATCCAATAGACGCAAACGGTGTGATGGTCGAATCCGTTGCCCGCTAACTCAATCTAAGGAAGACAAAATGGATTTCCAATTCAGCGACAAGATCCAGGCCTTACAGGAACGGCTCACCGGGTTCCTGAACGAACACGTTTATCCGCTGGAGCCGGAATATTCCAACCACGTGCAGCAAGCCGGCGGCTGGACGACACCGCCGATCATGGATGAATTGAAGGCGAAGGCGCGCGACGAGGGGCTATGGAATCTGTTCATGCCGGACGACGAACACGGTGCGGGTTTGAACAATCTCGATTATGCCCCCTTGGCGGAGATCATGGGACGGGTCGATTGGGCATCGGAAGTGTTCAACTGTAGCGCTCCCGATACGGGCAACATGGAAGTTTTGGCCCGTTACGGCACCCAAGCGCAGAAAGATCAATGGCTGACGCCGATGCTGAACGGGGAGATACGTTCCTGCTTTTCGATGACCGAACCGGCGGTTGCCTCCAGCGATGCCACCAATATCGAATGCCATATCGAACGTGACGGCGACGACTATGTCATCAATGGTCGCAAATGGTTCTCCTCCGGTTTTTCCAATGAACGGTGCAAGTTCGCCATCGTGATGGGGAAGAATGCCCCGGAGGCTCAAAACCCTTATGTACAGCAATCGATGATCCTGGTGCCGAAAGGTGCGCCGGGCATGACGTTCGTCCGTAATCTTAGTACTTTCGGTTACCAGGGGATGCCGTACGGACATCCGGAGATCCTCTTCGAGAATGTTCGTGTACCGGCCGGCAACATACTGCTGGGTGAAGGTCGCGGTTTTGAGATTGCCCAGGGTCGTCTGGGTCCCGGTCGCATTCATCACTGCATGCGTTTTATCGGCTCGGCACAACGGGCTCTCGAACTGATCTGCCAGCGAGCCGAGAGTCGTAGCGCCTTCGGTTCTAAGCTGTCCGAACATGGCTCACTGCGAGAGGATATTGCCAAATCATTTTGCGAAATCGAACAGGCCCGACTGCTGACGCTCAAAGCGGCCGACAAAATGGACCGCGAAGGCAACAAGGAAGCCCGTGATCTGATCGGTGCAGCAAAGATCGTCGTGCCGAAGATGGCGGCGGCGGTGATCGACCGTGCCATCCAGGTGCACGGTGCCAAGGGTTTTACCGAAGATACCTTCCTGCCGAAAGCGTACGCTACTGCCCGTTATCTTCGCGTTGGTGACGGTCCGGATCAGGTCCACATGTCCTCCCTCGCGCGGCAGTTGTTACGCCGCTACGCTGGCTAAGGATCTCGAAGATGGGAGATAAGTTATTTGACCTGAGCGGTCGGGTGGCACTGGTCACCGGCTCAACCCAGGGATTGGGCGAGGCCACGGCTCTGGTGCTGGCCGAGCACGGTGCTCATGTGATCATTTCCAGTCGCAAACAAGAAGCCTGCGACGATGTCGCTAAAAGCTTTCGCGATCGAGGGTTGAGCGCCGAAGGCTTCGCCTGCGACATCGGCAAAGAGGCGGCAATCGAAACGATCTACGAACATCTCGCCGAGACATACGGTCGCCTCGATGTCCTGGTCAACCATGCAGTCTTCAGTCCCTGGCGCAGTATCGAGGATACCGACCGACCGCTGATGCTGAAGGCGCTGGAAATCAACATGGCCGGTTACTGGTTTATGTCCGAGGCCGCTACCAAGATGATGAAGGGGCAAGGCAAGGGCAGCATCATCAATATCTCCTCCGTTGCCGCCCGGCGGCCGGCAGCGATGTTGGCCCTGTACTCGACTTTCAAAACCGCTCTCGATGGGATGACGAGATCTTTCGCTCTGGAGTTCGGCGAGTTCGGCATACGCGTCAACACGATCCTGCCGGGATTGTTTGACACCCAACTTGCTGACGCTTTCACCCCGGCGCAGAAGCGCGAGGCGATAGCCAAGACCCCGTTGCGCCGCCTTGGCGACCCGCGGGAGATCGGTTCTGCCGCGCTCTTCCTCGCCGCTGACGCCAGTTCCTATGTGACGGGAACCAGTTTGGTGGTCGATGGCGGGCGAGTGATTTCGATCTGATGCCGCCATGACCAGCATCAAAGACAAGGATCACGCTGCGAGGCAACTGCATGCGGTGCTGCTGGACAAGGTCGCAGACGTTTACGGCTCCGGCGCAACGGTCGAAAATCTGACTAAGCTGTCCGGCGGGGCCAGCCGCGAAAACTGGTCCTTCGATGTGACGGTCCCCGACGGTACTTCGGTCCCCCTCATCCTCAAACGCGATCCGGTGATCTATCAACCGGACGGTTCGTTTACTACGGACGAATCCAGACTCGGTGTCAGCCGCGCGACCGAGGGCCGCTTGATCGAGTTGGCCGGTCAAGCCGGAGTTCCTGTCCCTGATGTCCCTTTTTATCTGGCGAAAGACGAACGCACGACCGCCGGTTTCATCATGCAACGCTTAGAGGGCGAAGCCCTGGGACGGCGCATCCTGAGAGAAGACGCTTACGCGGAGGCGCGGCCGAAGCTGGCTTTTCAATGCGGTCACGCCGCCGCTCGGCTGCATAGCATTCCCGTTGCCGATTTGCCGGAACTCGAGGCGATGGACGTGCGCGAGGAACTTGAATACCACCACGACCTGATGCGTTCCGTCGACCATCCCTACCCCGGATTCGAGTACGGGTTTCGCTGGTTGGGAGAGCGGCTGGAGTTGGCCGGTGATCGCTATACTTTGGTTCATAGTGATTTTCGTAACGGCAATATTCTGGTCGGGATCGACGGTTTGCGTGGCGTTCTGGATTGGGAAATCGCACATCTCGGCAATCCGCTCAACGATCTCGGATGGATCTGCGTCCGCTCCTGGCGCTACGGCCATTTTAAAAAACCGGTCGGCGGCTTTGGTGAAATCAGCGAATTGCAAGAAGGCTACGAAGCCGGAGGTGGAGGTCGGGTCAGCGCTGAAGCCATTCATTACTGGGAAGTCTTCGGTACCTTGCGTTGGGGTATTTTGTGTATCCACATGGCCTTCACCCATATCAATGGCCCCCATGCGTCGTTCGAGAAAGCGGTAATTGGCCGGCGCACAGCCGAAACCGAATACGACCTATTACAAATAATCGACTAAAGAGGGCGTGATGCCATGCCAACGGATCGACCCACGGCAGCAGAGCTTCTTTCCGCCGTACGAGAACATTTGACGGAAAACCTGGCTCCCACCCTGGAGGGACAACCAGCTTTTCATCTTCGTGTTGCGACTAATGCGTTGGCAATTGTTGAACGCACCATGGCCGACGGTGATGCGATGGATCAAGCGGAGCTGAACCGGCTGCAGGAATTGCTTGGTGTGGAAGGCGATCTGATCGAGGCGAATCGACTCTTGTCAGAAAAGATCAGAGCGGGCGAGTGGAATGGCCAAAGGGACGCCATCTTGGCGCATCTCCGTCGAACGGCCCTCGACAAACTGCATCTGGCCAATCCGCGATATACAAACCCACGCGACTAAATCGCAAAAGAATGCTTCTCCTTTGGTAAGAACCCGCTTGCTACTGGCCAATCCGTGCTTGAAATGCTATTTCCTAATCTCCCATTTTCAAAAAAAAATTGTGGTCCAAATAACTATTCCAAATTATCGATGAGTTTCGGAATAAGGGGCGGCCGGCGTGGGTATAAGCACGAAAGTGAAGCATCTTTTGGAACGCATATTTAGATTTCAGGTATCAACGTATTGGAAGTATGACGCCCACGGTACTATGAACCTCGGCACGATCGCGCGTTATCAATTAGGCCATCGCGGCGCGGTGGTCGAAGCGGCGTCGTCGCGCAGTGCGCTCGCGGCCGGCGGCCTGCTCGTGCTGATCACCGCTATCGCGCGGAGCTATGATCAAACGCTGCTGCTCGAGTCGCCATTCGCGTTCGTTCGCCCGTTCGTTTTCTCCCTGATCTCGGCCGTGTTCGTCTACACGTGCCTGTACCGGCCGGTGTTCGTGCCGGCGATTGGGGGCGGCTCGGGGGTGAGCTACTGGCGCGGCTTCGAGTCGTTCCTGGCGCTTTTCTGGCTGACCGCCCCGATTGCGTGGCTCTATGCAATCCCGGTCGAGCGATTCCTGGAGCCGGAGGGCGCGGCGCGCGCGAATATCGCGCTGCTGTCGGTCGTCGCCGCGTGGCGCGTGGTGCTGCTCGGCCGGGTGCTGAGCGTGCTCCTCGGTGCGCCGTTGCAGCGGGCTATCGGCTGGGTGCTGCTGCCGGCATGCGTGGAAGTGTTCGTGCTCGGGATCTTCGGGCCGGCCTTCGGCGGATCCGGGGCGGCGATCCTGGCCGGGATGAGTGGCAGGCGGAACTCGCCGGAGGAGGACGTCCTGCTCGGCGCTCTCGGCATCGCGGTCACCGGCGCCTTGGTGCTGTTCGTGGTCGTCGGTCTGGCGCTCAAATTCACGCGTTACGAGCCTGTCCCACGAGCGATGCCGCGCCGTGCGGCCGCAGGATTCCCGCTCGGTCTGCTCGTCGTGGCCCTCGCCTGGGCAGCCGTCGCCGTCGAGCCACAGCGAGAGGTGCAGCGAACGCTAGAGGTCACGAAGCTTCTCAGAGCCGAGCGCTACCGCGATGCGATCGCGTTTCTGTCTCGGTACGGGCGCGGCGATTTCTCTCCGGTGGATCGCATCCCCCCGGATCCGTATCGGATCGGCGTGTTCAAGGACCTTCCGGGCGTGTTCGCGGCACTCGACGGGAGCGAGCCGGGCTGGGTGCGCGAGACGTACCTGGCCCTGAGGGATCCCCACAAAATCAAGATAATTCGAAGGCGTA
>CAZFZX010000237.1:0-3298 GCA_964523765.1 uncultured Enterobacteriaceae bacterium
TGACGGAGGCATCGAGGTCACCGGCCGCTGGCAGTGGGGTAGCGGTAGCAGACACGCGGATTGGATGGTCGGTGGCTCCATACTCGTAGACGAGAACGGCGAACCCGAAAAAGACGAAGACGGCCGCATCCACCACTTGTTGCCGTTCTTTTCCAAAGATCAAATCGAAATAGTCGGTAACTGGGATGTCCATGGCATGTCCGGCTCGGGCTCCGATGATTTCAGAGTAGAAGCTGCATTCGTACCGGAGAATCGCTGGATAAGGTTCGGCGTGGACCAACCTCGATTAGCCGGCCTATATCGTTTCCCGATACTGGGCTTATTGGGCCTGGGCGTTGCGTCCATTTCTCTCGGGTTAGCGAGACGCGCGATAGACGAGTTGGTAGCGTTGGCCGGTAATAAGATACCCGCCGCGAGCGTCAGGACGCTTTGCCATAGAGCGTACGTACAATCGGCGGTTGCCGAAGCCGAGGCCGCCGTACGGTCGGCTAAAGCACTGATGCGTGAATCGGTCCACGAAGCCTGGCAGGCGGCTACCGAGGGCGACGAGTTAACCGCACAACAGCGGGCTTCGTTACGCCTGGCAACGACCAATGCATCCAGGCAGGCGACCCGCGCGGTCGACCTCATGTACAACGCGGCGGGTGGAACACCGGTGTATAACTCGAGTTCCCTGTCGAGAATCTTCCGGGACGCCCATGTGGCGTCACAACACATCATGGTGGGTCCGCCGACCTATGAATTGGTGGGGCGTGTACTATTAGGGGTAGATACCGATCTCTCGACTTTATAATATCGAAAACCGCAACGCCCAATATTCGGCGGGGCAAACGAGCGGCGGCTCGGGAAGGTGACATTGTGAGCAATGAGAAACCGGAGGTTTCCTATACGGGCACCTTTATCGGACGTTACCAGATCGATTCAAAAGTGGGAGAAGGCGCCTCAGGGGTGGTGTACAGAGCGTTCGATCCGCTTCTAGACCGCGACTCGGCGATCAAACTCGCCCGTACGAAAGCACTCAGCGAAAAGGATACCGCGCGCGTGGTGAAAGAGTTTCGGCATGAAGCCAAAATCGCCGGCAAATTCGCGCACGAGAATATCGTCACGATTTACGACGTCGTGAGCGACGGTCGGGTCCATTACCTTGTGATGGAATTCGTGCCTGGGCGTTCGCTGGACGACTACATGGGTGCTACCGGGCCTCTCGAATTGGAAGAGGCGTTGGTAATCACCTACAAGACCTGCGTGGGCCTCGCCTACATTCACTACCACGGCGTTATTCACCGCGATATTAAGCCCGCCAACATCATGTACCACCCCGCCCACGGCGTCGTCAAACTGATGGACTTCAGCATTGCTCACAATATTGAAGATCAGCCTGCTCGCGACCTCGGAACGGTCGCCTATATGGCGCCGGAGCATTTCGACCCGTTGCGCCGCATATCGCATCTCACGGACATCTTTGCGCTCGGATCGACGCTGTACCGGTTGCTGACCGGTAGCTTCCCGTTCAGCAGCGAACACACTGCGTTCCAGATCCTCCATCAGGAGCCCACGCCGATTCAAGATCATAGAGCGGGTATTCCGGACGAAATCGCGCAACTAGTAAACCGCGCAATGGCTAAAGCCGATGAGGATCGATTCCGATCCGCGGCGGAATTCGCACGAGCCGTCGAACGTGCCGCTACGAACATCTTCCCCAAAGATCGCGTAATAGAAACGACAGCACGCTACTTTGCGGCGTGAAAGACGGGGTCTGAGGTACCCGGGCGACCCGGACGCAATGGTCTCGAGAACGTTGTCGCGAACCAGTCCGGTTCAGATAAACCCAACACGGGAGGCTGATGTCGATGACGTATTTCGAGGGCAAGGTGGCGATTGTCACGGGAGGGGCGTCCGGGATCGGGCGGGCCGTCGGCCAGGCGCTGGCGCGTGAGGGAGCGATCGTGGTGTTGGCGGACGTCCAAGCCGATCTCGGGCAAGAGACCGCCGCCGGCATTGCCTCTGGTGGCGGCAAAGCGGAAGCGGTCGTCCTAGACGTAACCGACCGCGACGCCGTGCGCGCGTTGTGGGTGCGGGTTCGAGAACAATACGGACGGCTGGACTATGTGTTCAATAACGCGGGCGTCAATGTCGCCGGCGAATTACGGGACACTACGCTCGAGGATTGGGACCGGTTAATCGAAGTGAATCTCAAGGGCGTCGTTTACGGGACCCACGAAGCCTATGCGTTGATGCGCGAACAGGGCTTCGGGCATATCGTGAATACCGCTTCGTTGGCCGGCCTGGTGCCCCCGGTCGGCGAAGGCGCATACGCTGCAACGAAGCACGGCGTCGTTGCTCTGTCGATGGCGCTGCGGGCGGAAGCTCGCGCTTTCGGGGTCGATGTGAGTGTCGTGTGCCCGGGGGTGATCGAAACGCCGATGGTGGACACCGGAACCTACCTCTGTTTGGACAAGGACGATCTATTGCGTGAGTTGCCGATAAAACTCTACTCCGTAGACGCGACCGCAGAGATTATCCTCAACGGCGTACGCCGCAAGCGAGCCATCATCATCGTTACCGCTTTCGCGCGCATAGCATGGTGGATCTACCGGCTCGCGCCGGCCGCAAGCGGGATCCTGGCCCGACCCATGTTGCGCAGAATCCGCCGGATCCGCAAAGCTGCCTGAGTCGGGGCATCGTGAGAACGGCCGAGCCGAGACTTCGAACGTCGACTTGAAATCGGGTACCCTGTCCCTTATACAGCTTTGGCAGACAACCGCGCCGGAGCGGTCGCGCCGTGACACCAAATTGCCACCAGAGGAGATCCGCTATGGGAATCATCGAAGACGCGCACAAAGACCTCATCAAGGAAGTAGCGCTGTGCTACGTCGCCACCGCGTCGAGTGACGGCACGCCGAACGTAAGCCCGAAAGGTTCGATCCTGGTGCTCGACGACGACCACTTGGCTTTCGCCGACATTTTGAGCCCGGGCACGAGGGCCAATCTCCAGCAGAACCAGCGAATCGCCGTGTCCGTATGCAACCCCGAGAAACACCAGGGATTCCAGTTCAAGGGCGTCGCCGAACTATCCCAAGAAGGCCCGGTATACGATCGGCTCGCGACGCTCATCAAGGACCGGGGACTCAAATTGCCGCCGATCCAGAACGCGGTGAAAATCAAGGTTGAGGAGGTCCGCGCCCTCGGGACCTGATCGCTACTCATCGGCTAATTCTTGAGCCCGCAATACACCCCGGCGCGATCGAAATTAGTCACAAGCGACCCCAGGGATGGGGGAGGTAGATACTTAAGTCGG
>CAZFZX010000237.1:3398-5105 GCA_964523765.1 uncultured Enterobacteriaceae bacterium
AGAACACGAAGAACACGAAGAACAAGGAGATCAGGAATACGAGGTTACCATATATAAACGCGTCCCCTCCGTGTTCTTTGTGCTCTCCGTGGTTACAAGTTGTCCCGCGTCGCAATTTCTGCGGTTCGATTGAGGCGCTAAGATCCAACCTATGATTAGTTCTTAAAAGGAGAAAACTCATGGCCACCAATCTACAGAGCCCGGTAGCAGCCGTAGAAAACGCAGCAGCAGAAGAATTAGGTTTCGACTGCCAGCGCCTGAATCGCGTCCGCGAAGCCGTTCTCGCGGATATCGAGGGCGAGCGGTGTCACGGCGTTTCGATGATCGTGGCGCGTCATGGGCAGGTGGTGCTCGAACTGACAGAGGGTTACGCAGACCGCGACGCAGGCCGCGCGCTTGAGCCCGATTCGGTATTCGCGACGATGTCGGTCGCCAAACAATTCACGAACGTACTTGCCTTGTCACTGGTTGAACGCGGCCTGTTGAAATTGCACGCGCCCGTCGCCGAACTCATTCCGGAATTCGGCACGCTCGGCAAGGAAAAGGTCAACCTTTTTCATCTGTTGACGCACACGAGCGGCGTGTTGTCGGCGATACCGCCGGTCCCTCCGGACGTGCTCACCAATATCGACAAACTGCTCGAATTTGCCTGCGGCTTACCGCTCGAATCGCAACCGGGCGAGCGCGTCAATTATTCGATCTTAATGGGGCACAGCATCATTGCTGCACTGTGCCTACGCGCCGACGGCCGCGGCCGCAGTTACGCTCAGATGTTGCTCGAAGACGTCTTCGAGCCGCTCGGCATGTCCGATACGAGTCTCGGACCTCGTGATGACTTGATCGACCGCCTGTGCCCGGTAAAGGTATCGTACGAAAACATTCCGGCGCTGCTGCCGCCAGAAGCCGTAGAAGGATTGGGCAGCTTGTTGGCCGCCCCGGGTTGCGAAATACCGGGCGGCGGTTGTATCACGACGATCCGAGATGTTCATCGCTTCGCCGAAATGCTGCGCCGCGGCGGTGAGTTGGATGGCGCGCGGCTGCTGTCACCCGCGATGCTCGATTTCTGTACTCGCAACCAGACCGGCGACCTGCGCAACATTCTGTTTGATATGTGGAGGGGTACGCGTGACTGGCTGAGCTATCCGGCCAATATCGGCGTCGGTTTCTTCCTGCGCGGCGAGGGAAACATCCCGGGCTTGTTCAGTGTCATGAATTCGCCGCGTACCTTCGGTGGCTTCGGTGCGGGCTCGACGGGTTTTACGGTGGATCCGGAGCGTGATTTGAGCCTGGCCTTTTTGTCGACCGGCCTCATGGAAGACAGTTATCACTTCGAACGCATCGGCGTAATGGCAAGTCTCGTCCTCGCGTCGATTACAGAGTAGCGGGGAGCGGGTAGACCCGAACCGGCACGTCGCCATTCATAGGTTGGATCGTAACGCCTCAATCGAACCGTAGACATTGCTGCGTTGTACGAAATAGAACCACGAAGAACACGGAGGGAATATCCTTATATACGATAATTTCATGTCCTTATCTCCGTGTTCTTAGTGTTCTCCGTGGTTAATCTCGATTGGACGAGGCGCTCGCGGCGCTCGTGCCAATGGATTGAAACGAGTGGTCTTTTCATCGGTCACGGGTAGTGCGACTACTGGTCCATTTTGTCATGCGCTTGCTCGCTACCGCGGCCCTCGCGCAATATTCGGGCTA
>CAZFZX010000238.1:0-5072 GCA_964523765.1 uncultured Enterobacteriaceae bacterium
TAATCCGAAACTGATCGATATTTCCGAACACCTGTTTAGTGCAATATGCAGACTAGGTATTGCGGCCGTCATTTTGTGGCGTCGGGATTCTAACGAACCCGAATTCGCTGGGCACGTCAACCGCACGCAGAGCGCGTACGGGAATTTGTGCTCCATCCCATAGGAGTTCGAGGTCGCCGTCTCGCCCTACGACGACTTCTGCAAGGAGGCTCGCGACGTCTGCGCCCCCCCGGCCATCGCCCGGGCGCGTATCCAAACGGTCGATAAAGCGCCCTAAATCGCGATCCTGCAGGAGGCCGATCCCAAGCCCGGTTTCGAGCAGCAGGTTTCCTTCATCGTCGAGGATGAGACCGCGGAGCGTTGACGTCGGTTGGTTGGTGTGAGCGAGGATCTGGTCGTCGCCGTCGAGGTGATAGATCCATGGGGTGTAATCGAGTGAGCAGTAAGCTCGCTGCGGGCCGTTCTGAACAAACCATTGGCCGTTCGGGTCGTTCGCGTAGTTGCGGCTCAGGAATTCGACGGCACCGCGATGGGATATCGGTTCATTTTTGATCAGCCAGCGGCCGCGGCGGTCGAGGCCCAACCATCCGTAGCATGCCGGTACGTCAGGCCATTTCTGCAGCGCGTCAAGGACAAGTCGGTCGAAATCCGTTTTCATTGCGGCAAGGGCCGACGCCTAGCGGATCGGGACCTCGGTCTTTTTTACGATCGTTCTGAGCGAGAAGCTCGAACGTACCCGCGTGACCCCTGGCAGCCGAGTGAGATAATTGGAATGTATCCGCTCGAAATCGGCTGCATCCGAAGCGACGACCCGCAACAGGAAATCGGCGTCTCCCGTCATCAGGTAGCATTCCATGACTTCCGGGACCTCGGCGACGGCTCGCTCGAAATTCTCCAGGTCTACGCGCTGTTGACGGTCGAGGCTGATCTGCACGAACACATCGCTCGGATAGCCCGCCTTGCTCTGGTCGACGAGCATGGCGTAGCCGCCGATGACGCCGAGTTCCTCGAGATTGCGAACGCGACGCAGGCACGCCGATTCCGACAGATTAACCCTTGCGGCGAGGGTGACGTTGCTCAGGCGCCCGTCGATTTGCAGTTCGTGCAGGATGGCGCGGTCTATGCGATCTAATTTCATGAGACAGTAAATTCGAATAATCCAATAATATAGCAAATATAATTGTGATAATTGTATATTTTGTGCAATGTTCGCATAAATAGTGCGATCGATAACAGCTATCCTTCAATAAAGTATGGCAGGGCGCTTTTAATAGCGTCCGGCCGTCGTCGGCAAAAGAGGAGGACAGCGTTATGCGAATCGGGGTCCCGAAGGAAATCAAATCAAATGAGTATCGAGTCGGCCTGACGCCGGAGAGCGTCCGCGAACTCGCGGGTCTTGGTCACGAAGTCGGGGTCGAAAGCGAGGCGGGTGCCGGGGCGGGCGCCACGAATGCGATGTACGAAGCGGCCGGAGCGGTGATATTACCGGATGCAGCGGCGGTGTTCGAGCGCAGTCAGCTGGTCGTCAAGGTCAAAGAACCGCAAGCTCCAGAATGCCAACTGCTGCGCCCCGACCACTTGCTATTTACCTATCTGCATCTTGCCGCCGACGCCGAATTGAGCCGCGCTCTGATCGACAGCGGCGCGGCCGCGATCGCCTATGAGACAGTCACGTCCGAGGACGGCAGTCTGCCGTTGCTGGCGCCGATGAGCGAGGTAGCGGGGCGCCTGTCCATCCAAGCAGGAGCGCGGGCGCTGGAACGCGAGGGCGGGGGCGCGGGGATCCTGCTTGGCGGTGTCCCGGGTGTCGCGCCGGCCGAGGTCGTCGTTATCGGCGGTGGGGTCGTCGGCAGCAATGCGATTCAGATGGCGCTCGGCATGGGAGCGAAGGTGACGGTGCTCGACAAATCGTTGCCGCGACTGCGCGAGCTCGAAACCATATTTGGCGGTCGCCTGAATACGATCTATGCCACCCAAAACGCTCTGGAAGACTATGTCGCCCGGGCCGACCTCGTGATCGGGGCGGTATTGGTTCGCGGTGCGGCCGCGCCGAAACTCATAAGCCGGCCGATGCTCCAGGAAATGAATGCGGGCGCTGTGATCGTCGATGTGGCGATCGACCAAGGCGGTTGCCTCGAAACGAGCCGTCCGACGACACATGCCGACCCAACGTTCGTCGTCGACGGCGTGGTTCACTACTGCGTCGCCAATATGCCGGGTGCGGTGCCGCGAACCTCGACTTACGCACTGAATAACGCGACCTTGCCATACGTCATCAAACTCGCCGACGGCGGGTGTCCGGGCGCGCTCCTTAAAGATCCTCACCTGCGAGCGGGGTTGAACGTATATCGCGGTAATGTGACTCAGGCCGCGGTGGCGGAAGCGCTTGGACTGCGCTTTCAGCCGATTGATGCGCTCCTAAAAGCGGCTTGGTGAAGGTCCCGCGGGGCCGCCGCGGTGTCGTATTGGTCAGCCAATCAGCGGCGGGTCACTCAATACGTCCGTGATCGCATCGGTCACCGTGGCGAGTTCGGTCTCGCTGATGATGTACGGTGGCATGACGTAGACGAGGCGCCCGAACGGGCGCACCCACACGCCGCGATCAACAAATTCGTACGGGATCCGATGCATGTCGACCGCAGCGTGTAACTCGACGACGCCGATGGCGCCGAGCGTGCGGACGCTGCGCACGGCGGCGAATTCGGCGCATGGAGCGAGCTGTCTTGTGAGCGACGCCTCAATGCGGCCGACGGTATCGCGCCAGGGTAAATCGAGTAGCAGGTCGATGCTCGCAAGAGCGACCGCACAGGCCAAGGGGTTAGCCATGAACGTCGGCCCGTGCATAAAGACTCCGGGATTCCCGCGGCTAATACCGGTCGCGACCTCTGTGCTCGCGAGGGTAGCCGCCAGGGTCAGGTAGCCTCCTGTCAATGCTTTGCCGAGACACATGATGTCCGGGACCACCTGAGCGTGTTCGCAGGCAAACAACTGACCGGAACGACCGAACCCGGTCGCGATCTCGTCGAATATCAGGAGTACACCAACCTCGTCGCACAGTGCCCGCAATTTACGCAGATATTGTGGGTGGTAGAACCACATTCCCCCCGCTCCCTGCACGATCGGCTCAATCACGACAGCCGCGATTTCAGCGCTATGGCGGCGCAGCGTGTCTTCGATGTCCGCGAAAGCCTCGTCGCGCCAATTCGCATCGAAGGCGATCGCGGGTCGGTCGGCAAAAAGATGCTGGGGCAGCACCTGGCTGAACAGACTGTGCATGCCGGTCTGTGGATCGCACACCGCCATGGCACCGAACGTATCGCCGTGATAGCCGCCGCGAACGGTCATTAGTCGTTGCTTTTCCGGATGGCCGCAAGACGCCCAGTATTGGATTGCCATCTTGATCGCGACCTCGACGGAGACGGAGCCGGAGTCGGCGAAAAACACGACATCGAGCGGATCGGGTGTGATCGCGATTAGCCGGGCCGCGAGTTCGGCGGCCGGTCGATGAGTAAGGCCGCCGAACATGACGTGTGCCATGGTATCGATCTGCGCGTGCAGGGCTCGATCGAGTGTCGGGTTGCGATAGCCGTGGATGGCCGACCACCACGACGCCATGGCATCGATCAGCTCGCGGCCGTCCTGCAGTCGTATACGGCTCCCGGTTGCGTCCGCCACCGGGAATACGGGCGGCGGGTCGACGACGCTGCTGTATGGATGCCAAACGTGCGCCCGATCGAACGCAAGCAATGCGTCGGTTGAATCGAAGCGGGATGCTCGCGCCATTCGACTTCAGGCTGCGCCGCGCGCTACTTCCCAAAATACAGGTGTGTCCGGGAGAAACGGTCTGATACCCGCGTCGCTCAGCTCGATGTCGGCCGATGTCGCGGGTGACTCGAGCCTCCTGAGGGTAATCATCTCCGTATTGCGCGGCAGGCGGTAAAAATCCGCGCCGAACTGTGCGGCGAATCCCGCGAGACGTTCCAGGCGTCGCTCTTCTTCGAAGACCTGAGCGTAGCAAGACATCGCGGTTGCGGCGTTGTAGACACCGGCGCAACCCGAGGCGCTCTGTTTGTCCGCGATTAGATGTGGCGCCGAATCGGTGCCGAGAAAGAATTTAGGGTTGCCCGATGTCGCCGCGGCGCGCAGCGCGCAGCGATGGCGTTCGCGCTTCGCGATCGGCAGGCAATAATAGTGGGGCCGTATGCCGTCGCGGAATATGGTGTTGCGATTGATCATGAGATGATGCGGCGTGATGGTCGCGGCGACGTTGGGTCCCTGGCTTTCGACGAAGGCCGTACCGTCAGCGGTCGTAACGTGCTCCAAGACGATCGGTAGCTCGGGGTAGCGGTCGCACAGGTGTCCCAGTGTGCGTTCGACGAACACCGCTTCACGGTCGAATATGTCGACATCCGGATCGGCGATTTCGCCGTGGATCAACAGCGGCATACCCAGCGCCTGCATGACTTCGAGTACTTTGCCGAGGCGGCCGAAATCGGTCACCCCATCCTCTGCGTTGGTGGTAGCGCCGGCAGGATACAGTTTGGCGGCAATGAAAACGCCGTCGTCGTAACCCGCCCGAAGATCGGCCGGGTCGGTGCTGTCCGTCAAATAACAGGTCATGAGCGGTGTGAAACCGGAATTCGGTGGCAGCAGCGCTTGGATCCGAGAACGATAGCTGGCCGCACTTGCCGCCGTCGTTACCGGCGGTCTCAGGTTGGGCATCACGACCGCGCGGGCAAACACGCCGGCGGTATCCGGCAGTACGGCGTTTAGGATCGCGCCGTCGCGCAAATGTACGTGCCAGTCGTCGGGGCGCGGGATGGAGATTTCGGTGGATATCATGAGGAGGAATCTAACATGGCCTATGCCCGTAGTGGGAAATAGGCACTCTATCCGGCACTGTGCTTAGCGCCGCGATGGACGGGCGCAGTGAATAGTTCGTGGCGAGGTATCAGTCCTCGGATCAAACTCTGCTATATTTTGCTGCGCTGTGAACGAAGCTTGCTAGATAATTGGTCCGAAATATCGATCACTTTCGGAATAAGGGCCCCGGATCGAGTCCGGGGTGACGG
>CAZFZX010000239.1:0-5010 GCA_964523765.1 uncultured Enterobacteriaceae bacterium
ATGCCCAAAATGAGTCGGTAGCGGACATAGCGTCACTCGAAGCGTGTCCAGGCCAATTTCCCGCTGGTTCAAGGCAACCCTCGAGAGCAGCGCGCGAAATGTGTGGACCACGCCCTTCGGAGTACCCGTCGTCCCCGACGTCAGGAGGATCAGGGCCGGATCGTCCAATGAAGCCCCAGTCACCACGTCTTGACGCTCCGCGGCCGGACATTCCTGTCTGGATATTCCGGCCGCCGAGACGGTGGCACGCGGCGAAACGAACGCGGACACCCGGTTCAGTTCGTCTGTGGTCAATCCGGGGTTGAGACAGACGGCGCAACCACCGGCCTGCCAGACCGCGAACAGATCGGCGAAGAACGCCGGTGTGCCGCCATGCGATAGCACGACCCTGTCTCCGGCTGCGACCCCTGCTTCAGCCAACGCGGCAACCCGGTCTGAAATTTCGGATTCCAGACGCGTGGTTTTCCAGCATTCACCGGTACGGTGGTCGACGATCTGACCGAAAGTGCTTGGCGCGAAACGCATATCTCAATTTCCCCGCTCGCAACGCCGCCCATAGCGCCGCATGCGGTTCATCGAGAAATCTCCAACGCGTCGGCCAGGTTGTCGATCACGTAGCTCAGATCCGAGTCCGTTACACCCACAAACAGGGGAAGACACAACGCGCGACTGTAATACCGCTCCGTACCGGGCAGACGCATTTCGCCGTAACGGTCCCTGTAATAGGGCTGCCGGTAAAGCGGGATATAGAGGACTTGCGTCAGGATTCCGGATTCGCGGAGCCGGATCATTACCGACGCACGGTCGCATCCGGCGATTTCGAAGTCGATCAACATAACGGCGACATGCCATGCCGGCGTACCGTGGGGCATTTGCTTTAACGGCTGCACGATTGGCGCTAGCGGCAACAAAAGCTCGCGGTATCGCGCAACGAGTGCGCTGCGCCGATCGATGAATTGTTCCAGTTTTCCGAGCTGACTGAGGCCTAGTGCGCAATGGATGTCGCTGGCCCGATAATTGTACCCGATCTCCGGCATTTCATAATACCAGGGATTCGCCACGCCCGACGCGTCAAACGCCTGCGCCGGCAATGTGAAGGAGTCCGGATCGCGCACCATACCGTGGTTTCGGAGCAACCGGATACGCGCATCCAGCCGGGCGTCGTTTGTCGTCACAACGCCACCTTCGCCCATGGCAAAGACTTTAACGGGATGGCCGGAAAATATCGCTGCATCGCCGTACCAGCAGCTGCCAACCAATGCTGCGCTGTCGTCGTGTGTCGCGCCAAGCGCATGGCATGCGTCCTCGATGACAATCAGGTTATGGCGACGCGCAACCGCCGCTATTGCTGTCATATCGACGCTTTGACCGTTGAGATGGACGGGCAGGACGGCGCGAACCGTCTTGTCCTTCGCGCGCGCAATAGCTTCTTCAAGCGTATCGGCGGTCATTAATCCGGTATCCGGGTCGACGTCGGCGAAAACGACCTCGCCGCCTGCGAACCTGACCACATTCGCGGTTGCCAGGAAGGTAACCGCGGGGACAATGACTGCGTCCCCATCGCCGATACCGGCGGCCAAAACCGCGACATGCAGGGCGGCAGTGCCGCTGCTGACCACGGCGGCATGCGCGGCGCCTACCTTTTCAGAGAATGCGGCTTCGAATTCTTCGACAATGGGTCCCGTCGTCAAGAAGTCGCCACGCAACGTCGCGACTACGGTTTCAATATCGCCTTCGTCGATTTGCTGCCGGCCGTAAGGCAGGATTCTTGCGGCACGCGTTGTCATGAATCGAGTCCCTGCAGCAACTCGGCCAGATTGTTCTCGGATATCCAGCTCTCATTCTTTTCGCTCTCATACTCGAAACCCTCCCCAACCGGGATAGCTGCCGGGCCCAGAGAATACTCGGCTTTCCAAAAAGCGAACGCCGGGACGATCACGTAGCGATCGTCAAGATCGTAGGTCATCCGCGCTTCGTCTTTGGTGACAAGGACTTCGTGCAGCTTTTCGCCCGGCCGAATCCCCACCGTTTCCACCGGCAGGTCGGGCGCCATGGCAGCCGCGAGTTCGATAATTTTTATGCTTGGAATCTTCGGCACGAAAATCTCCCCGCCCTGCATCGTGGCCAGACAGGACAGGACGAAGCTCGCGCCACGCGGCAGCGTAATCCAGAACCGTGTCATGCGCGGGTCGGTAATCGGCAATGCTGCGGCCTTTTTTGCGATCAAGTCGCGAAACAACGGCACGACGCTGCCGCGGGATCCCAGCACGTTGCCGTAGCGCACGACCGCAAACCGCGTCTCTCTGCGACCGACGAGATTATTCGCCGCGATGAAGATCTTGTCCGCAGCCAGCTTACTGGCGCCGTACAGATTGATCGGATTCGCCGCCTTGTCCGTCGACAAACCAATAACACGACGGACATTGCAGCTCAGCGCCGCCGCGACGACATTCTCCGCACCCTGCACGTTTGTATTGATGCATTCCATCGGATTGTATTCGGCCATCGGAACATGCTTGAGGGCGGCGGCATGAACGACGTAGTCGACATCATGCATTGCTAATTCAAGCCGTTCCTTGTCGCGCACGTCGCCGATCAGAAATCGCATCGGTACATTGTTGGATTGACCCGCGACGTAGCCGTAATCGCGCGCCATGTCGTGCTGCTTCGCCTCGTCGCGCGAATAAACGATCAGGCGCCTCGGTTTGTAGTGTTGCAGAACCATGCGGACAAAAGCCCGTCCGAAAGATCCCGTGCCACCGGTGACCAGAACGTCTTTGTTGTTCAGGTCTAAATCTGAGAAGTCAAATTGCTGCACGTGCTTCCCTTTGCATATGATGTAAATGCCGAGTCCGGTCGGCGTAGAAGAAGTCGTTCAACGGGCGCCGACCGCGATCTCAGGATCGATTTGGCGACTGCCGGCATGCTGTTTTTCAAGCGCTTCCCTGTACCACGAACTGCGCACGACTACGTCGGCGTGCGTGCCCATACTCTCGACGCGTCCCGCGTTCAAGACAATGATCCGATCAGCGTCGATGATCGTCGAAAGCCGATGGGCGATAACGATCACCGTCGTGTCGTCGAGATTTCGGATTCGCGACAGCGCCTGTCGGAAAAGTTCTTCGGCGTCGGCGTCGAGATTGCTGGTCGGTTCGTCGAGAATAAGAACCGGGGATCGTTGCGCCAGCGCACGGGCAAGTTCCAGCCGCTGGCGTTGACCGCCCGACAACGAAACGCCTTCATTGCCGAGCCGCGTGCGGTACCCGTCCGGCAGATCATCGATAAAATCGTGGGCCCCCGCCAGGCGCGCGGCTTCCTCGACCTCGCGGTCACTGGCATCGGGTGCACCGTAACGTATCTGGCCGGCGACCGTCGTATCGAAAACCAAGGGTGTCTGCGGGACGAATGCAATGCCCTTGCGCAGGCTCTGAACCGAAAATTGTTCCAACGGATTGTCGTCGAACCGAATAGTGCCGCGTGTCGGTTCGCGAAGGCGCGGCAGCAGATCGATCAGCGTCGATTTTCCGGCGCCCGATGGACCGACGATCGCTGTGAATCTGTTCGCGGGAATCGCGAGTGACACCCCCTTTAATGCGGAACGCTCGCGGCGTGTCGGATACTCGAAATCAACGTTCTCGAAAATGATTTCCCGCACGAGCCTCGTGAACGGCCGATCGCCTCCGCGCGTTTCCGCGGCGCGTTCCATCGCGTCCAAGCGCGATAGCAAATTCTCGACACTGGCATAGTATCCGAGTGATGCCTGCCACGTGCCAATAAGCTCTTTGACGGCCGGCAGCAGCCGCATAACCGTGACGATGCCAAAGAGTGCTAGTTCTGCGAAGTTAAGGTCGAATACCTTATGGCCGAGATAGAGCCCCAGAAAACCGACCCCGATCGCGATCGGCTCGATCATGACGTTGGCCCGCGCCAGCGTCTCATTCATCTGCACCATGCTGACCCGCTGCCGGCGCGTCAGCGCCTCCATCTCCGCCAGTTCCGCCGTTTCCGCCCCCGAAAGGCGGATCAGGCGAACGAGCCTTAGCCTTTCGACCAGAAAAGACGACATTTGGGCGTTGGCGGAGGAAACCGCCTTGCCGCTTGCATGAGTACTCTTGAGCACGCGTATCAGAGAAAGTCCGGCGATTCCAATCACAGCGACCACCGCAAACGTCATCAGACCCGACAAGAAAAGGAGAATAATCGTGTAGAATCCGGCCATTATCGCGTATGTCGCGATTTGTATCGGTGCAAGAATCGCCTCGACGGACAAGGCCAGCTCGGTCATCAGGTTGTTAACCAGCTGACCGGGCCGTTCTTCGTCGTGATAGCTCAAGTCCGCGCGCAAATACCGTCCGAAAGTGAAATTGCGAACGTCATAATTCAGTTTTTGCCGAATGGCGGTCAGGTACACTTGGCGGATATAGGAAAATATCTGTCGGACGATTATGGCGCAGAAGCTGGCGCCTATCAGGGTCGCGAGCGTCACCGGCGCGCCGACCGTCCCAAAGGTATAGAAAAGGGCATTCCACATTCTCGATTCGCCGCGCAATGCGGTAGCGTCGCTACCCGTCTGAAGCAATTCGATAATCGGCAGGAGCATGCCTATGCCAATGCTCTCGAATGCCGTTGCGCCCAGCAAGAGCGCAAGCAGCATGCCTTCCTGGCGAAACCCGAAGCGGAAACGACGGGAAACACGGTAGTATTCGCGCGGGGTCATCACCGAAGCCATCTAACAATCCTGCACAGGGTTGTTTTCGTGATGGTCGCGCTCGGCGTTGCGCAGATCGTCTGGGCGTCCGACATCGATCCAGTATTCATGGATCGGAAAAATTCCGACTTTTAGCCCGGCGTTGCGGCCCAGATTGATCAGGTCCGGCATGTCCATCTGGGTATCTGGCGGGACTAGGTGGCAGAATGCCGTTTCGAGCAGGTAAATTCCCGCCGCCACAAAATAGGTATAGGTCGGTTTTTCCTCGACCTCGATGAAGGCACCGGCCTCGTCATGCTTCA
>CAZFZX010000240.1:0-4943 GCA_964523765.1 uncultured Enterobacteriaceae bacterium
TGCTCACGCTTCTCTCCCGGCGCTATCGCGTCGCCCCGGCAGAATACGGGTTAGGTTCGATCGGCACGGTCGATCTTGTCGATTTCTTTGCATTATCGATTATCACGACGTTCCTCTACTAGATGTCCTATCGACCTGTCTCGGCCTTTTTTGGCACCTTGCTACTGTCGGAACCATCTCAGTTCACTTATTTCAATGCGATCCCGCAATACCCTGCCGGGCGATTCCTCGTTGGTCTGTATTTTTCCGGTACTGCGGCCCTATTTGAGGAGGTCATGTACCGTGGTCTTCCCTGGGTGTATTTCAAAGCGACGGTGGCGCCGCGGTTTCTGGTTCCGACCTATGTCGTAGCGAGTTCGTGTTTGTTTGGTTTCGCACACTGGGAAAATGGTATCCACGAGGTCATTGCAACATCTTCTCTCGGGGTCGTTGCGTGCCTGATCTTCGCTAAAACGAGAACGCTGTGGCCGCTGGTGGTCGCCCATTTCCTGATCGACATTGTGGGGTTTGTCTGAGGAATCACTGGATCGTCGCCAGCGGGAAAGGCACGCGTTCATGGTGTATGCTTTTTTTTGGAGAACTCACGAGCGGCCGATGCCCAAATCGAGAAGCATTGTTTTTGGCTCAAAAGCGTCGAGGCTTCGCTGGGCTATCCTGGTGGTGATCGTTGCATTTGGTTTCAGCGCCGATTTCCTGTTGAAGCGAGACATCGGTGCGAAGGTGAACAGTGCTTGGTTGGAATCGTGCGCGCAATCCTTAGCGATGGCGCAATGCGAGGAGCGCCTGGGAACTCACCACGCCGGGTGCTTCAACCTCGCCTATACTTCGATGATTTTCACTTTCGGCCGCGAGCGTTGGGAATCCTTCAGGTTGATCGATTACGAAGCGTGCATGAACCGGGACGCGCAGCCCGACGGGGGCGCGCCCGGCGCGGGGCCGGTCGTCGACATTTGAGTTCCTGAAATGTCCGGTAGTTAGGGCCGAGCACATCGGAGTGCCCGGCCGCCGCCCGTGAAGCGGACTTTCCCGCCGCTACCGCACCGCGTCATTCATTCGGCGAAGCAACCTTGTCCGTGGCTGTAGTAAAATGCAGACGGGGGCGAGAAAAACAAACGAGGCTGCATCATGAAAACAATTCAACAGCTGATCGAAAATAAGGGGGCGGGCGTCTGGTCCGTCGACCCAAAAGACTCGGTGTACGATGCGCTTTCCTTGATGGCGGAAAAGGAGGTCGGCGCGCTGATGGTGCTCAGCGGCGAAAAGCCGGTGGGTATCATTTCGGAGCGCGATTATGCGCGTAAAGTGATTTTGGCCGGGCGCGCGTCAAAAGATACCAGCGTGGAAGAGATCATGAGTACACGGGTCGTTTGTACCGGCCCGAAACATACGATTGAGGAATGTATGGCGTTGATGACCGACAAACGCGTTCGTCATCTTCCGGTCATCGACCACAGAAAGCTCGTCGGCATGATCTCGATTGGCGATCTAGTGAAGGCCATCATCGACGAACAGCAGTTCATCATCGAACAGCTCGAGCACTACATCACATCCTGAGTGCCGGCGCCGATCATCGCGCGTTGACCGGAACGATTCGGAGCCCCGGCAAGGCGGCCCCGGAATTCGTCAGCGATCCCCAAGTGCACGCGGGTGGCAGGGTGCGGAACATCTATCACGATATCGCGCCATCGCTGCGGGATGCGACCGGGATTCAAGGGTTTTCTGCAATGGTTGCCAGGTTCTGAATATGCGTGGTTCGCGAGTTCTCGACCGGGGTGATCAGCGGGCGGCCATGCTCATGGTGCTGTTGAACGGGTTTTCGCTGCCGATGATGCTGTCGGCCGTAAACGTTGCACTGCCCGCCATTGCCGATGACCTGGAAATGAACGCGGTCATGCTCAGCTGGGTGCCCATGGCCTTCCTCATGGCGAGCGCGGCGTTGGTACTGTCGTTCGGGCGTCTATCGGACATGTTCGGCCGCAAGCGGATGTATCTGATCGGCACGGCCGGCCTTATCGTGACCTCTATCGTTGCCGCGGGCGCGACCAGCGGCGCGACAATGATCGGATTCCGATTACTGCAGGGCATTAGCGCGGCGATGATATACGGGACGCACATTGCCATTGTCTCGTCGGTATATTCGCCGGAAGAACGGGGTCGCATGATCGGTCTGATGGTCGCCGCAATCTATGTCGGACTAACTTGCGGCCCGTTCATCGGCGGTTGGCTGATCGAGTATTTCGGTTGGCAGGCGGCGTTTCTGCTCCACATTCCGATGTGCACTATAGCTCTTGTCGTAGGGTTCTGGTGGGTGAAAGCGGAATGGCGCGCGGAGTCCGCGGGCCGTTTCGATTTCGTGGGTTCGATCTTGTACACCGTCGCCATTGTCGCGGTTATGTATGGGATCTCCTCCCTGCCGGAGATCCAAAGCTTTGCCATGATCGTTTTGGGTGCTACCGGTTTCTGGCTGTTCTTTCACCATCAACACGGACGCCGCGACCCGTTATTCGACGTGAGCTTGTTCTATACCAATCGCGTTTTTACTCTTTCGTGCATCGCCTCAGTGATCATGTATACCGCAACCTTCGCAAACATCGTATTGGTCAGCCTTTATCTGCAGTATCTTCAAGGTATGACACCGAGGGAGGCGGGCATGGTCCTTATGGCCCAGGCTCTGATGATGGCTCTCATTTCGCCGTACGCGGGAAAGCTTTCCGATCGTATCGAGCCGCGGCTCATCGCTTCGGTTGGGATGGGGTTCACCGCCGTCGGATTGTTGCTGCTGGCAAGTGTCGGACGCACGACGCCGGTCGTATCGGTCGTTGCCTACCTCATGACGACCGGCCTTGGGTTCAGCCTGTTCTCGTCGCCCAATGCCAACGCGATCATGGGGTCGGTGGATAAACATCAGTATGGTGTTGCCGGCAGTTCGGTAGCAACCATGCGCGTCGTCGGGCAGATGAGCAGCATGGGGATCGTCGCGATGGCGTTTGCGCTCACCATAGGGCCGGTGCAGATAACACCGGATATCTATCCCAAGCTGCACACCGCAATTCGCTTGAGTTTCTGCATTGCCGCCGCTCTGTGCGTGCCGGGGATATACCTGTCGCTGGTGCGAGGGCGTACGCGCCCCGGGTGAATCGGGGCAACCCGCCCGGGGCGGCAACTCGACCGTCTCTGAGTGAATCAGAGGTTCCCTAAATTATAGTGTGCCGGGAAACCAGGGATCAGATAATAGAAGCGATGGCGTCGCATGCATAATCGATGTTATGTGAGTTGAGTCCGGCGACGTTGATACGGCTCGAATCGACCATGTATATCGAAAATCTCTCGCGTAGCTCAACGATCTGCGCGTTGTCGATACCGAGAAAAGAGAACATGCCGCGCTGGCGCCGGATAAAGTCGAACCGGTCGCTGTCGAGACGTTCGACCAGCTTTGTCGCAAGTTGATCCCTGAGGCCATTGATACGCGTGCGCATCTGCGCCAGCTCGTCCTGCCACTGCCGGGTCAAGGCGGGGTCATTCAATATCATTCTGACGATCGCGCCGCCGTGATTCGGCGGCATGGAATAGATCCCTCGAATGACGTTCAGCATCTGGCTTTGTAGCGTCTCGGCCGTGCCGGCGTCGGGTGACACGACGGCCAGGCAACCGACTCGTTCCCGGTAGAGACCGAAGTTCTTCGAACAAGAACTCGCGACGAGCAATTCCGGTACCTTCTCGGCCATCAAACGCACGCCGAACGCGTCTTCGTCCAGTCCGGTGCTTAAGCCCTGGTAGGCGATGTCGATGAACGGCGTGAAGCCCTGTTGGAGCGCGAGATCTGCAAGCGCGATCCACTGACCCGGATCGAGATCGACCCCGCAGGGGTTGTGGCAGCAGCCATGTAACAGCACCAGGTCGCCGCTGCCAACTTGGGCTAGCGTTGTCATCATGTCATCGAAGCGGAGTTCGCTGTTGTCGCGGTCGAAGTAGGGGTAGGTCTCGATGGTGAGGCCTGCATCGCCAAGCAGCGGCACGTGATTGGCCCAGGTTGGATCGCTTACCCAAATACGGGCGCCGGGTTTCGCCCGATTCAAAAGTTCGGCCGCAACCCGTAACGCACCGCAACCGCCCGGAGTCTGCGCCGAGCCGACACGTCCCGCCGTGATCGCCGCATGTGTTGCGCCAAACAGGACGTGTTGTAAGGATAGGTTGAAGTCGGGTTCTCCGGGCGGACCAATGTAGCTCTTGGTTGTCTCCGAATCGTTGTGGCGCCGTTGCGCCTCAATTACGGATCCGAGGATTGGCGTGTTGCCGTCGTCGTCACGGTACACGCCGACGCCGAGGTCGACTTTATCCGGGTTCGGATCTTGGCGGAATGCGGCCATTAAGCCGAGGATCGGGTCGGCCGGCAAGGCGGAAAGGTTCTCAAACATAGTATACCGCGGTGGCGATTGTCGCCGGGTTCAAGGGAAGGCGCGGATCATACCGCAAAAAAGGGATCGGCCTATTTGCAGTCCGTAAATGTAAGTGGCCCCCTTCTCGGCCGGAAGTATCTCGTTCTTTCGGTCCTTGCTACTATTTTTGGAAACAGCGCTGTTGGGCGGAAGCGTAACGCAGGGCGTCGAGTTCGGCGCGGGGGTCAGTATCGTTGGTCGCATCGAGGTGGGCGTTGATGGCGCTGTAGCTGAGAAAATAGAAGCTCGGCGCCCATATCGTCCCGATCAAAACCGCGGCCTGATTGCGTGGATCGTCCCAGTAAGCGGGTTTGTAATCATCCATGTGCCGCAGCAGTGCCAGGCGGCGTTCGTAGAGGGCGATGCAGCTTTGACCCGGCTCGAGCGCAGGCGGGATGACTTCTCGCGGGCCTTCGATGAGGCGCCGGCCGTCTTGGTAACGATCGATGACACTACTGGGCAATCACCGGCTCGCCCACGAGCGTGAAGTCCTCTACGGTTGGCTGA
>CAZFZX010000241.1:0-4938 GCA_964523765.1 uncultured Enterobacteriaceae bacterium
TTACCGGATTAAAGGGGCTTTGCCTTTCTTATTCGTGCAATATTCAGGCTAGGACGGTACGACAGGTCGATCCGCCGGCAGGTTCCCGATGATCCACACTCTCCAGTTACGATAAACGAGTAGCGGCCCGCGCATACTCGAATTCCTTCGAAAAAAGGGGCTAAAACCTGCTAGTCGCACGATCGTCCTATTCGACGTTGACAGCTCTACCGAAGGTCGGACCGATCTCGCTGTGCAACACGAGATCGGCGACCTGATCTTGGTCTGTTGGTTCGCGGTTGATGATGACTAGCTGCGCTCCATTCTCTTTGGCGTAGGTCGGAAACCCGGCAGCCGGATAGACAACGAGCGACGATCCGAGAACAATGAACAGGTCGCACTCGAGAGCAGCTCGTTCCGCCCGCCGCATGGCGTCCTCCGGCATCGATTGCCCGAATGAGATAGTCGCCGTTTTCACGAGGCCTGCACATTCGTCGCACGTCGGTAATGTCTCGTCGAAATTAAAAGCTTCGAATATCGGTTGCAGTTCGTGCCGCAGTCCGCACTCGAGGCATACCGCGTAGGTACCGTTCCCGTGAAGTTCTACGATCTTCTCGTCCGGAACCCCGGAAGTCTGGTGCAGGCCGTCGATGTTTTGGGTGATCACCGTCCGACACTTACCGGCCTCTACCAATGCCGCGACCGCGCGATGTCCGCGATTGGGCCTCGCTTTGTTCATGTCCCGGTCAATAACGGCCTTTCGCCGCCAAGCTTCTTTACGCATTTCAACCGAGGAGACGAAATCCTTGAATTGGACCGGCTGCATCTTCGACCAGATACCATTCGGGCTGCGAAAGTCCGGGATCCCGGACTCCGTGCTGATGCCCGCACCGGTGAATATGACGATTCGATCGGATAAATCGATCAATTTAGTCAACCTTGCAGCGTTCTCGCCCATTTCGATATTATAATTCCACAAAGCGTTCCTATCACATTCGGTAAATCGCCGATATACCCAAGTTCAGACCTCGCCGGCACGTACGTTCCCGGCCGCGCGAATGTCTTGCATCTAAACCTACAAAGGAGGACACGATGCCTCGTTTAAGCAAGCTGAGCCGCAGCATCGAAGGGAAAGTGGCTATCGTCACCGGTGCCGCCAGCGGTATGGGCCGAGCCACAGCGGGCCTGTTCGCCGACGAAGGAGCACATGTCGCCGTAACGGATCTGGATATCGAAAAGATCCAAATCGTTGTCGATGAGATCCGGGCGTCGGGCGGTAGTGCTCACGGTTGGCGACTCGACGTCACGAACGCGAGCGAGCGGCGTTCGGTGAGTGAAGCCGTGCAAACGCGCTGGGATGGGATCGACATTCTCGTAAACAACGCCGGGATCGCTATTGAAACCGCCGTCGACAGCGATAATTTCGAGGCGATCTGGGACCGAACCATAGCGGTGCTACTCACGGCCCAGGTCCAATTGATCAGAGATTGCCTGCCGGCACTCGAAAAATCGGGCGGCGGACGTATCGTCAATATCGCATCCACTGAAGGGCTCGGCGCGACCAAAGGAATCAGTCCGTACACTGCCGCGAAAACCGGTGTAATCGGCTTGACGCGGTCGCTTGCGGTGGAGCTGGGCCCGCGGGGGATCACTGTGAACTGCATCTGCCCCGGGCCGATATTGACGGGAATGACGGCGGCGATCCCGGACGAAGCAAAAAAGGAATTCGCGCGGCGCCGCGTAGCCCTCAAACGCTACGGTGATCCGGAAGAGGTCGCCCACGGAACGTTGAATTTTGTCCTACCGGCTTCTTCATACATGACCGGCGCGGTGTTACCCGTCGATGGGGGGTTAACCATCAAGAACGCATGAACTTTCGACAATACCTTACGGATAGGGACGAACGCGTCGCGAGTAACCATGGATAATCATCTGGGAGAACCCGCAGGCAAGAAAAACTCGGAGCGCCCCGGCAATCGCACCGTGGAACCGTTGCGAAAGCTCGCGCCATTTCTAGAACCCTATAACGCTACCGTGGCCGCGGCGTTAGTGGCGCTTATCGTCGCGGCGACTGCAACGCTGGGCATGCCGGTCGCCGTCAGATACCTGATCGACGCCGGCTTGTCGACGGATCAGGTGCGCTCCATCGATCGGTATTTCGCGGTGTTGTTCTCCCTGGCGATCGCCCTCGCTGTATTCTCGGCGACGCGGTTCTATCTGGTTTCCTGGATCGGGGAACGAGTGGTCGCGGATCTTCGTTCCGCCATATTCAAACACGTCCTGAGGATGACTCCGACGTTTTTCGAGGTGACCCGCACCGGCGAAGTCCTGTCTAGGCTGACTGCGGATACGACCCTAATTCAAACAGTCGTCGGGAGTAGCCTGTCGGTTGCACTGCGAAGTTCCGTAACCTTGGTAGGCGGTTTAATCATGCTGACCGTGACCAGCCCGAAACTGACCGGAATGATCGTCCTCCTGGTGCCAATTATCGTCTTCCCAATCATGTTCGTCGGCCGCCGGATCCGACGGCTGTCCCGCGATACTCAGGATCGCATCGCCGATACCAGTGCTCTCGCGGCTGAAGTCCTGAACGCAATACAAGTGGTGCAAGCGTTTACGCTCGAGAAACTACACGGAGAACGGTACGACGCGGCCATCGCGCACTCGTTTCGGACCGCTTTGCGCCGCATTCGAACGCGAGCCCTCATGACCGTTTATGCGATCCTCATAATTTTTTGCGGCATCGTGATCGTCCTGTGGGTCGGCGCTCAGAACGTGATCGCGGGGTACATCAGCGGCGGCGAACTCGGTCAATTCCTACTCTATGCGATCATCGTCGGCAGTTCGACGGCAGGCCTTACCGAAATTTGGGGTTCGCTGCTGCAAGCAGCGGGCGCAATGGAGCGTCTCGCCGAACTGCTCGACACTCGACCGCGGATCACGGTGCCGACGAATCCGACGGCGTTACCCGTCGTGAGCACCGGCAGCGCAGTATTCGAGCACGTTTCTTTCCGGTATCCCTCTCGGCCCGAATACCCCGCCCTCAGAGATTTCTGTTTGAGTGTCGAGCCCGGCGAGACAATTGCCCTTGTCGGACCGTCGGGTGCGGGCAAGAGTACGGTGTTTCAACTAATGCTCGATTTTTATCAACCGGGCTCGGGGCGGATCGTCATTGACGAGATCGACATCCGCGATGCCGATCCGAAGGCAATACGCAATCGTGTCGGTATCGTTCCGCAGGAAACCGTGTTGTTCGCGGACGACGTGATGGAGAACATACGTTACGGAAAACTCGGCGCCACGGATCATGAAGTTATCGCCGCGGCAGAATCATCCGGCGCGGATGAGTTCATCTCCGAGTTACCGCAAGGATACTCGACCTTCATCGGCGAACGAGGCGTACGTTTGTCGGGTGGTCAAAAACAGCGTATCGCGATTGCCCGCGCAATATTGAGAAAACCCTCGATACTACTGCTAGACGAAGCGACGAGCGCCCTCGATGCGGCGAGCGAACGGCTCGTTCAGCAGGCCCTCGCTGGGCTAATGCAGAAATGTACGACGATCATTATCGCCCATCGCCTCGCGACGGTCCTAGACGCAGATCGAATCGTAGTGATGGAACAAGGCGAAATTGTCACGATAGGGCATCATGCGGATTTACTATCGAGAGGCGGGCTATATGCGCGGTTGGCAACGCTGCAATTTCAACAGGATAGCATTTCCGATAATGTCGAATACAGCGGTCGGTAAACGCGCCTATTAGCGAGAAATACCGACTGGCGCAAAAAATACTCAGTCGTGAAAGACCCGCTTGGGCTCGGTGATCGAAAAATCCATAGTGCCGGGAAACAATCTCATCAACCAATTAACAGGTGCTACGGTGCTCTTGCTATAGACAAACAGTGGCTCGACATCTGCGCCTACGTTTGACTTCGCATCATAGGATCCCAGTCCGAGATTGATGTAGGTACTCTTGCGCTCGATACCGATCCGAATGACTTCGTTTACCAGGTGAAACCACTCGTGACTTGCAGGTCCTCGGTTTCGACCGAAGTAGGTTGCGATAGTATCAGAGTCATCATGGAGTACCATGCCGTGTGCAACGATCCGGTCGTTTCGCGCCGCGGCGACCAGGACGCTTTTGCTTCCAAGCTTGTGATCCATGTTTTCGTAGTACCCAGGCGGAAGGATCTCGCGCTTGAAGCCCTTGGTGTTATCGCGGACCGTGCGCGCTTGTTCGACCCAGAGTTCGGACCGTTCGCCGAAACATTGCAAAACGCGAACTTCCTGGCCTGCGCCCTCGGCCTTTCTTATGCGCCGCTTCAGGTCTTTCCGGTAGCGCGACCGCATACTCGCGAGATAGTCGTCGTAGCTGTCCCAGCGCACCCGTATTCGCGCGAGCGGCATGTTGGATACGAGGTTGTAACCATTGTCCAACAAGGTATCAAAATCGTCGCGGTCCGCAATCAGAAAATCCCGTATCACCACCAATCGGCTGCGCTGCGAGCGCGCGATCGAGTCGACGGCTTCTGCAATTCTTCGGATAAGGGGCTTCCGTTTCTGGCCGGGTATTATTGAAATCGAGTGACTAGCGGAAAGCGGCGCCGCGCATTCCGTGATCGTGACGTGCAAAAAGCGCTTCCACACGCGTCTCACGCCGAGCGCAACCAACGCAAGGGGCTTCGGTAAGAGTTGGACGAAATCGGTTGCAATAGCGTAGACGCACGCGTGAGCAACGATCTGGCCGTCCTCATTCATAACCACCGGATAGAAATAGCGGCAGTCGTTGACCGACGCTGCTTCGACTGCCGCGAGATAGGTGTGCGTGCGGACCAAACCGTTGACGCCAACAATTGCGTCCCACGCTTGCGGATCGATTTCGTGTATAGAATCGTAAACCGCAACCTTGTAATTCGATACCGTCGAATCGGTGGGTGAGGGTCGGCACCCCAATCGGCC
>CAZFZX010000242.1:0-3252 GCA_964523765.1 uncultured Enterobacteriaceae bacterium
TTACCGGATTAAAGGGGCTTTGCCTTTCTTATTCGTGCAATATTCAGGCTAGAGCGTAGCATCGAAGCATCGGCGCCCCTGCGCGTATCTCGGCGCGCAAAGCGTTTCGCAAAACGGCACAACACCTTCAGGAAATCAGATGGTTACCACGGAAAACACGGATATGGTCGATGCGAAACGCAAATTGACGGCAATAATGAGCGCCGATGTGGTCAGCTACTCGCGCCTCATGGGCGCCGACGAGCAGGCGACGCTGAACACGCTCAACACCTATCGCGCAGTTTTCAGGGAACATATCTCGGCCCGCGATGGGCGCGTCGTCGATACCGCCGGTGATAGCATCCTGGCGGTGTTCGACAGTGTAGTGGAAGCGGCCCGCGCCGCGATTGCGATCCAAGGAGAGATCAAAACCCAGAACGAGGCACTGACAGAAGATCGGCGCATGCGGTTCCGGATCGGCATCAATCTCGGCGACGTCATCGAGCAGGGCGACGGTACCGTCTACGGCGACGGCGTCAATATCGCCGCCCGCCTCGAAAGCCTCGCGCCGGCCGACGGCATCACGTTGTCTGGACCGGCACACGATTTTGTCGAAGGCAAGGTAGACACGCCGTTGGAGTACGTCGGCGAACACGAGGTCAAGAATATCGCGCGACCGGTTCGGGTCTTCCAGATCGTCGATCGGAACAAAACGGACCGGGATCCCGCCGCCGGCGGCGGCGCGCGGGCGGCGTCGATGCTGCCGGACAAACCGTCCATCGCGGTGCTGCCGTTCACCAACATGAGCGAGGACGCGGAGGAGGCCTATTTCGCCGACGGCATCAGCGAAGACATCATTACCGAATTGTCGCGCTTTCAGGAACTCGTCGTCGTCGCGCGTAACTCCACTTTTGTCTACAAGGGCCAGGCGGTAAAGGCCCAGGACGTCGGCATCGAATTGAATGTTCGCTATATTCTCGAAGGCAGCATACGCAAGGCCGGCAATCGCGTACGCGTTACCGCACAGTTGGTAGAAGCCGCGAATGGGCACCATCTCTGGGCGGAGCGCTACGATCGCAACCTCGAGGACGTATTCGCGGTTCAGGATGAACTCACCGGCAAGATCGTCGCAACCCTGGTCGACAAAGTGACCGATAGCGAACGGCGGCGTGTCCGCGGCGACGAGCGTACCGAAAACCTGCAGGCCTACGAACTCGTGCTGCGGGGGCGCGAACACTGGTTTCGTTTCACCGAGCAAGACAATTCGGCCGCTCGAAAGCTGTATGAGGAAGCCATCGCGATCGATCCGGAATACGGCCGGGCGTACGCGAGCCTCGCCTGGAGCTATATAACGGCCTACAACGAATACTGGACCGACGACCCCCAAGGATCACTCGAAAAGGCGCTGGAAATCGCGCTGCGCGGCGTGCAAATAAACCCGGCATCACATTCCAATCGACTGGCACTCGGCCAAGTCTACTTTTTCAAGAAGATGCTGGACCGGGCGCTGGAAGCCCTGGAGAAAGGAATCGCACTCAACCCCAACGACCCTGACGGGTACGTCTTTCTCGCCACGGTCCTGAGCCATAACGGTGAGCCCGAAAAGGCGTTGGAGCGGCTCGACCATGCCTTTGGTCTGAGCCCCAATCTGAAACAATGGCATCGTTCCATCTACATCGTCGCCTATTTCAATGCCCGACGCTACGAAGACGCGGTTGGGGTGTGGGAAAGACTCGACGACGCGCCAATTTATTTCAGCCGCTGGATAGCGGCCACGTATGCGCACCTCGGTCGCGAGGACGAAGCTAACGCAGTGGCACGCTCCTACTTGAAATCGTATCCGGACTTCGACTTAGCCGAACACCTTTCGCGTATGCCCTTCCGGCGCGAGGAAGACCGGGAGCATTACGCCGAAGGCCTGAGAGGGGCCGGCCTCGGCCACGAAGAACCCTGCGTCACCGGATAGCCGCTTCGTCTCAGGGGCAGCGAACGCCGTATCCGGTTACTCCACCTACACGGTCGGCGAAGTATCGCGAATTCTCGGTCCGACATCGGCTGCCTTGACTCCGGGTGCCGGGGCTGCGATAAATGCGCCTCCCCGCTCCGGGTCTTCGAGTCCGGCGAGCCAGGTCCGATTGCCCCGAACACGGTAGGGCGAAAAAGTCTCTGAGCGCTCGGGGCGGAGGGATTCGAACACCGACAATTTCGCGCCCCTGAAGGGAGGTCAAATGACGGACAAGGTATTCAAGCTTGGTGTATTGAAACTAGGCTGCATCGGCGCCGCACCCCTGCTCGATCTGCTATTGGACGAACGCGCCGACCGCGAGGATCTTCAGGTGCAGGCTTTCACCAGCGGGGCAAAACTCGAAGCCGACGCTTGTGCCGACCCGACGAGATTGGTGGTCGACTACCGCCCCGATTTAATATTGATGGTGAGCCCGAACGCCGCACTGCCAGGCCCGAAGAATTCGCGGGCCCAAATCGCGGAGGCTGGGATCCCGGTCATCACGGTATCGGACGGACCATCGAAAAAAGCGTTTTACAAGAAAAACGACGAAGGCAAGCAAGTCATCAACGTCCCGGACGGACAAGGGTTCTTCGTTCTGGTTTCTGACCCGATGATCGGTGCGCGGCGAGAATTCCTCGACCCGAGCGAAATGGCACTGTTCAACGCGGACGTGATCAAGGTTCTGGCCGCGACCGGCGTCCTACGCTTTATCCAGAATGAGTTGGATCGCGTGATCGACGAGCTAAAATCCGGGGCAAAGCCCGAATTGCCGAAAGTCAACCTTACGGCTGAGAAAGCAGTAACGGCCGGGGAATTCGATAATCCCTATGCGGCTGCCAAGGCACTCGCGGCATTGAAGGTCGCCGAATCGGTGGCGGCGGTCACTTCCAAGGGCTGCTTCGCCGAGCAGGACCCGGCCAAATACATCACGCTGGTTGCGGCCGGTCACGAAATGATGCGCGCCGCCGCGCGCCTCGCTGATGAGGCGCGAGAACTCGAAAAATCGGAAGATACGCTCGCAAGAACACCGCACGCGAGCGCCGGCGGGCGCTTGACGAAATCTCGGCTCGCGGACAAACCGGTTTAAACCGGGTATTTCGCGACGGTCTGAAGCGACCGTTGCGCGACCTTTTCAGACCGTCTCGACACCGTCGACGAGTTCGGACTCAAGGCTGTTCATGAGGTCGTCGAGGTCATCTGCGGTCATCGGCTTATCGGCCGCGCTATCGGTGGTCTCCTCCAGCTCCTCGCCCGATTCCTCGCCC
>CAZFZX010000242.1:3352-4933 GCA_964523765.1 uncultured Enterobacteriaceae bacterium
CTTATCGGCCGCGCTATCGGTGGTCTCCTCCAGCTCCTCGCCCGATTCCTCGCCCATCGCACTAACGAGGTCTGGTTCGTCGGTCTCCTCCTCACCGATATCAATACCCGAGGGAACGTCATTCGGCGGCGTTGGTTCGGCCGCGCCTTCGCCACCCGTCGGTGCCTCATCGGCGACGAGCGGGGCTTCGTCGGCAGCCTCCGCTTCCTCGTCGTACGATTCGATTCCCGACACCTCGGCCGCGGTGTCCACGGTTAGTTCGGTACGGAACGCGTTGTTGTATTCCTTAATCAACTTTTCCAATACCTGCTTGGTCTCTTCGAGTTCCTCCTCTAAGCCGGACTTCTCGGCTACGAGTGATTCCGCCGCGTCGGCGTCCAGCATCTTTTTTGGCGTAATGCTGATCCATGGCGCCACGACCTTGGTCAACTCATTGTTCAGGTCGGATATTTTGCTTTTGCCGCGCCCCAGAAAGGCACCGACTACCGCATTGTAGAATGCTTTCTCGCGCTCCATGAATTCATCTACGGCGGACTTGAGTTCATCGCCTTCATATTGATACTTGTCCCGGAAAATGGTCTCGAGCGCCGTGCGGCGGGAATCTTCGGTGTTCGATACCTTGCTGACGAGTTCGGTTGCATCGGCGGCCGTTTCCGCCTCTGCGGTCCGCGCGCCGCGGTATAGAAAAATGCTGATCGCAATGGCCAGGAGCCCAAATTCAACGGCCAGTATCAAAAACGCAACCTCAAGCGACGTAGTAATCATTGCAGCACGACCTGTTTTGACGGGACCCGTCGGCGCTGCCCCAGCATCAGCCATACGAGGCCGAGCGAGGCCGCTACAACGACGTTGCCGATCAACACGAGCGCGCCGGAGTGCAACCAATCAATGCGCGGCGGCTCGGCGGGAACCGTCTTTGGCTCTTCGGCGGGCGCCGGCGGATCCGCTCCCGCGGTGATTTCAGCGACGAGTTGTGGAACTTGCACGGTCAGAACCCGTCCGCTCGCGCCACGTCCCAACAGCCGCGGTTCGATCCGGTAAGACCCGTTCAATGGTGCCGGTACCGGTAGAATGGCTTCATGGCTCGCAAACGGCGGCAGGTCGAAAACATCATTCGACCCGTCGGGTTTTGTCACGAGCACCAGGCCGGTGAGCGATTCTAGGTCCACTAATTCCGGTTCTGCTCGCGCCGAAATCTCTAGCGTCTGCCCGTCTTCGCCAACACTACTTGAGAAGGTGACGGGCGCAGCGTGTACGTGCAGTTTCGAGCGCTTCTCGCGTCGAAAGGTGCCGCCATCCACTCGCACCGTGAAATCGTAGTCTCCTGCGGGGAAGTCGATAGCGCGCTTAACGCCAAAAAACGCGAGTTCCGGATCGAACGGAACTGGGGAAACATCGCTCTGTTCAGAATTCAGATCGGACACGGCGAGTTCGACTTGCATCAGTTTGAGGAAATCCTGCCGTGAGACGGGCTGACCGCGTTCGGTGACGCGTGCACTGATCATCAGGGACTCACCAGCGAGGACATTAGCCTGAATATTGCACGAATAAGAAAGGCAAAGCCCCTTTAATCCGGTAAAA
>CAZFZX010000243.1:0-4821 GCA_964523765.1 uncultured Enterobacteriaceae bacterium
TCATTCGCAACCGCGATCCTAGCATGGGATATTGCGGGCTTAAGAACTAAGGAACCTCTGATCAATTCATGGAAGGTCGCCTTGCGTCCAAAATTGTCGCGGTCTGCGTTGCGGCGCTTGCCAATAGTCCGTGGCTATTACCTGCGCGGCGCGCAGTTTTCATTGCTTCGCCTATCCACTGCCTGCTTTATACTTCCGTTTAAAGAACGATGGGGCGAATCATGACTACACCGACGACAATGACAGCAATCGAAATCACGCAGCCGGGAGATCCCGGCGTGCTCCAACCGTGCACGGCGGTGGTTCCGGCGCCGGGCGCCGCAGAGGTTCTGGTCGCGGTCCACGCGGCGGGCGTGAATCGGCCCGACTGTCTGCAACGCCAGGGTTTCTATAAGGTGCCCGCCGATGCCAGCATCTATCCCGGCCTCGAAGTAGCGGGAGAGATCGTAGCCTGTGGGCCTGATGTCGCGCGCTGGCGCCCGGGCGAGCGCGTCGTGGCACTGACGCATGGCGGCGGTTACGCACAATACTGCTCAGCCGACGAAGGTCATTGTTTGCCGTGGCCGGCAACGATGACGAGCGTCGAGGCGGCCGCGCTCCCTGAGACCTGCTTCACGGTCCAATACAATTTGCTCACGCGCGCTCGGCTGGCGGGGAGCGACACCGTGCTCGTCCACGGCGGCAGCAGCGGCATCGGCACAACAGCAATCCAAGTAGCCAAAGCGCTTGGCGCGCGGACGCTAGTGACCGCGGGTAGCGATGAAAAGTGCGAGTACTGCGTTGCGCTCGGCGCCGATCACGCCATCAATTACCGAACCGGAGACTGGTTGGAAGCGGCCAAAAACTTGACCGATGGGCGGGGAGTCGACGTGGTACTCGATATGGTCGGGGGACCGTACATCCAACAGAACATCGAGATCTTGGCCCTCGACGGCCGTTACGCTTTGATCGCTTTTCTATTGGGGCCGACGGCCAAAGTCAACTTCATGCAGGTTTTGAGTAAGCGTCTTACGTTGACGGGTTCGATGTTGCGTCCTCAGACGCCGGCGCAAAAGTCGGCGATCGCTCGGGACTGCGAAGCAACGATATGGCCGATGATCGAAGCGGGGCAACTGCGGTCAATTGTCCATGCGAGTTTCCCGCTGACCGAAGCGCGGCGGGCACACGAACTCATGGAAAGCAGCGTACATATGGGGAAGATTGTCCTCAAGGTCGCCGACGCCTGACCGGGTTTGGCCAACAACCAACCCAGACTCGATCCGTCTCTCGTTTCGGGTCCGTCGAACCGGCGCAATCCGTCGGGATTTGCGGCATAATACGCCGCTCTATTCTGGCCGGCCTATACCTCTGGAGGATTTTGCGTGCGTTCAAGCTATTTATTTACGAGCGAATCGGTTTCGGAAGGTCATCCCGACAAGGTCTGCGATCGGATTTCTGATGCCATTGTCGACGAATTCATCCGTGCCGATCCGATGGCGCGGGTCGCCGCAGAAACGCTCACAACGACGAATCGGGTCGTGATTGCGGGCGAGGTACGGGGGCCGGATTCGGTAACGAACGACAGCTTGATAGAGCTGACGCGAGCCGCCATCAAGGATATCGGGTACGCCCAGAGCGGCTTCCATTGGGAGACCGCCAAAGTCGAATGTCACCTTCACCTGCAATCCGTCGACATCGCGCAAGGCGTCGATTCCGCTGGCGACAAGGACGAGGGGGCCGGCGACCAAGGGATCATGTTCGGTTTTGCCTGCACTGAAACGGAAGCGCTAATGCCGGCGCCCATCTATTACTCTCACCGCATCCTGCAGGATCTGGCGACCGTCAGGCACGATGGTACGGAGCAGGGCCTCGGCCCCGACGCCAAGAGCCAGGTAACCCTTAGTTACGAAAAAGGGAAACCAGTGCGCGCGACTTCGGTCGTCGTTTCCACCCAGCACGACGAGTCTCTCTCCCAAGAGGGCGTCCGGGAAATCGTTCGACCGTACGTCGAAAAAGCACTGCCCGATGGGTGGATGTGTGACGACGGCGAGTTCTATGTCAATCCGACCGGACGTTTCGTGATCGGGGGCCCCGACGGCGACGCGGGGTTGACCGGCAGAAAGATCATCGTCGACACCTATGGCGGCGCTGCACCTCACGGCGGGGGCGCGTTTTCGGGTAAGGACCCGTCGAAAGTCGACCGCTCGGCGGCTTACGCGGCGCGCTATTTGGCCAAGAACGTCGTTGCCGCAGGGATCAGCGACCGCTGTACGATTCAGTTGTCCTACGCCATCGGGGTCGCGAAACCACTTTCTTTGTATGTCGATTTGCACGGCCAGGGTGAAGTCGAGGAGTCGAAACTCGAAAGCGTGCTGGGGAACGTAATGAATCTGACCCCGCGCGGTATTCGCGAACACCTGAAGCTGAATAATCCGATCTACGAGCGCACCGCCGCCTACGGCCATTTCGGTCGTGAGCCGGACGCCGACGGCGGTTTCACGTGGGAGAAAACGGATCTCATCGACAGTTTGAAATCGGCGTTATAACGACCACTGCAAACACCAGAATGGAAGCGGGGTCGGATTTGAAACCGACTCTTTGCGTAAACGAAATTTTCGAATCGAGGACACTACAATGAATCTAGGGGGCGCCGCGAAAGTGAGCACTAGACGCTCGAACCGAGCTACGGCGGGACGTAAACGCAAGACGACCCGGAAGAAGGCAGCGGACTATGTCGTAAAGGACCTGTCACTGGCAGCGTTCGGCCGCAAAGAGATCGACCTCGCCGAGCACGAGATGCCCGGGTTGATGGCCATGCGGGCGGAATTCGGTAAGTCGAAGCCACTCAAGGGAGCGCGGATCACCGGCTCGCTGCATATGACGATCCAGACCGCGGTTCTTATCGAGACCCTGGAAGCCTTGGGGGCGAAAGTGCGTTGGGCGAGTTGCAATATTTTTTCGACGCAGGACCATGCGGCGGCCGCTATCGCAAAAGGCGGTACGCCAGTGTTCGCGCACAAAGGCGAAACTGTCGAGGAATACTGGCAATACAGCGACCGGATCCTCGACTGGGGCAAAGGCAAAGGGCCGAACATGATCCTCGACGACGGCGGGGATGCGACGATGTTCGTGCAACTCGGCTACAAGGCGGAAGAAGATCCCTCATTCCTCGACCGGACCCCGGGCAATCCGGAGGAAGCCGCTTTATACAAGCAGCTGAAAAAATCTCTTGCGCGGGATCCGCAGCGCTTCCATCGCATCGCTCCCGAGATTCGCGGCGTGACCGAGGAAACCACCACGGGCGTTCACCGGCTATACCAACTGTCGGAGCGGGGCGAACTGCTGTTTCCCGCAATGAACGTCAACGATTCGGTGACCAAGTCGAAGTTCGACAACCTCTACGGCTGTCGTCACTCGCTGGTCGACGCGATTTTTCGAGCGACCGACGTGATGTTGTCGGGTAAAGTCGCCGTGATCGCAGGTTACGGAGACGTCGGCAAGGGCTGTTGTCAATCGCTGGCGGGGCAGGGCGCCAGGGTCATCGTCACCGAAATCGATCCGATCTGTGCGTTACAAGCTTCGATGGAAGGCTACGAAGTGATGACGATGGACGACGCGTGCAAGATTGGTGATGTCTTCGTCACGACCACGGGTTGTTGCGATGTGATCACCGAGCGGCACATGAAACAGATGAAAAATCTGGCGATCGTCAGCAACATCGGACATTTTGACAGCGAAATTCAGGTCGAGGCGCTGAAGAAATACAAGTGGTCTGAAATCAAACCGCAGGTGCATCGGATCACTTTCCCGAAAGGCAACAACATCCTCTTGTTGGCCGAAGGCAGGCTGGTCAATCTCGGCTGCGCCACCGGGCATCCGAGCTTTGTGATGTCCAACAGTTTCACCAATCAAACGATCGCGCAGATCGAAATGTTCAACAACGCTGAGGACTACCCAGTTGGCGTGTATACGATCCCCAAACTGCTCGACGAAAAAGTGGCGCGGCTACACTTGGGCAAACTGAACGTCAACTTGGACGTACTCAGCAAAAAGCAGGCGAAATATTTGGGTATTCCGGTCGCTGGGCCCTACAAACCGAACCACTACCGGTATTAGGGATCGCTGGACCGCGACGCGGTCGAATGGGTAAACCCGATGCGGATCAAGAATTCCGCGGCGCACTACGGCTTGGTGAGCAAGCTTTTTCACTGGGTCATCGCCCTGTCAATCGGCGGATTGATCTGGTTGGGTTGGTACATGGTCGACCTGACCTATTTCGACAAGTGGTATAACCAGTCGCTTGCGCTGCATAAGGCGTTCGGGGTGCTGGTTCTGGGAGTCGCTTTCGCTTCGTTTGGGTGGAAAGTGTATTCGCGGTCGCCGGCGCCGGCCGCGATCAATGTGGCGTGGCAGCGCGTCGCGGCGAACGCCATGCATACTGCACTGATGCTGCTGATGGTGTTGATCCCGGTATCCGGCTACCTGATCTCGACTTCCGCCGGCAAGCCGGTATCTTTGTTCGGCGTTGTAGGAATCCCGGCGCTGTTCGAAAAAGATGACGACCTTCGTGACCTCGCCGTCAGCGCGCATTTCTACCTCGCCTACGGCATCGGGTTTTTGATAATCGGTCACGCCGGCGCCGCGATCAAACACCAGTTCATCGATCGCGACGGAACGCTCGGGCGCATGATCTGGCGCTAGCCCGAACTAGCCCGTGCAAGTATCAACGAGGTAACTCATCTAAAATGGACAGTACTATCGGGCAAACAACGGGCCGGCCCTCTAAGTAAGCGTTTCAAACGATGCATCACTTTTGTCGTTACACCAATCGCCGTCACCCCG
>CAZFZX010000244.1:0-4717 GCA_964523765.1 uncultured Enterobacteriaceae bacterium
GTGACGGCAGGCGGACCTACGAACACCGTGAAGCGTATTTCGCATCAGCTATCTAGGTTCCTGCGTACAAAAGGCAGAACGACATTTGAACGGAGGGACGAACATGGGTGACTACGGGTGCATTTTCTTCAACATTATTCCGGGCCTGGCGGACCGCGCGGTCCGACGACTGGGTTGGGATAACGACATCCGGGGGTGTAGTCTCCAACCGGGTAGAACAAGCTGGGAGTCAGTCCGATGACAACGTTGATTACACCCGAGATCAGGAAATGGATCGGCCACAGCGAAGCCGTCGGTCGCATCGAGGTCACACGGCGCGATATCGTGAAATACGCCGTGGCGACGGAACAGAGGCTGGATAAATATAAGCGCGGTGACGAGGCGCCGCCGATGTTTTTGTTCGGGGCCGTACGTGCGATTGCGCCGCTCGACGAACTGGGCCCGGACGGCCTCCCCAAGCAAACTCTCTTGCCGGACCTGCCATTGAAGCGCGTCATGGCCGGCGGCACGAAAACAAAATATCATCGGCCCGTGAAGCCCGGTGACGTACTGGTCGGAACCTATACGTTGACGGACATCTACGAGAAACAAGGTTCGTCGGGCCCGCTCATTTTCGTTGTCTACAAGCTCGAGATTGAGACGGAATCCGGTGAACCGATCGTGGAAGAAACTCAGACCCGGATTGTGAGATAACCGCCATGACAGCGACCAAAGACATCAAAGTAGGGGATCGCTTACCGGAGCGCGAGTTTACTCCGACCAACGTTTCGTTATTCTTCTATAACGCCGCGATTTGGAACGCGCACCGTATTCACTACGACGAGAAATATACGACCGGGGTCGAAGGTCACCCGGGCGTCGTGATCGACGGCCCCTTGCAAGGGGACTGGCTCTGCCAGGCGGTTGTTGAATGGATGGGTGAGGACGGCGAACTCGTGGAGTTCGAGTATTCCAACCGCAAGGCATGCTATCTCGGCGACACTTTGACATCGGGTGGCGTCGTTAAGGCGATCGATAGCGAGCGCGGCGAGGTAACGCTCGAGATCTTCGTTGCCGACGCGGAAGGAAACGTGACCTCCCCGGGTGGTGCGGTTGTTCGGTTCAAGAATTAGGGAACCTTTGAACAAGCGAGAGAGCAGGTTCGAGGGCGGCGCGCGTGCGGCCCGGACGAAGCTGTCTGTCGCCCGGATGTGTAGGACCCACGAATGTCGCTGGAGCCGGGGATGGGCGGAACGCCGCCTAGCGTCGATCGCCAGAGGTCAATTAGGCTCGATATTCCAGGCTCGCCGCGTATTTGCCGTGTATGATGACACCTCCTCAAACCAACATTCCTAGAAGTGATCGACGCGATGAAGTCTCCAATCTGTGATTTATTGAACATCGAATTCCCGCTGGTCGCTTTCAGTCACTGCCGCGACGTGGTTACCGAGGTATCCAAGGCCGGCGGTATGGGCGTGCTCGGCGCGGTGGGCTTGTCTCCCAAACAGCTCGAAGTAGAGCTTTCCTGGATCGACGAACACATCGAAGGTAAACCATACGGCGTCGATTTGTTGGTACCGAATGCAATGATCGGCAAGGGCGAGCAGCCGAGTCGCGACGAGACGATGAAACTGATACCCGAAGAGCACAAACAATTTGCTTCTTCGATTTTGGCGCGCCACGGCATCGAGGGCGCAGACGTCGACGACGACGCGCGCGCGGCCCATCTGAGTTTTGGCGATAACATGCGCGACGAAGGTGCGTCACGCTTGCTCGATGTTGCGTTCGCGCATCCGATCGGCCTGGTCGCCAATGCGCTCGGCGTACCGCCGCCGTATATGCTCGAGCAGGGCAAGGCTAAAGGCATTTGTGTCGCCGCGCTGGTCGGTGCGAAGGAGCACGCGCTGCATCAGGTCGCCGCCGGTGTCGATATTCTGGTCGTCGCCGGGGGCGAGGCCGGCGGACACTGCGGGGACGTCTCGACGATGGTTCTCGTACCCGAGGTATACGAGGCTATCCAGCCGCACGGTAACGTTCCGATCCTGGCCGCCGGCGGCATCGTTACTGGCCGCCAGATGGCCGCGTGTATGGCTATGGGAGCCGCGGGGGTATGGACGGGTTCGGTGTGGTTGACGACAACCGAAGCCGAGACTTTGCCCGCGGTCAAGGAAAAAATGCTGACTGCAAGTTCACGGGAAACCGTGCGTTCGAAGGCCCGTACGGGGAAATTCTCGCGGCAATTGCGTTCGCCCTGGACGGATGCCTGGGAGGCCCCGGACGCCCCGAACCCGTTGCCGATGCCGTTGCAGTCGATCGTGACCGAACCGGTCCTGGCCAAGATTGCAAAGCTTGCCGACGGCGGCCACGAAGGGGCTAAGCAGCTGACTACCTATTGGGTCGGGCAGGGGGTCGGCATGATGAACACGACTCAGTCGGTGCGGGCGGTTGTTGCCGAGTTCATGGAGGATTTCGTGGAAGCCGAGGCGCGGCTTGCGGGTTTTCTCGACGGATAACAGTTTGGGATCGGCGATCGCTCGCCGGTGGGTCTGTCAGCTGTAATCAGGCCCGTACAAGAAGTGTCGCGCTAAGCGGTGACGATTAATCAATAGGAGGTCTCAGCCCATGAAATGGAAGGTAGGCGAAACAACCATCACCAAGATCCAAGAGATCGTTTATCCGGAATTCGACGAAGTGATCCCGGCCGCAACGCCGGAGGTCGTCAGGAAAGTTAAGTGGCTTTTCCCTCATTTCGTGACCGAAGAAGGCAAGCTCTCTCTGAGTATCCACTCGCTGATCGTCGACACCCCGGGGGCAACCCTCATTGTTGATACCTGCATTGGCAATGGCCGCGATCGCAACCCCTTCGAAGTGATGCATATGCTATCGACGTCTTACATGGAAGACATGGTTGCGGCCGGCTATCAACCGGATGGCGTGGACTACGTTTTATGTACGCACCTCCACCTCGACCACGTAGGCTGGAATACTCAATTCGTCGGTGGTAAGTGGGTGCCGACATTTCCGAACGCGTCCTACCTAATGGGCAAGGAGGATCTCGAGTTTTGGGGAACAATCGAAGCCACGGATGAAAATGATTTCATGCAGCTTCAGCGCAGGGTCTTCGAAGATTCAATGCAACCCGTACTCGACGCGGGGCTCGCAAAACCGGTCGAAGGCCCGGCCGAGGTATGCGAAGGCGTTCGTCTTATTCCGACGCCGGGGCACACGCCCGGCCATTGTTCCGTGCTGATCGAATCTGCCGGTGAAACCGCGATGATCACCGGCGATTTCATCCACCATCCTATCCAGTTCAATGATCCCGATCTCGTCAGTCCGTTCGACGTGGACAACGAGACGGCCGTCGCGACGCGGCATCGCATGTTCGGCGAGTATGCCGATTCGCCGACCTTGATCATAGGTACCCATTTCGCCGGCCCGACAGCCGGTAAACTCGTGCGCGACGGAGATACCTATCGTCTCGACGTCTAAATAGCTGTTGTGAATTGTCGATCGTTATCTAATCCGGGAATGACGATGAAATTGAAGCGCATTTCGGATCGATTATTTAGCCAAGCTATTTCAAGAGACATTGGGGCAAGCGGCTCGGTATTGCCGATGATGCGCTGGAGCGGTATTCTCCGCGGCACTAGACGAGGAACGAATCATGCCGCTTTATGACTATCAATGTCCGACCAATGGAGTGCGGATAGAGATCCATCATCGGATGTCGGAAACGATTACCACCTGGGGAGACCTCTGCGAGCGTTCGGGTCATCCGCCGGGCGACACCCCGGTCGACGCGTCCGTCGAGAAAATGGTGGGTGCGGGAAACCCCTTCCAACCCGAAAAGCCTTTGGACTTCAAAAAGGACCGGAAACCCTTCCGCGATCCTTTCATGGCGCCGATGCGCGACAGCAAGTTTTGACCAATTAGCGCGCGTAGCGTTAACTTCCCGGAAACACTGTTTTACCGGCTGGCATCTTGTAGCCGGGCCGACGGCGTTTATACTCCACCGCCTTATGAAAATGCCAATGACGACATTGCTTTGTCGAGCCCGCGCAGGCGCAGGCCACCCGCCGTGGCCATACCCCCGCAATTGCTCGGTCGTTAGTTAGCGCCCCTGCCGAAACCGCGGGGGCCGGCCTTAGGCACCCCGCTCGAAATCGAGAACCCTCGAAATCCCGAGCCGGTGTCACCGCTTCTAGCCGGGACGAGGAGACGCTCGTGAAAAAGAACACGCGAAAACCAAAACGAATACGGAACTCGATCGCTTGCCATCCGTTATTGAGAAAAGGTGGCATTCACGGGAAGACCGAGAAAGCGAAACGTCGCGCCGACAAGCAGTCGCTCCGTCGTGAGTGGCCTGTCCTGATACCGTTACGAGCGGTATCAGGACAGCGCATTCTTGCGACGGCATGCGGGGCACTTGCCGGGATATCGATCCTCCCCCAGATGCGGTAGCGCCAGTCTTCCCCAAGACTTTCTTCACTAAGGCCTGCCGCATCATTCTTCGGCGCCCCTTTGGGGCGTCTTTTTTTTGCGCACTGATTCGGACGTCGGGATTTGACGTTACGACACGTACTTTACGGTATTTAACGTTGTCTTTCGATTGCTAACAGTTGTTCTATAGGCAAGCTCCCCGTCGTGTCGCACACTTGCTAAAAATGATAACGAAGGCGGTCAGCCGAATCTGCCAGTATAAGCAGGACACTTTCTAGAAATAGTTTAGTGTAGAAAG
>CAZFZX010000245.1:0-4564 GCA_964523765.1 uncultured Enterobacteriaceae bacterium
GCAGGGTCGTGAAAGTAAACAGCCGGGTGTGCGTGATGTCGAGTATGCCGCGTTTGCCGTAGTTGAACATCCCCACCAGATGCAGGAACCGCGTCAGCGCAAACGAGACATTCCCCGTACTCACGATCAATTTCGTATTCGGTGACGCGGCCGACGATTCGCGCAGGAGATCGACGAAATCCTCCGGCGACAGCAGATGCTCGATAACGTCGAGCATGAGGACGCAGTCGTAATCCGATACGGTAACCGGCAGCGCTTTCGCATTCAGGTCGTGGTGCAGGAACTCGTTAAGCTCGACCGCCTCGCCGAGCGGGAACATGTCGACGCCGGTTACCACCGCATTGCGCTCCACGCGCAGCAACGCGCCCATATATCCGCCGGCGCAGCCTAGATCGAGAACGCGCGCGCCGTCCGCGATCCGTGCCAGCGCTTCGGTATGCGGGCTTCGGTAGCCCTGCTTGATCTCGTAATGGGCGTTTCCTTCCTCGGCCGGGCGGCAGTCGTATTTCCGGTCGTAGAGAAGGCTTAACTCCTGCGCCCGCGACACAAGGACCGCCTTGACCACGTCCCAGGCGTATTTGAGCCCGTCGACATGGCAGATCTCGTCACCGTAATAGGTCGGGATCGGAAGCTCGCGGATGTGCAGACCGGCGAACACGAACTGGATGATGATCTCCGTATCGAAATGGAAATCGTTGGTGTTGAGATGGAACGGAATTTTCTTCAGCGCCGTGACGGAATAAATCCTATAGCCGGAATGGAACTCGGTCAGGTCGGTCCGCAGCATGCGGTTCTCGAACCAGCTGAGGATCTTGTTGCCGACAAATTTGTAATACGGCATGCCGCCGCGAAGCGCGGCACCCTCGGTGATCATGCGCGAACCGAATACCGCATCGGCCTCACCGGCTGCCAGTGGCTGCAAGAGGTCCGGCAGGCATTCCGGGGCGTACTGACCGTCGCCGTGGACCAAGGCCACGAAATCGAAGCCCTGCTCGATGGCGAAATGGTAGCCGATTTTCTGGTTGCCGCCGTATCCCTGGTTCACCGGGTTGAACAGGACGTGCAGGGTGAAGGGTAGATCTTCTGCCTGTTTCACCGCGTAGCCGCGTTCGAAGGTGCCGTCCTGCGAAGAATCATCGATGATCAGCACCTCGACGTCGTAGGTCGCGCCGAGGTCGTGGGGAATGCGCCGCAGCACGTCCTCGATCGTCCGTTCCGCGTTATAGGCGACGATGAAAACGAGCAGGCGTTGTTTGCGGCCGGTCATGGCGCAATCAATAGCGAATTCGACATAGAGAGCAAGGTGCGACGATGACACTCGGAGCGGCGCGTGGCATATTGCGCCGCCGCCGGGCGTCGCCGACGCGGACGTTCCGATATTGCCGAGGCTCGAGCCGTCCCATGCAGCCTGATCAAGATAATTCGACGCTGGGAACGGTGCGCAAACGACGCGTTTGGGTCACCGTCTTCTGTCTCGCTGTTGCGGTGCGGCTGCTCAATATCGTCTTCTTGCCGACGGATGCCGAATCGCTCCTACAGGAAGATGCAAATCTTTATTGGAGCGGCGCGGCGGTACTGTTGGAACATGGATCGTTCTCACGAACCTTCGAGGACGGGCTCCTGCCGCAGACCGAGCGGGTGCCGGGCTACTTCCTGTTCCTCGCCGGAATTCGCGCATTGTTCAGCGACTCGCTTGTCGCGGCCCTTATCGCGCAAGCATTCATCGACGCAGTCACCTGCGTCCTGATCGCAGCACTCGCAGGGCTGTTGGCGCATCGTTTGGTACTACCCAGCGGCACACTCGCCGCTTTATGGCCAAATCTGGTCATCCATAGTGGCGTAATGCTGACCGAAACGCTTTTTTTGACTCTTTTCGTCGCGATGCTAACGGCCGGCGGCCTGTTTCTCAGAGACGGCCTACCAAAATGGGCCGCGCTCGCCGGGCTGGCGCTCGGCTTGGCCATCCTGACCCGCCCAATTGCGCAATTGCTGCCCTTCCTCATGCTTCCAGCGGCCTTTGCAGTTCCGCTTTGGCACAAGCGCGGTGTCGGCGCCGCGTTACTGGCGGCAACCCTATTCATAATCTGCGCAAGCGCGCCACTGGCACCGCTCCTGCATCGCAACCACGAACAGTTCGGCGCCTTTGCGCTGAACAGTCAGACCGGGTACCACATAATCGGCTGGGTCGCGCCTCTGGTCCGCCACGCGGCAGACGGGACGCCGCGCGAAGTTGGCGCGACGGAACTGACGGCGGAAGCGCTGTCGCGAACCGCCATCGAAGGGCAGAAGCCCGAAGACATAAACTATTTCAGGCAGAGCTCGGCTTTCACACGAATAGGCCTCGAGGCGATCAGGCGATACCCAATTTTAGCGATCGCAAAAGCATGGGCGAACGGCGCTGCAATCAATCTCACCGCGCCCGCGGTCGCCATCGACGCCCGGGTCCGCGCCCTGCCGCACCCCAGTTTCGACGCCACGCCGGGTGACACAGCTACCCAGAAGATTGTGAACTTTTTGTCCGATTCTTCCGTCGCCTACGTATCGATTATAGGCGGCGGCATTCTGCTTTCAGCCGTATTCCTGATTCTGCAAAGCTACGGCTTAATCGCCCTTGCACGCACTACGCCTTGGGCAGCGTTCTTCGCTTTTTTGTGCATAGGTTATTTCCTTGCAGTAAACGGCCCGGTCGGCTCACCAAAATACCGACTGCCATTCGAACCGGTCCTTATAATCCTAAGCGCCTTGGCGCTAACAGATATCGCCAAACGGTTCACGAGGTGCGCGACCTAACCGCGGCCGCGCGCCAGAATTCGGCGAGATCGGCCGCGCGGTCCCTTGGATCGCACAGCGCGGCGACGCGTTCCTTGCCGCGACGGCCCAGATTACAGGCGTGCTCGCGATCTTCGGACAAGCGGGCGATTTCGGTCGCCATTTTTAGCGGATCGAAATCACTATGCAGGATCCCCGTTTCGCCTGGACTTACAAATTCCGTCCACTCTCCAATGGCGATAACCGGCTTCGCACACGCGAGCGCCTCGATGATATCGCGTCCCCACGGGTTGGCTTCCCTGGTCGGTTTTATCAAAGCGTGTGACGACGCCAAAACCCGTTCCGGATTGTCTACGTGACCAAGAAAAGCGAACATATCGGCGACACCGCGTGCCACTGCATAGTCTGAAAGCGTACCGCCCCGGCGCGCTATTTGGCCAAGGGCACCCGGTAGAGCGCGCGGCAACCGCATATCGCCGGCAACGATGAATAAAATGTCCCGCCGACCCTGCGATGCGAGCGCTTCGGCCAGATCTACCATTCGGTCGATTCCACGGTTCCACGAATAATTGCTCAAGCAAGCGATCTTGAACCGAGGTTCGTTCGCGAACGCCTCAAGAGGTTCTGGAGGGATTTCCGGGACGGAAGCGGCGTTCAAAATCACCTGGCCGGACACCGGGTTGCCGAGATGGTCTTCGAATGCCCTGCGCTCGTTTTCGGTGATGAATACAAGTCGATCAGCGGTCGCGGTGCTGAGCATTCGAACCTGTCGCCGGGCAAACGGCGTGCGCCACAAATTTGTGCGTATATGGCAGGAGATCGGCACCGATACGCGCGAATGAAGCCAATGCGCTAGAAAAAAAAGCGATTCGTGATTGCAATGCAGCAGATCGAAGCGCCTTTCGAGTTGTGCGAGCAATTCTTGCCGAAACGATTTCGAACGCCGCCAGTCGCGCAGCAGAAATCGTCCAAATACGGCAAGATTACGCGATATTCTCGGCAGGGCGCTTACCGTCGGCATGCCAGGCATGACCTTCGCGGGGATGCGATCGGCCTGGTAACGGGCCTGTGCCGGGCCCTCTTTCCGGCACCAAACCTCCGCATCGATCAGCGACCTGTCGGTATGGCGCAAGACTTCCCAAAGGCTGCGGGAGGAACCGCCGAACCCGCCTTCTATATCCAGGCACAACACGCGAAGCGGCGCTCCCGTCATCGGATCGACGCCATGATCAGTTCGTGCGTCCCCGACCACCCCATACGGAACACCGCGTCGAGCACGGAAAGGCCGCTCTCGAAGCCCCCACCGCCTTGATCGTATACGGGATGGGCGAACCGTGTGTAGCGCAGCGTGATATTCTTGGTCTCGAACGTCGAATTACTTTGGTAGTTTTCCCCTCCCGAACCGGACAGGTAAACACCCCCAGGGGCGACGCTACTGACAATTTCCGAAAGCCGCGCGTCGCCAACCGCCGACCCGGTTTCAAGGCTCGACGAACACGCGGTCTTTAGAGAAAACCCCAATAGGCCCGCGATGGTCTCAATAACGTAGGCATTGATCGCGGCGACATCGCCATCTGGCATACCGTCATACAAGCCCTCGATGTCGGGCCAAACCGATCGATAGGCGGGAGACCGGCGATAAAAATTCGCCAGCGTGTCCCGGTGGCTGCGCGCCCAGCCGGGTTTGGCGGGTAAGACCTTGTTGATCGCGTCGCCGAGTTTGACGCGGACCGGTACCGTTAACCAGTGCCGCCGATCGCCATTCAGCACCTGGACGCGGTTGGTGAAGCTGTTC
>CAZFZX010000246.1:0-4475 GCA_964523765.1 uncultured Enterobacteriaceae bacterium
GACGAGCGTGGGTATGAGCACGAAAGTGGAACATCTTTTGGAACGCGTATTTAGTCGTGACGGGCCCAATTATCTTGTTTTAGTGAGATCTCGACATGGCCGATCGTGAATTTGGTTTTGAAACCCTGGCGTTGCACGCGGGACAAATCCCGGATGCGGCGACCGGTGCGCGCGCGACGCCAATCTATCAGACGACGTCGTATGTCTTTGACGACGCCGAGCATGCTGCCAGCCTGTTCAATTTGCAGACCTTTGGTAATATCTATTCGCGACTCAGCAATCCTACCAACGCGGTGTTCGAAGAACGCGTAGCCGCGCTCGAAGGCGGACGCGCCGCCGTCGCCGTTGGTTCTGGCATGTCCGCGCAAATGGTGTGCCTGTTGACGCTGTTGCAAGCGGGGGACCATCTCGTTTCGGCCAAGACCCTCTATGGCGGCACGTACTCTCAGTTCGACGTTACCTTTCGGCGACTCGGTATCGAGACAACCTTTGTGGATCCGGATGACGGCGGTGCGTTTGCGGCCGCGATCACGCCGCGGACGAAGGCGCTGTACGCCGAAACCCTCGGGAACCCCCTCATTAACGTGCTCGACATCGAGGCGGTGGCCGCCGTCGCTCACGACGCGGGCCTTCCCCTGATTCTGGACAACACGTTTCCCACCCCATACTTGTGCCGGCCGATGGAATTCGGTGCCGATATCGTCGTGCATTCGGCGACCAAGTTTATGGGCGGACATGGCACGACCATGGGCGGCGTGCTCGTCGAGTCGGGGAAATTTCCATGGGATAACGGTCAATTCCCGATGATGACCGAACCGTCCGAAGGTTATCACGGGGTCAAATTCCACGAGACCTTCGGCGACTTCGGGTTCACCATGAAGGCGCGCGTCGAGACATTACGAACCTTGGGTCCGGCGCTTAGCCCTTTCAACGGATTCTTGTTGTTGCAAGGCTTAGAAACCCTGCCGCTGCGCATGGATCGCCATTGCCAGAACGCGCTCGCGGTGGCCGAATTCCTGCGCGATCACGTGGACGTTGCGTGGGTACGCTATCCGAGTTTGAACGGCGACCGCTACTACGAACTCGCCCAGAAATATGTACCGCGGGGAGCTAGTTCGATCATGTCTTTCGGGATCAAGGGCGAGCAGGCGGCCGGCGTCAAATTTATCGAAGGGGTCCGGTTCTTGAGCCACTTGGCGAACGTAGGTGACGCCAAGACGCTGGTGATCCACCCCGCCTCCACGACGCACCGCCAGATGTCACAGGAGCAGCAACTGAGCGCCGGGATAACGCCGGACATGATCCGGATTTCGGTCGGTCTCGAAACCCTCGACGATATCCTGTGGGATCTCGATCAGGCCATCGCCGCGGCGCGCGCCGAATAGGCCGGGTGTAATGAGCGACATTGCCGAACGGTTTGCAGCCATCCTGGACGACGCCGGGATCTTGATCGGCGAGGACGTTTCGGGCCGTGCCGTGCACGTGTGGGACGACGAATCCATTCAGGCGCGGATGATTCTTCGCCCGACGACCACCGAACAAGTCGCCTCGATCCTGAAGATTTGCAACGAAGCGAACCAATCCGTCGTCACGCACGGTGGGCGTACCGGTCTGGTCCAGTCGTCCGTCACGGATGCGAACGACGTCATACTATCTCTCGAGCGTATGAACCAAATCGAAAAAATCGATGAGATTGGCCGTACGATCACCGTTCAAGCGGGCGTTCTCCTGGAGGAACTGCAAGGTGCGGCCGAAGAAAAAGGATTGTTTTTCCCGGTCGACCTGGGCGCTCGCGGATCGTGCCAGGTAGGCGGCAACGCGTCGACTAACGCCGGCGGGAATCGTGTGATCAGATTTGGAATGATGCGCGATAACATCCTCGGAATCGAGGCCGTCCTTGCGGACGGAACGATCATTTCTTCGCTGAATACGATGATCAAGAACAACGCCGGCTATGATCTGAAGCAGTTGTTTATCGGCAGCGAAGGTACGCTCGGCGTGGTGACGCGTCTGGTGCTACGACTGCGCGAAGCGGTTAGCGAGCAGGACACCGCATTCGTCGCGTTTGACACTTTCGATCAAGTGACCGGATTGCTCAAATACGTCGATGCTGCTCTTGGCGGGACACTCAGCGCGTTTGAGGTGTTGTGGCACGACTATTACGAACTGGTCACGACGCCGCCGGCAACGAATAGGCCGCCGGTCGAACCGACGCGCCCGTTCTACGCACTGGTCGAATCGCTCGGCTCCACGGGCGCCCATGAAAACTTCGAGGCGACCATGATAGCGGCGCTGGAAGACGGTTTGATCGCCGATGCCGCAGTCGCAAAATCGACAGCCGACCGGGCCGCGATGTGGGCGATACGCGACGATGTCGAGCACTTTTTCCGCTACGGGCGGCCGCAGATATTCGACGTAAGCATCGCCGTTCGCCATGTCGGAGCGTACGTCGATGAAGTGAAACAACGTCTGCGTGAGCAGTGGCCCGCGCACTATTGTTTTACTTTCGGCCATATCGGGGATGGCAATATTCACTTTGCCATCACGGTGCCCGATGCGGACGAAAACATTCATCGGGCGGTTGAACGTTGCGTCTACGAACCGCTGCAGCCTCACGGTGGATCCGTGTCCGCCGAGCACGGAATCGGTCTGGAAAAGAAGGACTATCTATCGATATCCCGCGGCGACACCGAGATCGCGCTCATGCGGCGCCTGAAGCACGCGCTCGATCCGAACGGGATCTTGAATCCGGGCAAGATATTCGAATTCAACGGCGTCGCTTGAGTAGATTTCGACTGCAACGACCTAAGGAACCTCTGATTCATTCTGGGACAGTCGAGTTGCCGTCTAAAATTGTTCAGGTCAAGGCGCGGCGCCCAGGCGATAGCCAGGGACTATTGGCAAGCGCCGCAACGCAGACCGGGACGATTTTGGGCGCAAGGCGATGTTCCATGAATTGATCAGAGGTTCGCTAAGAACCAGAAGCCCGATCGCAATGCACAGCGGTAGCGAACTGAAGCGTGTTCTCGGCAGGCGTGACGTCATCGCGCTTGCGTTCGGCGCGATGATCGGATGGAGCTGGGTGCTGCTGACTGGCGAGTGGACCGTTCGGGCGGGAACCCTCGGGGCCGTCGGTGCGTTTCTGATCGGCGGCATTGCGGTGACGTTCATTGCCCTCACCTACGCCGAACTAGCGGCCGCTATGCCGGCCGTCGGCGGTGAACATGTCTACAGCCTGCGCGCGCTCGGACGCGGACTGTCGTTCGTGTGTTCATGGGCGATCGTCTTGGGATACGTTTCGGTCGCGGCGTTCGAAGCCGTCGCGTTGCCGTTCGCTTTGTCTCATCTGGTCCCTGGCACCCAGCTCGGGTATCTGTGGACAATCCACGGCTGGGATGTCCACGTGAGCTTTGTCGCCGTCGGTATAGGCGCCTCGATCCTGCTGACATGGATTAACATTATCGGCATAAAACCTGCCGCCGCGCTGCAAGGGATCGTGACCTGCGCCATCCTCGCAAGCGGCGTCGTTTTTCTCGCCGGCGTTTCGATCACGGGCGATCCGGACAAGCTGACGCCGCTGTTCGAGAATGGCGCCGCGGGCGTAATGGGCGTACTGATGATGGTTCCGATCATGTTCGTCGGTTTTGACATCATTCCGCAAACCGCCGAGGAGATTGACCTGCCCGACGCCGAGATTGGAGCGCTGGTGGTGGTGTCGGTCGTCATCGCGGTGTTGTGGTACGCGGCCATCATCCTCGGCGTCGGACTGGCACTGGACGCCGATGCCCGGGCCGCCTCGGCGATGACTACCGCAGACGCGAGCGGCTCGGTATGGAACTCCGTCGTAGCCCGAAACCTGTTGATTGTCGGCGGCATTGCCGGGATCATCACGACCTGGAACGCATTTCTCGTTGGCAGTAGCCGGGTAGTCTACGCGCTGGCCGAATCTGGAATGTTGCCGGCGCCGCTGGGATGCCTTCACCCGCGCTACGGTTCGCCGCATGTCGCGCTGTTGGCGATCGGCGCGTTGACGTGCCTGGCGCCGTGGTTCGGCCGACCGATCCTGGTGTGGTTGATCAACGCTGGCAGTTTTGGCGTCGTCGTTGCCTACGCGATGGTTGCCGTCTCTTTTCTGGTATTGCGGTACCGTGAGCCGGCAATGGCGCGGCCCTACCGGGTTCGCTACGGTTGGCCCGTCGGCGCCGTTGCCTTGGTTGCCTCGGCGGCTTTGTTTCTGCTCTATCTACCCGGTGGTCCGGCCGGTCTACGCTGGCCGCAGGAGTGGTTGATTTGTCTCGGTTGGGTGGGCTGCGGCGGTGTACTCTATTTCGCCGCTGCCGTCGGCCGCCGCGCAAAGGAAAGGGTGTCTAAATAGATGTTCCGAATTGTCGGTCAGTTTCGGAATAAGGGCCGGCGGCCATGCATCGTCACCGTCATACCGGCCCCGGATCGAGTCCGGGGTGACGGACCCGGTA
>CAZFZX010000247.1:0-4304 GCA_964523765.1 uncultured Enterobacteriaceae bacterium
AATGGAGCTGATTCGATCATGACTCCCGGCTCCGTTACGTTCCATTCTTTTTGTTCGAACTCTGAGGTAATCACATTCTTTACTATGCCCGGAGTTCGTCCGCGTTCTATAAACACTGAATCACCGGCTTCAATTTCCGTACCGTCGTCGTAGGTTGCCACGCCTTTCACTCCGAATTGTTTTCGGTGCCAATTGTCGACACGAACTTTCCAACCGCACGGAGCGCCAATAAGTAGGCTACTGCACCGCCGACAAAAAGAATGTCCGAATCGAATAGGATCTTTATTTTCTCGTAGAAGAGCCCAAAAAGTGCAATCCCGACAATATAGATGGCGAATTCCAGGGGTTAACTCCAATGAGACCTAACTACAATTAGGGGACCTAAACGCCGACTTTAATTTCGACGATTAGGTCGGAATAATTTTCTTGGTATACTAAAATCAACACCTTAGTAGTCAATAGTACGGAGTGATTTACTAAAAACAAGAGCAATGTGGATGGCCGCGGGACCGGCTTTCGACCGATGTGGCCCGCTATTATCGCTACACGTCGCGGTGCTCGGGCATAAACGCCGGGCGAGAGGCGCGGCGATCCCGGTCACCGAAGCCGAATAGCAAGACTTCCTACGTTGTGCGCGTGACGCACCGCGGTTATTGATCCATCGTCGTTGAGCACACCGCACATCGCGTGTACCGCGAATTTCACGATGCGGCGCAAGGTCTGCCTGGGTTCGCCGGCGCACGCCTAGATGGCCAGTGTATGGATGATGCCTCGAGCGAGCCCCACAGCGGATCGTCGGCGAAATCCGCTTCGAGCGCAGCCATGTAACCGTTCTGGAGCGCCGCGCGCAGCTTGGGTTCTTCGATCACGACGATCCGCATCGCGGATCTCACGTGCTCGACGAAGCAGGCTGGTTTTTATACTGATGCGCATACAATGCTTGACTATTATGCGGAATAGTATATAAATAACACTCGGGCGGATACCTGCACCGCCGTTGAAACGGAAAATAGCGAGGAGATTACCCCCATGGCCTTGATCGAAAATCCCGCGTCGCCCCTGGTGAGTCGGCTCGAAGGATTTCATCTGTTTGGGTTTGATGCCGCGCCGTGTTCGCAACGCGTCAGCTTTGCGCTGGCCGAAAAAGGGTTGTTGCGCGGCCGGCGGGTGAAGTACCTCGCCGACAGCCCGCGCGATCTCGTGGCCGCCGAGGGGACCTACACCTTTCGCCACGTCTCGCTCATCCGCCATGACAACCTGACGGCCGAATATGCGGCCATTCAGCCCAACATGGTGGTTCCGGCGCTGGTCCACGACGGACGCCTGCACATCGAATCGATGGAAATCATCCGGTACCTCGACGAAGTCCGTTCCGGGTCCCGGTTGTTACCCGACGATCCGGAGCGGGCAACGCTGTGTGCCGAGCTAATCGAGCGCGGCAAGACGTTGCACGTTTCGGTGCGCCACGTCACGTTTCACTGGAGCCTCGGCAAGCTCGGCAAGACCAACAAGGCCATCCAGGATCGCGCCCGCGAGCTCGAACAGGAAGGGTCGCCGGAACAACTCGCCGATTTTTACCGCCAGTTCAACGACGACGCGATCGCCGTCGAGACCTTTGTGCATCATCTGAACGAACTCGAAGCGGGTTACGCTGAGCAGAATGCGCGCCTGGAAGCGGACGGACGTCCGTTTCTGACCGGCGACACGTTTACGGCGGCGGACATCATCTGGGCTATCAAGGTGCTGCGGCTGACGGAGTGCGGTTACCCGTTCGGGCAACACTTTCCGGCGCTCTCCGCCTGGTTTTCTCGGGTCGATCAGCGACCGGGGTACCAGGACGGGGTGATGGCTAATCACCGCTTTTTTCATCACGCGTTCCGCTTCAAGTCGCGTTTGGAGCATTGGTTCGGCGGCGGAATTTCGCGCGCCAGCCGGATTGCGGCTTGAAACGACTTCTAAACCGTTTCCATTGCAAACTCACGAGAGGCAAACATGACGACACCACTGAACGTCGGCATTCACATCTTCGATAACATGACCATGCTCGACGGCTACGGGCCACTGCAGATTCTGTCCATGGTCGATCAATTCAACTGCTTCACTTTCGCGCGCACGACAGACGCGGTCGTTTGTGACAGCGGTGTGCCGCTGGTACCGCAATTCGGCCTCGACGACTGCCCCGAGCTCGACATTTTGGTTATGCCGGGTGGCGGCGACGTTCTACCGCAGATGCAGAACCAGGACCTGATGCGTTTTCTGCGCGAAGGTGCTTCGCGATTTCAGTACGTGACGTCAGTATGCACTGGCGCACTGATCCTCGCCGAAGCCGGTTTGCTCGACGGCTACAAAGCGACTACCCACTGGGCCTGGCGTGATGATTTGGCTGAGTATTTTCCGCAAGTCGAGGTGCTTGACGAACGCGTCGTGATCGACCGCAACCGGCTCACCGGAGGCGGCGTGACGGCGGGCATTGATTTTGCGCTGACCCTGATCGCGGAAGTCCTCGACCCCATCCAGGCTCAAGCGATGCAGTTGCTGGTGGAATACCGTCCGCAACCGCCGTTCGACGCCGGTTCGCCCACGACCGCGCCGGAACCCGTACTCGCCGCCGTATCGGCGCGTGCGCACGAGATCATGGCACCGCTGCGACAATATCTCGAAAGCAAGGTCGCCTGAGTCGCCGGGCCTGACCCGAACGAGAAAGCGATTCTCGGTTTATTTATTTGTGGCTGGTGAATAGACAACCGCCCGCGCGGTGTAATTGTCCTCCGAGGCGATGACCTTCAAGGAAAGGACCAGATAACGAATCGTTAGCGCGTACCGTTTTAGGCATCTGTGCCCGTACTGAGCTGCGATACCCGGCCGCGATAAACGAGAGATCCGTGCTGTCCTTCTCTATTTGCCGTTGTAGCGTAGATCCTAACGGCAACAAGGCGGATAGTTATCCTGATTCGCTCCTAACCCGCCGGCAGTTATCGCCCGGCGTCGATTAAAGTAAGCGTCCGCTTATTTCCCGTTCCTTGTTTCCTCAGGGCTTCATGCTCTACGATTGACTGCTACGAATGCCGGAGAAATGCTTCGAGCCGCTCGTCCGCGTGTTTGTACAAAACCCCGTACCGCGCCCTGAGTTCGCCGCGGTGTTTCACCTGCCGATCGAATAGGGGGATAGCTGAGCGCCCAAACATGAAAATCGAATCCGAAGAAGATTTCATCAGCCTGGTAAGGCAAGCAGAACACGACGCCGCCACCAGGCCGAAGATCTACGCTTTAAAGCTCATACTATTCGCAGTGCTTGGTTATGTCGTCATATTTGCTGTTCTATTTGCACTGCTAAGCATCACTGGAGGCGTTTTAGCTTCTGCGTTCGTCAGCACCGGCCTGTTCATAGTGTTACTGAAAACCAAACTGATCTTCGCGGTCCTGCCTGCAATTTGGGTTTTGCTACGTGCCCTTTGGGTGCGGTTCACACCGCCGGAGGGCCACATATTGAGACGCAAGGAATTCCCAGAGTTGTTCGCCGAGCTAGATGACCTTAGCAAACAACTGAACGCCTTGAAGATTCACGAAGTCGTTCTAGACAGAAATCTCAACGCCGCCGTTGTGCAACACCCCCGTCTAGGCGTACTCGGTTGGCACAAGAATTACCTGATTCTCGGCTACCAGCTCTTGCTCGCCCTCTCTCCCGAGGAGATGCGATCGGTGCTCGCCCATGAATTCGGCCATCTTTCCGGAAATCACAGTCGTTTCAATGGCTGGGTATATCGCGTCCGCCTTATCTGGGTGCGTGTAATGACCGCCTTCGACGAGGCCGGATCTTGGGGCGCGCGCCTGATGGGCAGATTCTTCGCGTGGTACTCGCCCCAATTCGAGGCCTACTCCTTCGCGCTGGCCCGCAGCAACGAATATGAGGCCGATGCGATCGCGGCAGAATTGACGACACCCGAGATCGCCACCCGTGCATTGGTCAATGTTCATGCCACAGCTCCTTATGTTGACGAAACGTATTGGAAGAGCTATTTCCGTCAGGCGGACGAGCATCCAGAACCGCTGCATGCTCCGTTTGCGGGGCTGGTCGCTTTTCTAAAAGACAATCCTATCCCCAGAGAAGAGATGCTGGATCGTATCCGCGGCGCAATGGCTGTTGAGACTCACTATGCCGACACCCATCCCTGCCTCAAGGACCGCGTAAACGGATTGGGAGCCCCGCCGCAGCTTCCAGTCCCTTCGGAAACCAGCGCAGCCGATGCCTGGCTAGCCCGCATATTGCATGAGTGTCGGTGATGCAGCTGCATATGGGTTTGATT
>CAZFZX010000248.1:0-4298 GCA_964523765.1 uncultured Enterobacteriaceae bacterium
CCTTTTCGTTCTTCCCGTCAATCCATGCCTTGCCTCTCAGTTTTCGCATAAGATTGTCGAAATGCCGCATGACAAAAACGTTATACAAAGCCGTTGAAAAATTCTTCGGGTTACGCGCAAGGGCGCGCAAGCTCATGGAGATCCCCGGTGTCAGGTAGCGCATCAGATGCCAGTAGCCTTCCGGCATATATAGGATGTCGCCGTGTTCGAGATTGGCGACGTGACCCTGTGCTTTCTTGAGTGCCGGCCACTTTTGGTAATCGGGATTAACGAAATCGATGTCTTCTCGCGTAATAAGCGAGTGCGGGATCTTGTATAGATATTTCGTCTGCTCTTGGTCGAACAGGATGGCTTGTTTCTTTCCGACAAAATGAAAATGCAGGATATTGGCCAGATCAATGTCGACGTGCATAAATGTGTGTGAATCTTTTCCACCGAAAAACAGCATCGGCAGTCCTTTCATCAGTTTCAAACCGAGATCCGGATACGCAATATCGTCCTGCAATTGCGGGGCTTCTTTTAGGATATTCCACAGAAAGATTCGATACTTGGTGGGTTCCCGCTTCAGTAACTCTACGTAGTCACGCATGATCATCTTTGCATGAGGCTCGTTGAAGCTATCGTTGTAATCTACCGGGCGGTCGTCATAAAGGGATACTTCTCTGTCACCGGCGACTTCGACCATGTAATCCAGAGTCCATTTACTGAAGGCCGGCCAGTCGTCGATAAACCGTTCGATGATCACAGGCTTTTGTGGCCGGAAATAGTCGGCTAGAAAACGATCCTTGGTAACAGAGGAGACTCTTGGGACTTCTTGTAATTGCATTCGTGATGGTCTTAGCTGGGAGGTGGCCCTCTATCTTAGCATTAGCCAGGGACTTCCATGGGGGCCGCGCGGGTCTGCGGTGCCTCCGGGCGCCCCCCGGGGGTTCAGGTGGCTCCCCGGGTGGCCGATAATCATCGTATATAAAATAGGTCGAGGGTCGCCACCGTGATCGCCTCCGAAACAAAAATATTTATCTATGCAGTCGTTTTTTTCGCCGTTATCGGTTTCAGTGCCGTCGCCGAGGAGCTTCCCGGCGACAATTTTCGGCAAGCCGCCGAAGAGCACGATCATGAGGCCGCCACTGCGGTAGAACGCGCCGCGGCGGCCGAAGGCGAGACGATCGGGCGCTACATGCAATTGGCGGCTGTCTTTCGGGAGATGGCCCGGATAAAACGGCGCGCCGGCTCACTCGCCGACGTCGACCGTTGGGACAAGATCTCCTGGGAGGAATACGGCGCACTCGAACAGGAGCGCGACGTACTTCTCGATGCCCTCGACCGAACGGATGGCGACTCCCGGCTCCCTGGCGAGCCGAGCGGGGGCGGCGATCAAGGCGCCGCTGCATACCGTCGCTACGCGAGCGAGGCGCGCAGCGAGGCGTTGGGAGCCAAAGGTGCGGAGCAGGCTATCTATCGGGAGCTTGCCGAAGTGTTTAGCGAGATGGCCGCGATCAAGGATGCCGGAACGGATGCGGAGCGGGACGGCCCCGACGGCAACCGGTCGCGTTACGCAGAGCTGTCCGATCGCCGTCGGAAACTCGAACGGATGCTCGAAGTCGGCCGCTGAACGCTAAGGAACCTCTGACGGCACTATCACCTTACGGCGTCCGGCCGCAGATCGGCGAGCAGACGCCTCGCGGCGGCGCGTTCTTCCCCGGTTATCGAGATAGCCGCGGCTTGTCTGGCGTGGTTAACGGCGCGGCCTATCTTACCTTCATCGGCCTTACGCCGCGCCAGCGACAAGAAGTAACCGTGGAGGATCGCCATACCGTTGTGCGCTGTTTCGTTGTCAGGATCAATTTCGAGGACGCGGCGCAGACGGGCCAGCGCGTTATGCTTGCCTGGACCGACGAAACGTGCCTCTCCCAGGTCCTGCCAAGCCGCGTTCAATAAGCGATCGACCTCTGCGTTCGCCGGCTCTAAGCCCGGCTCGCCCATGCTTGCGTCGGTCTCGAACGAGTCCACCAAGGTGCGCGCGATGTCGTTCAAAAATGGCGGTTGAACGGCGGCTAACCATGCTGCGAGGCCCGCGGCGACTGTGATCGATAAAGCCGCTTTCAGGAAGCGCGCCGAGCGGCGATCACCGCGTGCGGCCGTCGGCGGTTGAACCTCGGGAAGCGCTTCGATTGGCGTGTGATGTTCGGGTGTCGGCCGGACCGTCGCCGATCCGATCACTACGAGTTCGCAGTCGAGTTCGCGCGCCCATTCGGCCAGATCTCGCGGTCGTCGTTCTTCGCGGAAGGAGAGGGCGTGGTCGATGGCGCAGAGAAATTCCGTACTGTAGCGTTCGGCCGCTGCAGACGTCGCGGGTTCGTAGGGATCTTCGCCGCCGCTCAGCAGTGCCTCGCTCCGGGCGATGGCATCGCACGGTACCGCCCCAACGGTAGCGCGATACAAAGTCGCGCCGAGCCCGTAGATATCGGTCCGCGCGCCCTGTTTGTCGCTGCGGGCATAGTATTGTTCAAACGGCGCGTAGCCCGGCGAGACGAGGGTGGTCAATGTCTTGGTCTCGACACCGTCGGTACGCCGCGCGGAGCCGAAATCGAGCAACACCGGTGACTGGTCTTTTCTGATGTAGATGTTGCCCGGCTTAATGTCGCGATGGATGAATCCCGCCCGATGCACCGTCCTCAGGCCGTCGATGATCGGCAGGACCATGTTTTTGAGCCAATTCTCGTCGAGCGTCGCGCCGCGTTCGAGTATTTTTGCGAGGCTCATGCCGTCCTCGTACCGCATGGTCATGTACGCGGTTCCTTTCGTCTCGAACACGGATAGTACGCGGACGATATTCGGGTGTTCGAACTTCGATAGGATCCGCGCTTCTGCGGTAAAACGCTCCAACCCCCAGGCAAAATCCTCGCGGTAGTTTTCGGTCAAAGGGATGACCTTGCCGTCGGCGCTGCGGGTCGCGAGGTCGGGCGGTAGGTATTCCTTGATAGCGACTAATTGGCGGCGGTTCTTATCATGCGCAAGGTAGGTGATCCCGAACCCGCCTTGGCCGAGGATATTGTGGATCGTATACCGATGAATGGCGGAGCCGCCCGGCAGTGCATTCGGGTTGACCCGCGACATAATCAGTCGGCTCGCGCGGCGAGAGCGCGGCGGTGCCTCACCGCCCCGGTGGACTCGTGTTCTCGGCCAGTGTGTAGAAGACAGCGGACCGGCCTGACAGCAGTCCAGCCAACGACTCGATGAACGCGCGGTCCATGCGTTCGCCCGTCAACTCGTATTCCATCGTTCCGAGCAGCAGGATGTTGCGTAAGGTGATCGTGACACAGCCGCTACGCAGGTCCGCCGAGACCGTCAGCGCCGCTGGTACCTTCGGTTCTATCGTCACTTTGCTGACCGTGGCTCCCGTCGCGCTCCTGAAGACGAGTCCGTTCTCAAAGAGTACATGTCGAAGCTTACGATAAGCTGGCTGTGACTCGCAGAGTTGGCTGATCGATTCCCGTCCCCGGTATTCGAGCGCTACCGTGAACGCTCGGATCCCGCCGCTCTCATCGTCGACCAGCGAGCAAATTTGTATTTCCCCCGTCTTCAGCCGATCGCTCCCGGCGATTTCGAAGGCGTGCTCGAACTTGAGCGGGGCATGCTGGTTGTCGATGACGAACGCGCCCAGCGTGCGTCGCGCGAGCACCAAGCGTGGTTCGAGTTCGGCGCTCTTGACCGAGCCGCGGGAGATCACCCGCGTGTCCGCGCGCGACAGGGCCTCGGTTTGGGGCTCCCATTGTTCCGGAACAGTGTGTTCTTCAGACATCAGATTGCTCCTCCGGTCGCTCTTTTTGTTTGCATTCCCCTATATCGGCCAGTCGCAGCGAGATTTGAATCCGGGGGGGCGGACGTCCTGCTGGAAGGTGGGCTGGCGCACTTTCGAGTCCGAACCCTCGACCCCCGCTTCGGGGACCGGGCCTGGAAGCCGAGCGCCGGTAGCTAACCCGCTGATACGGTTCGCCCGTTCGCCCAGTCCCTGAGGCGTTGGATGTCCTCCGCCCGTACCACCGAGAGCGGTTTGGTGTTTGCCAGTTCGTCGAGGATAAGCTCGGTAGTTGCCGTCGTATCCCGGGCACCGGCCGCGTAGCGAGCGGCAACGATGGCCTGCTCAATCTCGGCGCCGGTGAAACCCGCGCTAGCGGCGGCTAGCTGGCCGAGGTCGAAGCGCTTCGGATCCAGCTGCCGCTTGTCGAGATGAATGGCGAATATTTCGCCGCGCACGGTGTCGCTCGGGAGATCAATGAAGAAGATCTCATCTAAGC
>CAZFZX010000249.1:0-4251 GCA_964523765.1 uncultured Enterobacteriaceae bacterium
CTCACCGCAATGGAAGCAGGCCGGGAGATCGACCGCGAGCGTTTTCGGATCCAAGTCCGTGAGGAGATGGCCGAGGTTGTGCGCAAGCAGGCGGATTGCGGTATCGATTCGGCCGGTGACGGTGAACTACCGCGCATCGGTTTTTCGATCTATGCGAAAAATAGAATGGCGGGATTCGACGGACTGTCGAATCGCGGCACCATCACCGACTTTGCCAAGTTTCCGCAGTACGCTGCGTTTCTATCGAAGCGGGCCGGCTTCGACATCACCACCTCGGCGACGATTTACGACATGCCGCAGTGCGTCCGGGCGGTGCAATACGACCCAGACATGCAGCAGGCGCGAGAAGAACTCGATCTGTTCAAGGAAGTGCTTGATAGTGAAAGTGACGCGGCGGCAAAGTTCACTGAGACCTTTGTCACCGCCGCGACACCGGGGATCCTCTCGACGACGCTGCTCAGGGATCCGGACAATCCCGATTACAGCTCCGACGAAGAGTACGTCTATGGCCTCGCGGCCGAAATGAAGAAGGAATACGACTACATCGCATCGCGCGGACACGTTATCCAGCTGGACGCGCCGGACCTGGCGCTGGAGAGGCAGATCTTGTATCGCGACCGGCCGTTATCGGAGTTCCTGGAACGCGTGGAATTGCACATCGATGCGATGAATCGGGCGATCGCCGATATTCCCAAGGAGCAACTGCGCCTGCATGTCTGCTGGGGAAACTGGGAAGGCCCGCACATCGACGACATCGCGCTCGAGCCGCTGCTGCCCCTGCTTTACCGATCGAATGTCGGCGGTTTGTCGCTGGCCTGTGCGAACCCCCGTCACGCCCACGAAGTGGAATTGTTCAAAAAATATCCGCCGCCGGCAGACATGATCCTGTTCCCAGGCTGTATCGACGTTACCTACAATTATCTGGAGCATCCCGAGGTCGTCGCCAAACGGATCCTGGAGTTTGTTGACATCGTCGGCGACCGAGAGCGTGTCGTGGCCAGCGCCGATTGCGGTTTTTCGACATTCGCTGGCTATGTCATGGTGGCCGAGGATGTCGCCTGGGCCAAACTCAAAGCCTTGGCCGACGGAGCGGCGCTGGCGACGCAAAAACTGTGGCGTTAGGACGCAACACTTGGCGGGTATCACAGGACGGGGGGTAGATGAGATTCGACGGTAAGGTGACGATGGTCCTCGGCGGGTCGTCGGGGATTGGACGGGCGGCGGCGGTACGGTTCGCGGCCGAGGGCGCGCGGGTCGCGGTTGTCGCGAGCGTTGACCAGAGCAAAGCGCAAGCAGTGAGCGATGAGATCGAGGCGGCCGGAGGTGAAGCCGGGGCCTATGCTTGCGACGTCAGAAACGTGGATGCGCTGCGTAAGCTTACGGCCGCGGTCGAATCGGATCTCGGCCCGGTGGATATCCTTATTAATTCGGCCGGCCTCTACTACCCGACGCCGCTCGGCGAGACCGCGGAGGCAGATTATGATCGCATGGCCGACATCAATCTCAAGGGGACTTTTTACGCCATCGATTGTGTGGCCCCCGGTATGAAAGCTCGGCGTTATGGCAAGATCGTCAACGTCTCGTCGGTCGCGGCGGTCTTGGGGATCGGCACGTACAGTTTGTATTGCGCGACCAAAGCGGCGGTCGCGATGTTGACCAAGACGCTGGCGCGAGAGCTCGCGCCCTTCGATATCAATGTCAATGCGATTGCGCCCGGCAATACCGCGACACCGCTGAATGAACATTTGCGGGTCGACCCGGCACATCGCGAGTACATCGAAGGCATGGAGGCGCTGACGCCTTCGAACCGCGCTTTCAGTTCGCCCGAGGAAATGGCCGCCCTGTGTCTGTATCTCGCCTCCGATGACGCGCGTTCTCTGCACGGATCTCTAATTCTCGCCGACGAGGGCATCTCGAGCGGTGTCGGATGATGCACCTATTGCGTAGCGCGCGCCCAACGCAATGAGCCTGCGGTGCGCGTGTGATACCGGCGGGACCTTTACCGATCTCGTGGTCGAGGACGGCACCCGCATCGAGATGTACAAGGCGCCCACGACACCGGCGGACCCGGCGCAAGGGATACTCGATGTCGTGGATCGGGCCGCCGACAGTCGGGCGCAGAGCGTTCGCGCATTCCTCGCCGACGTCGATGTCTTTGTTCACGGCACGACCCACGCGATCAACGCGATCATCACGGGCAATACTGCGCGTACGGCTTTTCTGACGTCTGCGGGACATCCGGACATTCTCGTCTTGCGCGAGGGCGGCCGGCAGGAGCCGTTCAATTTCGCGGTACCGTTCCCGGCGCCCTATGTGCCGCGCGCGCTGACGTTCGAAATACCCGAGCGCATCCGCGCCGACGGGACCATCGAACGTCCGCTCGACGAGCGCGCCGTGGTCACTACGCTGCGCCGATTGAGAAGCGAGAAAGTAGAATCGGTCGGCGTCTGTCTATTGTGGTCGAGCGTCAATCCGGCGCACGAGCTGCGCCTCGGCGAATTACTCGAGGAGCATCTGCCGGCGATCCCTTACTCGTTGTCGCATGAGCTCAATCCGATCCTGCGGGAATACCGGCGCGCCTCTTCGGCGGTCATCGACGCGTCGCTGAAGCCGCTCATGAGTCGCTACCTCGGGGGCTTGTCCGAGCGTTTAGGTAGTCACGGATTCACCGGCCGATTGCTCATGCTCACCTCGAAGGGCGGCGTGATGGAATTCGCCGATCTGGCCAAGGCGCCAATCCACGCGATCGGATCAGGACCTTCAATGGCGCCCGTTGCGGGCCGGTATTTTTCGCGCCGGGATGTACGTGCCGATACGGCGATCGTCGCCGACACGGGCGGTACGACTTATGATGTCTCCCTGGTCAGAAAGGGGGTGATCCCGATGACGCCCGAAACCTGGATCGGGGAGCGTTATCGCGGTCACATCGTTGGATTTCCGTCGGTCGCGGTCAAGAGCATCGGTGCCGGTGGGGGCAGTATTGCTTGGGTCGACGACGGTGGTCTGCTGCATGTCGGACCGCGCAGCGCGGGCGCCGTTCCCGGTCCGGCCTGCTATGGCCGCGGCGGCCAGAGTGCCACGGTAACCGATGCCTCGCTCGTATTGGGTCACATCGATCCGAATTACTTCCTCGGAGGTGAAATGCACCTCGAGGTGTCGCGAGCAACCGCGGCGATCGAGGCCGATGTCGGTAGGCCCCTCAAACTCGATCTCTACGCGGCGGCCGAGGCCGTCCTGCAACTCGCAACCGAGAACATGGTCGCCGCCATCGAACAGATCACTGTCCATCAGGGACTCGACCCGCGCGGCACGGTTCTGGTCGGGGGCGGCGGGGCAGCCGGGTTGAATTCAGTGCGTATCGCGCGTCGCCTCGGTTGCCGACGAATTATCTTTCCGCAGGTCGGTGCCGCCCTGTCCGCGGCGGGGGGATTGATCTCGGATCTGCACGCAGAATATCGGGCGGTGCTTTATGCGGCTTCGGACGACTTCGACCGCGTCAATGTTAACAAGATCCTGAAGACATTGACGGGGCAATGCCGTGCGTTTTTTCGGGGAGCGGGTAAGGGGGCGGATGCGCAGACCATCGAATATTTCGTCGAAGCCCGATACCGGGTCCAGGTCTGGGAGATCGACGTGCCGCTCGGTGCAGCGCGATTCAAAACCAAAGCCGACCTCGAGCGCTTGCGCGCGAATTTCGACCAGACTCACAAGGAAATATTCGGTTTTTGCGATCCGGATTCCGAGGTCGACTTCATCGGGTGGCGGGCGATCGCGCGTTGCCGAGTTGGCCCCGGCAGACTCGGGCGCTTGAGCGATGCCGGCGACCCCGGCGCGACCGGAACCACGAAACGCAAGGCCTGTTTCGACGGCAGACGGCCGGCGGCGACGCCGATCCATCCGTTTGCGTCGATGAAACGCAAGGACCGGTTAGCGGGTCCGGCGATCGTCGAATCTCCGTACACAACCGTGGTCATCGAACCAGGGGCCGTAGCGGAACATTCGGCGAGCGGCAGTCTCATCGTGACACCCTGAGCGGTACTTTGCACGAGGGCGAAGGCAGCATGGCGACATCAGCAAAAAGGAAAGACGGAAAGCGGCGGCGCGCGCGTCGACCTACCGGGCGCGAGTTCGATCCGGTAACCCTGGCGATCCTGAACAAACGCTTCGAGGCCGTCACCACGAAGATGGCCAATACCCTGTTGCGGACCGGGCGCTCCGGCGTATTGAACCTCGCTCGCGACTTTTCGACTA
>CAZFZX010000250.1:0-4237 GCA_964523765.1 uncultured Enterobacteriaceae bacterium
CCCGGTCCAGCACGACTTGCGGAAGCCGAAAGAGGAGATGTTGATCAAACGCCTCGAGGGAGCGCGGGCCGAGGCGGTCATCGTTGCGGCCGCGAAGATGTGTGAACCGGGGCTCGAAGAGCAGGTCGCCTATACGCACGCTCTGGACGAAAAGGGCGTTCCTTACTTCATTAGTGAATTCGAAGAGAACATGACCTCGTTCGACCAGCTTGAAATGCAGGTCGAAACGTTCTTGGAGAATCTTTTATTCGCCTGACAGGGGAGTATCGAAATGCCTACGTCAAATACAACAGACGAGATCGTCGGACGCGGCAACCGCGACGGAGCCCAACTTTTTCGTGATTGGTACTCGGACCTGAACCAGGTTGCGGAAGAGGACGGCCGCGGCGCCTACGTTTTCGTAATGGGCAGCTTCAACGAAATTCTCAAATCGTTTGACCTGCCGGTGATTTTCCCGGAGATCAACTCGCTGCAAACCGCGGTCCGGAAGGTCGCCCATGAGTATCTGGACGACGCCGAAGACTATGGTTATTCGCCGGACATCTGTGGTTATGTAAAGGCGGACGTGGCGATGCAGTTGAATCGCGGCAAGCACCCGATGGGGCGGATCCCGAAGCCGAGCATCGCGGTACTTACCAACGCCTGTAACACCTACATCAAATGGGCGGAGATCTGGGAGCGCATGCATCAGATCCCGGTGGTGACGATCGACATTCCTGGTACCCGTGACCGCAACGATTTGGGGACCACCGGTGGCCGGGATTTCTCCAATGATCGCCGTTACGTTCAGACCCAGATCGAGGAATTGATCGCGACGTGTGAAACCGTTACGGGCAAGAAGTTCGATATCGACAAACTGCGTGAAAAAATGCTTCATGCCAACGTGGTCGCCAGCGGTTGGAAACGGGTAATGGATTTGAACCAGAGCCGGCCGTCGGTCTTCAATGCGCTGACCGACGGTACGATATTCCTCGGTGTCGCCAATGGTTTGCGGGGCACGAGCGAAGGCGCGGACTATTTTACGGCGCTGGTCGAAGAGATGGAGTACAAGGCGGCGAACGGCATCGGGGCTCTCGAGGACGAAAACTATCGGCTCGTGTTTGTCGGTGTGCCCTGCTACCCGATTTTTCGACGTTTCAACGATATGTTCACCGGCCGCGGCGGTACTTTCATCAGTTCCACTTACTTGTGGTTTGCTTCCGGCGGTATCAACTGCGGTTTCGAATACGACCTCGCCGATCCGATAGCGAGTCTCGCAGAAGGGACGCTGCTCAACGTGCGGTCGGGGATGGACAGCATGTTTCACCAGGATCGGATGGTCGAAGACATGCACGCGGACTTCGGGATCGACGCTATCATTTACCACCCGATCAAGAGTTGCCGAACGGTATCGACCGGATTGGCGGACGCGCGCGGTGCACTCGCAGAGCGGCAAGACATTCCGAGTTTGTTTATCGAGTCCGATATGATGGACCGGCGCGTGGTGTCGGAAGCGCAAATGAAAAATCGTATCGATGCCTTTTTCGAAGGTCTCGTGTCCCGTCGCAATCGGTCGGCGGCGCATTAACCGAAGGAGAGCCCGAGATGTATGCAGCAGGAGTGGATGTCGGATCGACACAAACTAAAGCCGTTATCATCGACGATGGCGGAGTAATCGTGGGGCGGTCATTGATCGACACGGGCGCCAACGTCATGGAGGCGGCGCAGGAGGCTTTCGAAAACTCGCTCGGGGAAGCGGGGCTCAACGAGTCCGATGTCGGATACGTCATCGGTACCGGCTACGGTCGCTATCGCGTCACTTTCGGCAACGATCAGGTGACCGAAATCAGTTGCCACGGGCGCGGCGCGGTACACATGTTTCCCGAAACCCGGACGGTGATCGACATGGGAGGCCAGGACACCAAGGCCATTCGAGTGAGCGCGATCGGCGAGATCGACGATTTCAGCATGAACGATAAATGCGCTGCGGGAACCGGGCGTTTTCTGGGCGCGGCATCAACGGCATTGGATATCCCGCTCGACCAACTGGGGACGAAGGCGCTGGCGTTTAAGCGGCCCGTCCGCATCAGCACGACCTGTACCGTGTTCGCCGAATCCGAAGTATTATCCTGGCTCGGCAAAGGAAAAAAGGTCGAGGACATTCTTTGGGGAGTCCATCAATCGATTGCCGTGCGCTCCTGCGCTCTACTGCGCCGCGTCGGGATCGAAGATCAGGTCACCTTCACCGGCGGCGTCGCGCGCAATGAAGCCATGGTCCAGGCGATCGAGGAGCGCGCGGACATCAAGCTGAATATCAGTGACGATTCGCATTACATGGGCGCGCTGGGCGCGTCCCTATTCGCGCTGGACCGGATCAAGAACCCTGAAGCGTCAAGCGTAGCGGAGAAAGTCGAATGACTATAACAGCCGGGATCGATGTCGGATCGACTTACACCAAGGCAATTCTTATTAATGACGACCGCGAAATTCTCGCCCGGTCGCTGCAACCGACCGGGTTTAAACTCGAGCAAGTAGCGAACTCCTGTCTGGAGACATGCCTCGATGAGGCGGGATTGAAGCGAAGCGACGTCGATTACATCATCGCGACCGGAATCGGTCGGCACCAGGCGGAGTTCAAGGACATTCACGTGACCGATCTGACGGCAACGGCGCGCGGTGCCGCGTTTCTGTTTCCGGGTACGCGAACGGTGCTGGACGTCGGCGGTCAGACCATGAAGTGCAGCCGCATCAATGAAAATGCGAGCGTCCATTCGTTTCGCCTGAATGACAAGTGCGCCGCGGGAACGGGCGCGTTTCTGGAAAAAACCGCCCGGTATATGGGTTATTCCATCGAGGAAATGGGGCCGTTGCTCGCGACCTCGAAAGATCCCGTACCGATTTCTGGCGTTTGCGCCGTATTCGCCGAATCCGAAGTCATCAATCATCTGTCGCTGGGGACGCCGCCGCCCGAAATTATGCAGGGCGCGATCGAGTCGCTGGTCGACCGCTGCGTGCAGTTGATGAAGCGGGTCAAGGCCGAGCCGGAATACACCCTGATCGGGGGGATCCTGCGTTTCGAGACGATGGCTGCCAGCGTTCAAAGGCAACTGGATGCGCCCGTAAACGTAGCGGAGGGCGATATGGTGCAGTTTGTCGCAGCCCTCGGAGCGGCGATACTCGGGTTGCGCCGGCTGCAAAAGCTTCGCGAAGACGCAAGCGTGGGTACCGTCGCCGGTGCCGCCGCGACTGCCGGGTCGGGACTGGCCGCTGCTCCTTCCTCGCCGTAATGGATCGTGCGCGTAATCGTAGCGAGCCGAGCGGCGTGCTCGAAAACGGCCCGACCGGGGCATCGATAAAGGGCGATCCCGTACTCGAGGCCGACGGCTGGATGAGGCGCCACCTCGCCGATCCCGTCCGCGCCCGTGAGTCGGTCGAACTCTACGAGTCGCTGGGTTTCGAGGTCATGAGTCGTCCGCTGCAGCCTCAGGATTTCGGGCCCGAGTGCGAAGCCTGCGCGGTATCGGTTTGCACTTCCTATGTTTTAATCTATACCCGTGCCGCGAGGCGGTGCCAAGAGGGCGTCGATGTTTGCGACGGGCCGCAATGAAGGAGATTTACTATGGACTTGATACAAACGTTACGGGAGGAACATGAACTCATTCTGAGGGTACTGGATTCCTTTGAAGCCGCGTTGGGAGCGGCGCCGGAACCGGATGGAACGGCAGCCGAGACGTTTGGTCCATTCTTGGAGTTCTTTGGCGGTTTTGCCGACGATTGCCATCATCAGAAAGAAGAAGGCCACTTGTTTCCCGCGCTCGAACGCGCCGGACTGCCCAGCAATGGTGGCCCGGTCGCGGTCATGCTTCAGGAGCACGATCAAGGAAGGGCGCATTTAAAAGCCGTAGCGGAGGCGATAGAGGCCGTGGATGGCGGCGACGGCGGCGCGCTGGCGGTCATTGCGGGAGAGGGAGCGGGCTTCATCAGTATGCTGCGAAATCACATCACGAAGGAAAACAACGTGTTGTTTATGATGGCGAGCGAGATGATTGCCGGGGACGCCGCGGCTGCTTTGTCGGCGGAAGTTACCAAGGCCGTAGCCGAGCCCGGCTATATCGAACTGTCGACACGAACGCGGGCTATTGGAGAGCGGTTGACGGCAGAATACGCGGATGCGGCGAGCGCCTGAGGCTGCTGCACGGGCCGCGTTCTAAATACCGGATCTCAAATCCTGATCAGTCAGCGTTGATGCCGTATCAAT
>CAZFZX010000251.1:0-4236 GCA_964523765.1 uncultured Enterobacteriaceae bacterium
CTAGGTGGATTTGAGCGTGATCGCTATACTATCCCGCCAAATCGTGGACAAAGGGTCCGGCGGCGGTTGATCGGCAAAGGCCGAGCCCCGGTCCGGCAGCGCTCGCGGGCTCAAACCCGTCGCGACGATAATCATAACCAGGGAGCCTCAGAAGAAGTGAGCGAGCAGGTTCAAGGACAAGGCGCGGCGCGCATAGCGATTGAGACCGTGCCGATCGATAAGCGCGGGAGCGGGCAAAGCGCAACGCTGTCATCAACTCGCGCAGACACGTGTTCAGAGGTTCTTTAAGACGGGAATCTGATGGATTTAACCCAGACAGCCGTGATTCGTATCGAGGCCAAACAGGTCGATCGGCTGTATAGCGTTGCGCTTGTCGATTGCATCTCCAGCTTGGTCGCCGGGTCGTTCCTGATCGCTATCAGTGCGGTTTTCGGCGCACCGAAACCGGCCTTGTTGGTCGCCGGCATTCCGATAATCGTCGCGATCGGCCGCTGGCTGATCTCCGTGTCCTATACGCGCGCGTCGCCGCCGACCTCTGCGGTCAAGCGGTGGGGCGTGGTTTTCAACATCGGGGCCGCCGCTGGCGCTCTTTCCTGGGGCGCAACCGCCGCAACTTTCATCTATCTGGGCGTTGTCCCGGCGGCGGCCGCCGCCGCCGCGGTAGCCGCAACGATGAGCCTATGCGCTGTTGTTCTATACGCGGGCGCGCTCTCGACTACGATGATATTCGCGGGACTGGCATTGGTGCCGGCCGCCGCGTTCGCAGCGTTTCGAGTCGATCAGATCGGCGCCGTGCTGGGCGCCGCCCTTGTCGGCTCGTTCATTGTCGCGGCGCTGTGCGCTCGCGTCGTCAAACATCTCGTCTGGGAATTCGTCATCGCCCACAGTGAAAACGAACAACTCGTGGGCCACCTGGACCAACGACGAACGCAGGTAGAGAAACTCAACGTGGCGCTCAAGACCACTACCGACAAGCGCGAACAAGCAGAAATCACCCTGAGGCGCACAGCGGCCGATCTGGGCCTGGTTCAAGGGAAAGCCAAAGCGCTGGCAGACACCCTGGAACGCGTATCGCCGATGTGCCAGGTCACCGGGCTTGCCAACCGGAGACACTTTGACGAACAGCTAGAATCCGAATGGCGGCGTGCGACGCGCGAACAGAAATCGATCTCTTTGGTCGTCGTTGAGATGGATGAATTCGAAGAATACTCGGACACATACGGGCGGCAATCGTCCGATTCCTTACTCAAACGGGTCGGGCAGGCGATAAAAGGCTTCGGCCGCCGCTCGGGGGATTTAGCCGGGCGCTACGAGGATGAAAAACTCGCCCTCCTGCTGCCGGGCTGCGATGCCCGCAACGCCGCCCGCATGACCGAAGCACTACGCAAACGCATCGAAAGCAGCAAGATCGCCCATGCCGGGGCCAAAAACCGCGACACCATGACAGTCCACGTCGGCGTCGCAACGATCAAACCCGCCCGGAGCCTACCGCAAACCGAATTACTCAAGCGAGCCGATGCGGCGCTCTACGAAGCGCGTTTTCAAGGTGGGAACAAGGTCGTCGCCTACAGACCGCTCAGCAAATTAAAATTGGAGCGCTGGGACCAACCGAACGATGGCCCGCTCAGCGAACAATCGCTTACCCAAAAACTCCTCGTATGGGGTTATGACACCACGAAAGATTTGCTGCGTCCGGGCGAAAAACCGCGGGAGCACGTTTCGGAAGCGGACACCGTCATCGCGATCCTCACCGGCGAGCTGCTGATCGAGGTCGAGGGGCATACGATGGCCATCAAAGCCGGTGATTCGATCTTCGTCCCGAACGGCGTACAAGTCCTGCAGCAGGCCTCTGGCGACAAACCGGTGATCAAATTTACCGCGGTCAAAAGCAAGTAAAAATCACCTCACACCGACCGCCAGGGACGGCGGAAGTGCCGGCTCTGCAGGAGCAAGTCACCGGCCGACCGCCAGGGCCGCTCTTTGGCATCCTCGGCACTTGCTCCTGCATTGCTCTCGGCTTTAGCTTCCTGCGTCGCGCCACCTCGCCCATCCATGGGAGCGTGCCTCCTGCATCCATGCAGTCGTGCCATCGCGGCTTTTGTGTATCCGTACACATCAGATGGCGGGAGTACCGGCCCTGCGGTAGCAACAACCGGCCGGGCCCCCAAATCATGGAGAATCGGAGGACGTGAAGAACGGCCATCAATCTCGGCTTACCAGACTATCGACTATCTGGGTGTTGTGCTGGGGATTGCTGGCCTGCGGTTCGGAGCAGCCGGCACTGTCGCCCCTCGGGGCCGACGCTAAAATACTAGCGTTCGGCGACAGCCTTACAAAGGGTACGGGCGGGGGCGAAGCAAACTATCCAGCGACCCTCTCGCGATTAGGCGGTCGCGAAGTCGTGAATGCGGGTATTCCAGGGGAATTGTCGGGCGCCGGATTGAAACGCCTCCCGCGGGTACTCGACGCGACTCAGCCGCAGTTGCTGATCTTGTGCCACGGCGGAAACGATATGCTGCGCAAGAAGAATCTAAAAACGGCAGCCAACAATATCCGGGCAATGGTCGAGCTGGCGCAAGCGCGAAATGTGCAGGTGCTGCTGGTTGGGGTACCCAAGCCAGGACTACTGTTGGGCACGGCAAGCTTTTATTCCGACGTCGCCGCGGCAACCGGCATCCCGGCCGAACACGAGATCCTGGCGGATATCCTTTCCAGCCCGGGCCTGAAATCCGACGCGATCCATCCAAATGGAAAAGGCTATGAGCGCATGGCCGAAGCGATCTATGAGGTACTCAAGGACGCGGGCGCGCTATAGCGGGTCTCCGCTCGCGTTGCCCGCAAAACCGCTACCGCGATTTCGAAGAGACGAACCTCGCGACGACTAGCGATACCCGCGCTCGTCTCGCTGAAGGAAGCGAAGTCCGGCAGGTTTAAGAATCGGGGCATCTGTGGGAAGATGCGGCCTGAAAAATTCGCAACACCCTAAGGAGATCCCTATCAATGAAACGGTCGCTATGCCTGACTTTGATGCTCGGCGTGACCACTGGCGCATCTGGTGAGGGGACGTCGCTCGAATCCGATAAAGAGAAGTTCAGTTATTCTATCGGTATTCAAATCGGTCAAAGCCTGGTGCGACAAGGCGTCGATCTCGATACCGACGCTTTCAACCTCGCGATACGCGATGCGATCGACGGATCCAAACCCAGGCTGACGCCGGAAGACATGCAACAGGCGATGGGCAAGGGTGAATCGGCAATCTCCAGCAGTTTGCGCGAACGCGCCAAATCCAATCTCAAGGCGGGCAAGGCGTTTCTGGCCGAAAACAAACAACGAGAAGGCGTCGTAGCACTATCGAGCGGGCTCCAATACAAGATACTGCGCGCGGGCGCCGGCGAATTTCCGAAATCAAGCAGCAATGTCGTCGTCCATTACGTCGGGACCCTAATGGATGGCCGTGAGTTCGACAGCTCCCGGCGGCGTGGCGAGGCGGCAACACTGGGTCTCGGTCAAATGATCAGGGGTTGGCAAGAAGCGATCCCATTGATGCGCGTCGGTAGCCGCTGGCAAGTGTTCATCCCGCCGGATCTCGCGTACGGCGCCAAGGGCGCGGGCGCCGTCATCGGACCAAACGAAACACTCATCTTCGAGATCGAACTGCTCGACATCGCCGGATAGACCGTCGATTCGAAGTAGTCGGCGAAGAACGACGCACTCCCGTGTCTTGTCATATGCGGTAAACGGCGTAACATACCGCTGACAAAGGCTTACAACAGATCGAACATGATTGAAGTAGAAAGAAAACCGGGCGATGACCCGATGGTCTTCAATGTTGTCGTATCCGACTCGGCGGGCAGCACCAAGCATCGCGTCACGCTCAGCGACGCGACTTACCAGAAATTGACGAGCGGTAAAGTCACGCCGGACGACTGCGTCGAAGCCGCGTTTAAGTTCCTGCTCGAACGGGAATCGAAATCGGATATCCTGCCGAGCTTCGACATTAATGTGATCAACATGTCCTTTCCCAGCTTCGAAAGAGAATTCGGCAGCTACATCTAGCCCTCGATCGCCCTGAGCCTGTCCGACGATCCCGCGCTTCTCGCCAGCGCGACGCGACCTTAGCCGTCCCTTGAATCGAGAAAAAAGACTCCCGGCGCGGTCGTGGATAATCTTGGAGACCGCTACTTCTAGCCCGCATATTGCATGAGTGTCGGTGATGCAGCTGCATATGGGTTTGAT
>CAZFZX010000252.1:0-2912 GCA_964523765.1 uncultured Enterobacteriaceae bacterium
GATCAACTCCATTGATTCGCTGACCCAAAAACATGACAGGAGTATTGTCAGCTTGAGAAAGGGCTGAAAAGGCCTGACCAAGTCGGAGACCGATTATTGCGCTGCAACACGCCCCGACCGTAGGTCCCTTGTGAACGGCCACTCGCCTGCCCGGCGGCACCGAGCGCAACCGGCCACTTTCAGACATTCACGCCACCAATGCCCTCGGATATGCTGCCCACTTGATTTACTGACGGGGGATTGAAAAATGAACTGGGAAGCGGCTGGAGCTGGGAGAAATTCCGCACTTCGGCGCGATTTGCGATCCCCGACGAACTCATCGAAACGGTTTGCGTATTCGGATCTGAAGAACGCTGCCGCGCGCAACTGCGGGCGTTTCGTGAGGCGGGCGCCGACGTCCCGCTACTCGCAGTAAGTCCGGTGAACGAAGAACGTCTCGCGGCGACGCGCACGGCCGTCGCGACGCTCGGCGCTCCCCAGGACATCACGCTGCAGGAGCTGTTTATCGAGAGCGCCTTCCCCGTCGACGACGCGACCGAGCACTACCTGCAATCGCGCGCCGAGAAGACCTAAGCTTACCAACCTGGTAATTGCCATGGTTGGCGCGCCGGCCTATGGTAGTCGTCCCGTGGGCTTTGTGGCAGGTGGCACGCATGACGACTAATCGCAATCGCCTCATCTTCTGGCTGAGCATGGCTGCCGCGCAGATCGGCGGCTTCATCATCTTCAAGGACCTGGCGGACATCAGCCAGTGGCTCGTACAGTCGTCACGCGACTTCACCATGGCGGTCTGGTACAACCGCCACTGGATCGCCGGGCTCTCTCTATGCCTGTTCGCCGTCGCGGCTATAATCGCGTGGCGCGATCGGCGCGTCTGTCCTCGCCCGCTGCTCTTCTTTTTCGTGGCCTTCTTCGCCATCAATCTTTACTCCGGCCTGATCAACCCGAACTGGATGTTCCGGCCGCAGCAGCACGAGGCAAACTTCGTGAGCGTGACCGAAGCCCCTGGGCACATGCGCCAGAGCCTCGAGTACGCACATTTCGGCGCCGAGAGCTATGCGGCCGTCGACGACATCAGCGTCGTGGTACTGGAGACGGACAACGGCGCTTACGCCTATTCCGACTATTACCTCCTGCAGCCGCACGTCGCCAAGGGCGACGTCATCGACGGCGAAGAGGTCGTCATGACCTATTGCGGGCTGACGAATCTCGCCATCGCCTACTCCCCGGTGATCGACGGTCAGCAACTCGAGTTGAGCGTGATGACGCAACTCAAGAACAACCTCGTCCTGAAGGACGGCAACACCGGCGAACCCATCCAGCAATTGTGGGGCACCCTGGAGGGCGCGCCCGAGCGCGGCCGCATGCCAGAATACGCGACGTTGCGCATGCCGTTCCGTTCGTTCCGCGAGCTCTATCCCGACGGCAAAGTGTTCGTAAACGAAATCGCTGCGCTGGCGGAGAACCCGCTCACCGGGCTGTGGGACAGACTGGTACGCAACGTAATGATGGTTTGGGGCGTGGGGCTGCAGTGGGACGACCCCGAGAACGCCGCGTTTCCGACGATCTCGGAACCCGATCCGCGCCTGCCGATGAAAACGCGGATCTTTGCCCTCAACGTAGGCGACGATTTCGTCGCCTACACGAAGGATTTTCTGATTCAGCATGGCGGCATCGTGAACGTGGAAATCGGCGGGGCACCGGTGGTGATTCACTACAACGATCGCTACGATGCCGTTGCCGCGTTTTTCAATGACGCTACGGCGCCCGTCCCGGCCATCGATCTGTTCGGTCAGACGGGAGATGGCCGTCGACTGCAGCGCGTGAACACCTTGAAGAGTGACCTTTTCTGGTTCATTTTCGCCGAGTTCTATCCGCAAACGGACGTCAATCGAGCATGACCGCCAAACCGAAATACACGCCGAAACGGGAGTTCCTCGACGCTTTCCCCGACCTTTCCGGTAACACGGTCAATGGCCTCGGTGAAACCACGCCTCGCAGACCGTCTACGTTTTTCTGGCATCCGCCGAACAAGCAGCAGTTCGGAGAATTGCAGCACGTGGTCACCGAATACCACCGCCAGTCTCCCGCGATCCGTGAGGTCTTCAACCCGAATGCCGGCCGCGGTGTCGACCCGGTCCCCCAGGCCGAAAACGTGGTCGAGAAATCTCCAGCGCAATGGGCGTCGACCGTAGAGGAATGCGCGCACGCCCATGAAGGCGACATGGTCGGCATCACGCCGATGCGACCGGAGTACGTCTACGAGGGTTACGAGATCGAGGAGCCGTGGGTGATCATCGTCGGTGTGACGATGAACTACGACTCCCTTGAGCAAGGGCCGCCGTCTTTCGAAAACCCCGAATCGGGCGTCGAGGTCGGCCGCCAGTACAACCGCGCCGCCCGCGCATGCCGCGAAGTCCGAAACTTCATACTGTCCCAGGGCTATTTCGCCAAGGCCTACCAGGGCCCGTATGCGTCCGCGCTGAGCATGATGCCGGCCGCGATCGAGGCCGGCTTCGGCGAACTCGGCAAGCACGGTTCCCTGATCAATCGTGAATACGGCTCCATGTTCAGACTGTCGGCCGTGACCACCGACATGCCACTGATCGCGGATGCGCGTGACGAATTCTGTGCGGACGAATTCTGCACGCAGTGTCAGGTGTGCTCGCGTGCGTGTCCGCCGGAAGCGATATCGACCGAAAAGCAGATGGTGCGCGGGGTCGAAAAGTGGTACGTCAACTTCGACAAGTGCATCCCCTACTTCGGGGAAGCACTCGGCTGCGCGCATTGTATCGCCGTGTGCCCCTGGTCGAAGCCGGGTACGGCGCCGCGGCTGGCGGAGAAACTGCTGCGGCGCCGCGCGCGGCGTCAGGCAAAGGAGTGAATCGCGCGGGAATGATGGGAGATACTAC
>CAZFZX010000252.1:2922-4196 GCA_964523765.1 uncultured Enterobacteriaceae bacterium
CCGATCCTGAGACCGCTTTCGATTGCGCCGTCGATGAAACCGCGCCAGCCGTTCGCGACATCGCCGCCGCAGAAGTGTACCTTGCCCTCGGCCCGCTGGAGTTCCGTGAGATACTTGCTCGTATGCTCGGGACGCAAGGTACACCAGGTCCCGAGCGAAAATGGATCGTGCGTCCACTGATAACCGACTAAATCGGTGACCTCGGCCTCCGGGAACAACAGCGACACGGCGTTCTGCACCTGCTGCATTTAAGAACAGGACGAATTAACGCCCTTTTCCGCGATCCCATCGAGTAGCGTCAGGTAATCAAACCGTCGTCAACCTGTGCTACGAGTCGGGCAATGAAGTCCAGCGGCTCGAAAATCACATGCGTGGTGCCATCGCGGTACGGCGTCTTGAGCTCGGTCGCTCCTGCGCATCCCTGCGCCCGCCACATTTGTGATTCCATTCACGTCATAACGTACGTTGCCATCGGCGGTGAGCGACAGACGCTTTTCCGACACCGCTGGCCTTGCAATGTAGCGGCACAAACGTTCCAATTTCTTGCGTTCGTCCGCCCTCTCCGCGACACCAGCATGCAGCGAGAATCCTGCCACCTTGCCCACTTGGTCAATGAAGGGCTCGTTGCAGTCCGGCAGAGTCTGCAGGGTGAACACCTTGCGACCTTGGTGCGGCCCCACGGCGATGCGATACGTGATCGAGTGACCCAACAGTTGCTCCAGCGGCTCCCCTTCCACGGTATCCCCGACCAGATAGCTGTTCTGTCGACGTAGATGCCATCTAGAAAAAGCATGTGGCCGCTCCTGCGCATCCTGCGCTCGCGGCATTTGTGCATCCATGCACATCAAAAGTGAATGTTCAAATTCAAAGCGCTGCCAAAACGTTGGATAAGCGTGACTGCACCGGTGTGGCCCACCTTGTGGCTGAACCCTGCTCGCGTCGGCGAGAACCGACAGATTGATGTGTAGGGCGGCTTAGGGCACATTTCGGCAGTACCTCCCCGGCTAATTTGGGCGGCGCCACCGTCTAAGGGAACATCCGTTATCGCTAAAAGCAGGCGCTCGCGACATCGATGAATGCGGAAATGCTTGATCGGTCTCTTCAGCAAAGTTGCATGCGGGAGATTTGCGGGGACCAGTCGAACACCACTACGCACAGTGGGACATTGCGGGGCAAGGCGGGCAATTCTTCGACGTCGAATAGGACAATCACCCTTCTATAGGACAGGACAAGAAAAAAGGGCGTGTATGTCTTTGATTTTGGTGCCGGAACGC
>CAZFZX010000253.1:0-4137 GCA_964523765.1 uncultured Enterobacteriaceae bacterium
TCGAACAATTTTGAATCACAATCCGACTGTCCCAGAATTAGTCAGAGGTTCCCTAGTTCTGACTCCGTAACGCAGCGGTTGCGTCCGCGATCCTTCGCCGCATAGAGGGCCCGGTCGGCACGTTGAAAGACTTCATCGGCGGTTTCCGCTCGCGCAAACTCCGCTATGCCGATCGAAACCGTTATTGGCACGCGTTCGCCGTTGCAGTAAAAACCTTTGCCTGCAATCTCTTCACGCAGTTTTTCGGCGACTAGCTGCGCTTGTGCCAGGGGCGTTTCGGCAAGTATGAGGACAAATTCTTCGCCGCCGTAACGCGCAAGAAAGTCGGTCGCACGGACCTTGGAGACGCATATCCGGGCGAGGTTCTTTAGTACTTTGTCGCCGGCTTTGTGCCCGAAGTGGTCATTGACATACTTGAATTTGTCGATATCGATAACTGCCCGGCTGACGGGTCTGTTGTGGCGGTCGTGGCGAGCCGTTTCGGTCTTGATTCGCTCGTCATAGGCCGATCGGTTCGGGATTCCGGTGAGCGCGTCGCGTTGCGCCCGGGCGCGTTCCTGCTGCACCTGGGCACGCAAGCGTGTTGACTCTTCATCCATTTTCGTCAACCGTTCGGAGAGCGCCTCTAGCCGCTTTTCGCCCCTTGCGACGCGCGCGCGGTCACGCACGAGATGTTCGTCCATCTGTGTTCGTATTTCGCTAAGGCCCTCATCGATTAGGTGCTTAATCGTGTCAAGGTCATTTTCGTCGACCATTCTCGCCGCCATCGCGACTACCTGGTTGGTGACGCCTGAATTCAGGTCCTCCTGTTCGCCGAGCGATTCGCGTTGATCCTTGAAGGAATCTTCGATACCGAGTTGCAGTTCTTTTAGACGGACGGCGACGTTTTTCAAATAGTATTCGACGTCCGTCAATTCAGACATCAAGGTGCTATGGAATTGGCTCACCGTAAAGCCAAGGTCGCGCAGGATCGCCGATAAATCGTTTTGGGATTCCGCGCCGTCCAGTTTTGACTGAATGTCGACGAGATCTGCCTTCACCTGACTCGGCAGGGTCATCCAATCGATCAACTCTCTGACGATGGCTTGAGTCTCGGTAGCGCCGCCTCCGGTCGGCGGGTCCCCCTGCAGTTCTTCGCTGATCAGGGCGATGGTGTCGTCGATTACGACCAGGCGCTCGAGATCGGTTTTGATTTCTGTCGATCGCTTCTGCATCGCCTTGACTTTTTCGCCGAGCGACCCGGGTAGCGAAAATTTGCTCAGGAATTCGATAAAATTGTCGCTTAGTCGGCCACCTGCGGACTCCTCGTGCGCGCCGGTCACCTCGTTGAGCAGGTCCGCAAGGCGCTCGACGTTCTCTCGGAGCATCGATCCGTCATCGCGTTTGAATCGCGAGGAGATGAGCGCCCGTTCATTCGCATAGGCCTCCGGCAATCGCAGTTCATCGAGTAGCGATGTAATGACTGCGCTCGCGCCGTACTGGGAATCTCCGCCGTCGCGCTCGTCCGTAGCCTGAGCGATCTGGTCGACGATATCGTCGATTAATTTGCCGCGCAGTTCGGGGTCGGGATTCTTTTTCAGTTCAATCTGGAGCTGCTTCAACCGCCGGTCCAGATCGGCATCGACGCCCAGGTGAGAGAAAGACAGGCGCAAGAGATTCTTGTGCAGACGAGTTTCTTCTTCTCGCCACCGGTTTTCACTGGCGCTCGACTCTCTGACGGCATCGCGATACTTCTGCTGCCAGGCGTCGTCGCCGTTTCGCGGGTTAGGTTCGGTCGTCGACATCTTTCTAGATCGTTTGAGTCTTTTCGTTAAGCGATCGCGGGGGAGCGGATACGAGGTTCATCGGCCCGTCCGCGCCCGGACTTTAAAATTTCGCTGCTCACTCTATTGTGACCGAAATCGACGTTTCAGTTAAGGAATAACCGCAGCAGTATCGATACACTTACCATCGAAACGAGGGTGCTCAGCACGATCGATTTGGTGACAACGGCGACCCGAATATCGTATTTCTTAGCGAATATGAAGGCGTTGATGCCCGTAGGCATCGCCGCCAGCAAAACCGCGACTTGGGTCCAAAGCGCCGAGATCTCCAACGCCCAGCAGCCAAACCAGACCAACGCCGGGTGCGCGAAGGACTTGAGGAATACGAACAGCAGCGACCTCTGCAAGTCTCCCCGCAGATCGTATTGTGCGAGGCCAAGACCCAATGCGACGAGTGCACAGGCCGGCGCCGCGGCGCTAATGATATCGAGGACTCGCGCGGCGGCGCCGCCGACGCCGATCGACATCAGATTGGCGGCAACACCGAGAGCGAGACTCAGGATAACGGGGTTCAACATCAGCTTGCCGGCCGAAACAATAAAACGCACTCGCTGGGCGCCCCGCTCGACGCCGTAGATTTCTATCATCCAGGTGGTCGCCGGAAACATCAGTGTGCTCTGGAGGGCTAGAAGGATGAACAGCGGAAGCGCGCCGGCATCGCCAAACGCGGTCACGACGAGCGGTAAACCGAGCATCACCATATTGGAATAGGAAGCGGTTAACGCGGCGATTCCCTGGTCTCGTCGGGGCCAGGCGAAGCCGATCTTCGATACCCCGAAGCCGATGGCAAATACCGTAAACGATGCGCCGTAAAAAGCCAGGATATAAGCCCAGGGTATGGTCACCGGTAGCGTCGTCGTCGCCAGGGTTTTGAACAACATCGCTGGAACGGCGACATAGAGCATGAAACGGGTTAGACCGTCGCCGACATCGGCGCTGAAGATCCCTGCCCGACCGAGGCCGAATCCCAGTAGAACGATGCTGAAAACCGGGACGACGACGTCTAGAACCGAGTTCATTTCAACCCTTTACCGATCGTTCCATTTTTGTCTCCGTCGTGTGACAAAAGGTACTTCGCTGCGGTCGCAAGTCCGCCGTGACGGTTGCTTGAATCGTGACAAAAGTGAAGCATCTTTTGGAACACCGCTTGCTACCGACAGGTCCGAGTTTCTCCCCTTTATCCGTGCCTGAGTTCGACAAGAACGCTCATGTTTGCAGTTTTCGACGGCCGATATCATGGACCGTAAGATTAAAGAATTGGCGGGAAACGCCGCTTTCGTCTGAGAGATCAAAGCTTCGTGGATTCAATGTTGCGTCGATTGAGTAAAACCATCGTGTGGATCGCGCTCCTTATGGGTGCCGTCATCATTCCCGTGCCGGTCTCGGCCGGAAACGTCGATATTCGTATCCTGATCGACGTTTCCGGGAGTATGAAGCAAAACGACCCCGGGAATCTGCGGATCCCGGCAGTGCGCTTGGTTGCGGAATTGATGCCGCTAGGGGCGCAAGCTGGGATCTGGACGTTCAGCGAAGCCATCGAGGAGCTTATCACCGCGCGCAGCGTCGACGGGGCATGGAAGGCGGCCGCGGTCAAGGCGACAAACAAGATCCACTCTCGCGGCCAATTCACCGACATCGAAGCCGCGGTCACCGTCGCGACGCGTGATTGGGACACGGCCGGACCAGCCGACGGAGAGCGCCATGTGATCCTGCTCACCGACGGGATGGTCGACGTGTCTAAGCGGCCGTCCGACAGCGAGGCGTCGCGCGAACGGCTCCTCGGCGCCGGGCTTGCCCGGATCAAGTCCCACGGAGCGCAGATCCATACGATCGCATTGTCGGGAAACTCTGACGCTGAACTCCTGACCACGCTTGCGGAAGCTACGGAGGGCTGGGCGGAGCAGGTCGAGGATGCCGCTTCCTTGCAGCGGGTGTTCCTGCATATGTTCGAGCAGGCCGCCAGCCCGGACTCGATCCCCTTGCTCGACAATCGTTTCGATGTCGACTCGAGCGTGAGCGAGATGACGCTGCTCGTGTTCCGCGCGAAATCGGCTGAACCTTTACAACTGGTCGATCCGGCGGGGGAGGTTTTCGACGAAGGTTCGCATCCTGACAACGTCAGCTGGCGCGGCGAGAGCGGTTACGATCTAGTGACTGTCGGCGGCCCGGAAACCGGGACGTGGCAGATAAATACGGAGCCGGACGCGGACAATCGCGTGTTGATCGTTACCGACTTGAAGCTCGAAGTGGACGTCCTTCCGGCTAGCCCGCATATTGCATGAGTGTCGGTGATGCAGCTGCATATGGGTTTGAT
>CAZFZX010000254.1:0-4087 GCA_964523765.1 uncultured Enterobacteriaceae bacterium
ATCCGATCCGGATGACTTCAAATAGTTCAATTATTTGTGTAGAAGAGTCAGGATCAAGTCCGGGGTGACGGCGATTGGTGTAACGACAAAAGTGATGCATTATTCGGAACAGTTATATTGGAAACAACGCGAGCGTATGCTCGAACGGCGGAGGGTGTGATTATGTCGCAGAAGGGTGGGGTTATCGTCATCGGCAGCGGCTTCGGCGGTGCGGTCTGTGCGTCACGCCTGGCCGAGGCCGGGATCACCGTAACCTTGATCGAGCGCGGGCCGTGGCGTGACACGGTGCCCGTGCGTTCCATGGGGATAGCGTCGCGTGCCCCGTTCCCGAGAGGGCGCAGCGCTCTGCTGCGGCTAATGCGTGCCGTGCGCAACGACAAGATCCCGGGCGGAGGCGTTTCCCTCAGCAAAAAAGGCCTTTTCGAACTGCACCTGTCGAAAGGGCTCAATGTTTTGTGTTCTTCGGGTGTTGGGGGCGGCAGCCATGTCTACGCCGGGCTCAACGCCCCGCCGCCCGATCCCGACTATTGGAATGGGATCGTCGACGGTCTTAGCGCAGAGGAAATGCAGAAGTCATACGACCGCGTATTCGAGCGCATGGGCGCGAGGCCCGCGATGGCGGACGACCAATTGCCGACGACCCTGGAGGAGCGCTTCGGCGACAGCGAGGTAGTCGATGCTGCCGGTGCGGATTACGAGGTCCCGGTGGGTTATTTGTTCCCGGCAACGCCAGGGAAGCCGCAGAAGATAACAAACGACGACGGCGTCGAACGTTACGAAATGACCCCGGGAGAAGAAGGCAATCTCGGCTCGGAGAAGGGCGGCAAGACTTCACTCGACTTCGCCTACATCGCGCGCGCGATGAAGCACGGCCTCAGGGTTCTGGACCTGTGTGAGGTCACCGCCGTCAGACGTTGTGCCGATGACCGCGGGCGTTACCTGGTGGATCTCATCAATCACCACACGGGCAAGCGCGAAACACACCGGACAGAGAACGTGATCCTCGCGGCAGGTACGCTCAATACTTTGAGGCTTTTGCTCCACAGCCGGGAAATCGGCGGTCTCGCCGACATGCCGAGATTGGGGCAGCAGTTCGGCGGCAACGCCGACTTCTTCGGCTACTGGCATCTGGACGACAAGCAACGGGATTTGAGCGTCGGTATGCCGGGGCGCGGACTGTTGCGCATGAAAGAGGCCGAGCCGTTGGGGGAAGGGCGCGAGTGGCCGCTGATTGGCGAAGGTTCGCTGCCGACACCCCGAACGTTACCGTTGGGCGGCTGGATTAGCAGGAAACTCCGGCGCGGGACCTATGTCGCCGCGATGGGCGCCGACGCACAAGACGGTAGCGTGCGCTACCGTGCCGGCAAGCTGTCGATCGACTACGAACCGGAAAACAGCGAAATATTTTCGCGCATCAAGGCGGCTTTCCAGTTAATCGGCGAGAAGACCGGACGTCGTATCTACCATTTGCGGCGGCCTACCACCGTTCATCCGACCGGCGGCGCTTGTATCGGTGGGGACGCCGCCGCAGGTGTAGTCGATGCCAATGGCGAGGTGTTCAACAACCCGGGCTTATACGTTGCCGATGCCGCCGCGTTGCCGAAACCGATCGGCGGGCCGCCCGCGATTTCTATCGGCGCCTGGGCCGATCATCTCGCCGAGCGGTTCATCGAGCGGCACGCTACCGATCGCGCTTGAGCGACGCTAACGAACGCCCGTTCAGCGCCCCGGCGTATTTCTGGCGGACGGAAAGTCGTCGATGCCCAGTTCTTTTCGAAACGCCCCGCTGTCGGTCAGCATCATGCCGTCGAGCGGGATCCCGATAGCGTTCGCGGCCCGATCGTTCATGCTGAAAACAGACGCGACGGCGGCTGCCTCCACCAGCGCGCCGGGGCCCATGCGTTCGAGCAAGCGGACCCGTGCCGTCTCCAATGCCGCGTGGTCTGGCCCCGCTACGGCGTCGGCGAAAGCGAGTAAGACGTCTCCGTCTTCGATCCCGCTGTCGAGGCTCGAGTTCGTGATCGCGGCTAAGTTTACCGGGAGATTGTTCGCTGCGGCGCTCGCACGGAGCATCCAGGTGTGCGCGGTAGTTCAGTAAAAGCACTCGTTGATGGCGGAGATGCGACCTGCCACCAGTTCGACCTGAGAACGACTGAAGCCGGGATCGAAACGGAAATCGAAATTCATGAATTCTTCGAGCGCGACGTATTGCGCCGACCCCAGCCCGATCAATCCTTTCGCTTCCTCGGGGACGAGGCTCAGCGAGCGATAAATGAACGGCGCCGCTTCTATCATGTCCGTCCCGTAGGTATCGATCGCCTCTTGTTTACCGCGTCTCCCGCCCGGGATGCTCTCGGCCCATGCGCCTTCATCGCGCGCCGTCGCGGGCCGCTGACTCGTGGGCTCACCGTCCGCCGGCTGGGCGATCTCGGCGGAGGGCACACCGATGCCGCGGGCAAAAACATCGACGCAGGTGAGGCGGGCGGCGACGCCCACCGTCTCGACATATTCGGCGTCGCTCAAACCATCGCTCACCGCCTGTTCGAAGAACCCACGGTCCAGCTTATTCGTCGACACCGCGACCTGCCGCGCGACCCTCCGGGTCGATTCGGGCAGGTCGGTCGGTGCTTTGGTCTCCGCGGCCGCCGGTTTCTGGAGTCCGGCTTCGCAACGCGCGTCGCGCGCTTCGGCGACGATGGCGGCGCGTTGCGCGCCCGTCCACCAGGTACCCGGTACGCTGAACGACGCGAGCGTGTGTTGATGCGCCTCGACGATCGCATTCCTGACCGGGTATTTGCTGTCGCTGTACAAAGTCATGGCGTAATGCGCTCCTTAGTATTATCGGGCGGGGACCGACGGTTCCCGGGACGTTAGAGCGTACCAGAAATCCGATGACAGTAGCGATAGAGACCGGCCGTGGAACCGGAAGCTTACAGCCGACGGCCGCCCGGCAGCGGGCGCAATATCTCTCACCGTGGCGGATCACGGCTCGGCGTGACGGTGGTCCTGGGGCCCTCTCGCTGGGCAATATGAGAGAATAGCGCCGTGTCCGGGTAAGGAAAGAGGGATCGGCGAGTGAGCTACAAACATATCGATGTTACGGCAACCGATCACGTCACGCGGCTCACTTTGAATCGACCGGCCGTTCTCAACGCGATCAACCAGAAAATGCACGACGAACTGCAACGAGCTTTCGACCAGTTTGCGGGCGACGACGACCAGTATCTTTGCGTGATCCGAGGGGCCGGGGATCGGGCCTTTTGCGCCGGCAGTGATTTGAAATCCATCGCCGAGCGCGGTCAACCGCACGTATACCCGGAAGGTGGATACGCAGGTTTGATCGAGCGTTTCGATCTGGACAAACCTTTGATAGCGGCGGTCGACGGTGTCGCGGTCGGCGGTGGATTCGAGTTGGCACTTGCGTGCGATATTCTGATCGCGACGCACCGCTCGCGTTTTGGTTTGCCGGAACCACTTGTCGGCGCGGTTGCTTTGGGCGGCGGCATGCATCGGTTGGCTCGCCAGGTCGGGCTCAAGCAAGCGATGGGCCTCATTCTCACCGGCGACATTATCGATGCCGAAGCGGCAAACCGAATGGGTCTCGTCACCGAACTCGTCGCGCCCGACGCCCTCGACGCGGCTGTGAGCGCGTGGTGTGAAAAAGTTCTCCGCTGCGCGCCGCTGGCGACACGGGCCTCGAAACAGACCGTAATGCGAGGGCTCGACGAACCGACTTTGGCGCAGGCAATGGGCGGGCAGGATCGCTATCCCGCATTCGAAGCTTGGTATGCCTCGGCGGATCGGCTTGAGGGCGCGCGCGCTTTTGCCGAGAAAAGGCCACCCCGGTGGGCCGGCAATTAGGTCGCGGTGCCCGCCGATCCGGAGCCGCGATGGACCGCAAGGAAGAGTCCGGGGCCTTATCCTGATTCGATGCTGCGACCGACATCGTCCAGGAACGAGCTCCATTGAATAGGTGAGCGGAAACATAAGACATCCAACGACTTCGCCGGGAGGCAAATGCTTACGCCCCCTCCCTGATCTCCCTCGATTTGAGGAGGAGGGGACGCAGCTTCAATGTTGGGAGTCT
>CAZFZX010000255.1:0-4070 GCA_964523765.1 uncultured Enterobacteriaceae bacterium
GGATATTCTGGGCGCAAAATGCCGAGTCATGACTTGTTCAGAGGTTCCTTAGGTACAACCTTATTCCGACGATTACGAAGAGGGGACGAAGGCAATGGTAGACAGGCTCAAGGGTAAAACGGCTCTGATCACCGGCGGCAGTCGTGGCATCGGGCGCGCGATCGCCGAAGTCTACGCGGCTGAAGGTGCCAGTATCGCGCTTAACGCTCGCGACCCTGCGCGTCTTGACCAGGCCGCCGCCGAATTGCGCGACCGATACGGCGTTGCGGTGAGCGCCCATCCCTGCGATGTCTCCGATCGCCCCGGGGTCGATGACATGGTCGCCGCTGTCGAAAGTGAGGGGCAGATCGATATCCTGGTCAATAATGCCGGGATCCATAAAGCCGCCAATTTCGTCGACTATTCCTTCGAGGATTTCAGCAATATCCTCGAAGTCAATGTCTACGGCGTGTTCCATGTAACCCAAGCGGCGTTACCAAAAATGGTCGAACGCGAAGCCGGCCGGATCATCAATATTGCTTCCTCTGCCGGGAAATGGGGTTCGCGACAACAGAGCGCGTATAACGCCTCAAAGCACGCCATCGTCGGGATCACGCGCTGCCTCGGGCTCGAGCTGGCACCGTACAACATATTGACCAACGCCATCTGTCCCTGGATTGTCGATACGGATTTGGCGGACAATTTCATGAGCGAACACGCCGCCGTCGCTGGGGTGCCGCGGGAAGCCTTGGAGGAGGCGTTCAAGAACATGGCGCCGCTGAAACGCTGGATCCGCCCCGAAGAGGTCGCCCACCTCGCGGTGTTTCTTGCCTCCGATGAATCGAGCTATATCAACGCTCAGGCCTGGAGTGTCGATGGCGGCTACACGATGACCTAAACATGCGTGTCTAGAATTGAGACGCTCGTTCCATGTACGAGGGTGATGGGTTAGTCGAAACCGCCGGCTGCAAGAATGCGGGCTACAGGGAGGTATTCACGGCTCGGTTTTCGAATAAGCACCCATCCTGATACGCGGTAACGAGGTATACCGCATTTGCGAGCAACTAACCCGTGTGGCGGCTCGGAGAAATCCTTAGAGGAGGAAGCAAACGGTGAATGATCGAGGGCGCGAACACGTCGGCGATGAGATCAACCCCATTCTGATGGCGGTGCTGGCGAATCGCATGGAAGCGATCGTGCGAGAAATGACCAACACGTTATTGAAGACGGCGCGCTCAGCGGTACTCGCGGTGGTGCGTGATTTCTCCTGCTCGATCGTTACCGGTGATAATCGGCTGTTGTGCGCTGCCGAGGGGGCGCCCGTGCATATCTTCGGCAGCAGCCTGCAAACGGAGGCGATGGCCGAATTGCATACCGATCTCGCTCCCGGCGATGCCTTCTTGCACAACGATCCCTACATCGGCAATACCCATGCGGCCGATCATATGTACCTGGTGCCCGTATTCGTGGACGGCGAACATCTGTTCACTGCGTGTGCTAAAGCACACCAAGCCGATTGCGGCAATTCGATCCCGAGTACTTATCACGCCTATGCGAGCGACATCTACGAAGAAGGCGCGTTGATCTTTCCGGCCGTGCGCATCCAAAAAGCCTACAAAGACGTCGACGATATTATCCGCATGTGCAAGAAGCGCATTCGCGTGCCCGATCAATGGTACGGCGATTATCTCGCGTCAATCGGATCGGCGCGGATCGGCGAGCGCCGTCTGACGGAATTGACGCGGCGTTACGGTATCGACACTATCCGCAATTTCATCGAGCAATGGTTCAGTTACTCCGAGCGTCGCGCCACCGAAGCAATACGTAAACTGCCGGGCGGAACATTCACCGCTGTCAGCACCTACGATCCATTGCCGCCGGTCCTGCCGGACGGATTGCCCATCCGGGTCGACATCACGATCGACGATGAGGCTGGCCGGATCGAAGTCGATCTCACGAATAACGCCGATAATGTACCGCTCGGCTTGAATGAATCGGTGGCCTGCGCGACGAGCAACGCCATGACCGGCGTATTTAACTGCATAGACCCCGATGTTCCGCACAACGCCGGCAGCTTCGCGCGTATCGACGTCAAATTGCGCGAAGGCTGCGTCACCGGGATCCCTGAGTTTCCTCATAGCTGCTCGATGGCGACGACGAATATCGGTGACCGCATCGTCAACGCAGTACAGCTCGCCTTTGCCCAGATCGGCGACGGTTTCGGCGTCGCCGAAGGTGCGATGGGTATGGGCGCGGGCGCGGCGGTGATCTCCGGGTACGACTGGCGCCGCGAAGGGCCGTATATCAATCAGGAATGGTTGGTGGCGAACGGTGGCCCGGCGTCCCCAACGACCGACGGCTGGCTCAATTTCGGGCTTCCCGTTGCCTGCGGCGTCATCTATCGAAGCAGCGTGGAAGTCGACGAATCGAAGTATCCGATGCTGTTCGAATCGGTTCGCGTGGTACCCGGCGGTTCGGGGGCCGGTCGTTTCCGCGGCGGTCCCGGCGTCGAAGTCGTTTACGGGCCGCGCCGGGATCCGATGACGGTCGTCGTTTCGTGCGATGGTCAGGTGAACGCACCGCAGGGTGCGAGGGGCGGTCACGCCGGGCCCGCGGCCGCGACGTTTGTGCGCAAACGTGACGGCGGTGAAGAACGCTTGCCAGGTGTCGTCGAGTGCCGACTGGAGCCCGGCGAGCAGATCCGGGGCATCGATGCCGGCGGTGGCGGTTACGGCGATCCGTTGGAGCGAGAACCGGCGCGCGTATTGCGCGACGTGCTCGAACGTTGGGAGACGGTCGAACGTGCCAACGAGATTTATGGCGTCGTCTTCGACGGGCGCCTCGAAGATGAGACCCTCGTCGTGGACGACACGGCGACGCGGCGACGACGTCAAGCGCTCGGCAACCGCTAAAAGGTGAATGGTGCGGGAGTCGGTGTATTTGACCAAATTACACCACGGTTGCGGCCCCGATATTAGCGATCTCCAGGAGACCGTTCAGCGCGAGCGGCCAACGGACGTTGCTATCGAAATGTCGATCCTTAGCACTTGTACCTTCTAAGGAGGCTGTCGATTCAAGGGAGGGCGCTATGTTAGGGCGTTTCTGGCTTACACTGGACGAGGCCCCGAGCAGGGAGCGAGAGCCGCTGCTGCGAGAGCGCCGGTGCGTTAGTTGTTAGCGGAGGTAGTTCAAATGGTGAAATTCATAAGCAAACACATTCTCACGGGACTGGTGACCATCCTGCCCGTTGTGCTTACGCTCTACCTCCTTTACTGGTTCGCAGTCTCTGCGGAATCGATGTTGGGCAATTTGATCGGCTTATGGCTGCCAGAACACCTGTACCGGCCTGGCATGGGTACGATTGCAGGCCTGATAGCCGTATTTATGGTGGGATTGCTGATGCATGCCTATGTGGTTCAAATGCTGTTTGCCAAGGGGGAGAAACTCCTCTACCACACTCCCGTTATCAAATCGATATACCCGGCCTTACGCGATTTCCTGAATTATTTTTCGCCGGGCACAAAAAAGGAATTCGAGCGCGTGGTGGCAGTATCGCTCGGGAATAGCGGCATGCAGGTGATCGGTTTCGTTACCCGGGAAGACCCGGAAAGCCTGCCCGATGATTTTCGCGAAGCAGACAGTGTCCTGGTTTATCTGCCCTTGAGTTACATGATTGGTGGTTATGCCGTACTGGTGCCTCGCAGTGCTGTGCGGCCGGTCGCCATGAACATGGAGGAAGCGATGCGATTTACCCTGACCGCCGGCGTCACCGGCGCTACCAGCCCCTAGTGTGCCGACATAGAGCCCGTGGATCGGCCGTGCGGCGAGAATCTGAAGCCTGCTTCGAGAAGGTTCTCGAAACCGTAGGGCGCAAAGCGGTCGCGTCTCCGAGTATTTCTTTAGCGCACTTATCGACGGGCCACGTTCCGTGAAGCAACGTCCGAATATGGAGACCAGCGCCGACGGCCGTGCGTCATCACCGTCATACCGGCCCCGGATCGAGTCCGGGGTGACGGGGTTGGTGTAGCTATAAAAGTGATGCATCTTTCGGAACGCTTCTTTAGGGAACTTCTGAATAAGTCATCGATCTG
>CAZFZX010000256.1:0-3917 GCA_964523765.1 uncultured Enterobacteriaceae bacterium
TCTTAGCCCGAATATTGCGCGAGGACCGCGAGCGCCTCGTGCAACATTCGGGCTAGCCCCGCTACGCGCCGGCTATTCGATCTCCATGATCGCCTCGATCTCCACGGCGACGCCTAGCGGCATGGTAGTGGCGCCGACGGCGACGCGCGCGTGGGCGCCTCGCTGGCCGAAGATCTCCATGAACAACTCCGAAGCTCCGTTGACCACCGCCGCGACTTCGGTCACATGGGGGGCGCAGTTGACGAAGCCAGAGACCTTGGCGATTTGTCTGATCCGATCGAGATCGCCGTTCAGCGCCTCGCCGGCTTGGGCGATCACGTTCAGTGCACTCAAACGTGCGGCTTCGCGACCTTCGTCGATAGAAAAGTCTTCGCCGACTTTCCCCACGTAACGCACCTCTCCTTCCCACTGCGGGATCATGCCAGAGATATAGAGCGTCGTGCCGATGACGGCCGATCCTTTGATCTTGGCAACACGCGGTTTCTGCGCTCGTGGAATGATGATCCCCAATTCTTCTAATCGTCGGTCTACGCGGCCGGGCATGATTGTTTCTCCACCGGGTGATCGGGCCGTTGATGATAAGAGCTCCGAGGTCGGGAGTCATCTGAACTGCGGCCTTCGAATTGTGACGCGGTCGCCGTTGTCCACGGACGGATACGTCTTGTTGCCCGCAGACCAGCAACGCATTCAGCGTCGGTTCACGCGCACAGGCCTAATCTGGCCGCGTGTTGAGCAATCACAGTCGGTCCCGCGAGAACGGACGACATGCTAAAGGAGATCGTAATGAAGACGAAACGACGGACAAGCGTTCTATTTTCGGCCGTAGCCGGGATCGGCGTCTTACTGGCGATGTCAGCCAATCCGGCGCTCGCCGACCGCGGACGCCACCATGGGCAGCGCTACGGAGAGCATCATTACCGGCACGGCCATCATCATCACCATCATCGAGGCCATCACGGATACCGTCATCGGAAACATCACGTAAGCGCAAATTACGGCCGACGCTCCTACAATCGGGCCGGGTACGGGTACCCCGTATCGGCTTATCCGACCATCACCTATCGGCAGCCGTATGCAACAAGCAGGTCCTACGGGAGTGCCCATTATAGTAATTCGCCGAATTTCGGTAACGCCGTCGGCGGTGCCCTCGGTGGGTATCTTGGCTCAAAGGTTGGCAAGGGCTCCGGTCAACTAGCCGCCACCGCCGCCGGCGCTGTGATCGGGTATTCCATCGGCGGGCACGTCGGCTCCCGGTACTAATCGGAAAAACCGGCCGGATTGCACCTCGCATTCCGGATCGCCGAATTTGTGAATTGCGGACCCGCTGCGGCGGGTCTGTTCACTTTCCCGCTCCGCATCGGTGAGTTCGCCGACCGAGGGCGGTTCCTTGCAGCCGTCGCGACGTCCGTGAACTACAATGGCCCGCTCTGTCGCCATTCGCTGATCCCGAACCATGTCTGCCACAGGTGAAATTTATTTCGACGACATCGCCGTCGGCGATTCGTTTGATTTCGGCCCCTATCGCGTCACCGAGCGGGAACTGCTCGAATTCAACCGCAAGTGGGACTCATTGCCAATCCATCTCGACAACGCGGCGGCCCGCGCCAAGGGTCACCGCGGTGTTATAGCATCCGGCCAGTATACGTTGTGCGTCAAGCAGCTCTTTATGAGTCAGGCGCAGTGGCGTAACGCGGCGATAGGCGCGTTGGGTTTTGACGAACTGCGTTTCCCGCACCCGGTCTACGTCGACGATGAACTCTCGGCGACAATGGAATGTGTCGACAAACGTATCTCACGCAGTAAGCCGGATCGTGGCGTCGTCGTCTTGTCGGTTCGGATCCATAACCAGGACGGATCAACGGTGTTGAGCTATATCGACACGGCCATGTTCGCGCGTCGTGACTTGGGCACCCGCGGGGACACGGGACCGTGAAGAACGTTCACGGCGGCGCGGCGATCGTGCCCGGTGGCGCGCACGGTATCGAACCGGCTACGGCGGGCGGACCTGCCGCCGACTGCGCGGGCTAGCACTACCCGGGCGCTTTCCAGATCCCGCGCTCCTGCATCAGTGCGATCTGCTTTTTTGTGACGTTTTCTTCATACTCGGCGTGGGTCATCGGCGGGCGGTCTGCGTACAGGTTTTTCGGGTAAATGGGCTGCTCATAGATGATTTGGATCATCTCGGTGCGGAGATCCTTCATCCAGTTTGTCCATTTTGAGTTAGTCCGGTGGTATCGCAGTGCCTCGACATTGATCGGGCCGCAGACACTCGTGGAGACCCCACCGTACTCCTGGCGGCCGACGATTTGGCCGCGGTAATCGATGATGTAGGAGTGGCCGCCGAACGTATCGATCGGTACCTCGGCCTCCTGGTTGAGATAATAGGTGCCGAGATTGGGAGCGACGATATACATATTGTTATCCAGCGCGCGGGCGCGGCTCTGGATCTCGAAATAGTCGTTCGACGCGGCAGGATGCGGGATCGACGCACGGTAGACGATTTCGGCGCCATTCATCGCTAGCCCGCGGGCGTGCTCCGGATAGGATCCCTCATTCGCCATCATGATCCCCAAGCGGCCGATATCCGTGTCGACGACCGGCCAGAATGCGTCGAGGTCACGGCCGTAGCGGTCGATCCACCAGTCGTAAATATCATGCGGACACATTGAGTGTTCGACCGGATACAGCGGTGCGACCTTGTAATGCTTTAGAATCACCTCGCCGTCCGGGGCGATGACGAAACCGACGTTAAAAAACCGCTCGGCTATTTCTGGATGGCGCGCTTTCGCCTGGGCTATGATATAGACGTCGTATTCGCGTGCAATTGCTCCGAGCGCATCGGTTTCCGGACCCGGTATATCGATCGCGCATTCGCGCGCGAACGTAGCGTGGTCGAGATCGAGTACTTCGTCGTTGAAGGCTTGGAGTGCGCCTTCGGGAAATGCGATTAAGCGCACCGGCAGGTCGAGCCCTGCCAGCCAGCAGGCGGCCTTCACCATATGACTCTGATGTTCGATATTACGCATGATCTCTTCGCGCTTCGAGATCCCCCATACTGTGGGAATGAGGCCGACGGCATTAAACGGTTCGATCATGGCATTTGCTCCGGGAAAGAAGTGGATCTATCGAAAAAGGACACTGCCGATTTTCCTACAAAAAAACATACAGGAAAATGAGTACGTCCGGATTGCCGATCCCGAGACCATTGACCAGATACCGCAGGTGCGTCCGGAGTCCTATCCCGCAATGATCAACACGGATGCGGGATCCCGCACCGGTTCTTGCTGATGACCGCTGCGATAACGATCTATCTGGTTCGCCACGGCGAAGCGAATTCACCCTGGTCGGAGGCGAAGAACGCCGGTTTGAGCGAGACCGGCCGGCGGCAGGCAGACCGGGTCGCGGAAGAATTCGCTTCGTTGCGGCCGCTGCATATGATTTCCAGCCCCATGCGCCGCGCACGGGAGACCGCGCAGCCGCTCGGTCGGCTGTGGGCGGCACCGGCCCTTATCGACGAACGCTTCCGCGAAGTTCCATTATCGTCTCATTCGGCGGAGCGCAAAGCGTGGTTGAAAGAAGTCACGCATATGCGCTGGCGCGAAGTCGACGACGTTATCACGCAATGGCGGGATACCGCATGGGAGGCGATGTTGGCGTTTGAGCGCAGCACCGTGGTGTTCACTCATTTTATGTTGATCAATGCGATGGTATCCCGGGCGACCGGTGACGAACGTCTCGTCTGTTTGGAACCGGACTACGCGTCCGTAACCCGACTCCGGGTGAAGCCCGGTACCGAATGCTTTTTTCTGGAAAGCGACAAAAGATAGTTAGGGACCCTCTGATCGAGTTCCGGGCCGTCCGATCGTGTCATAAGTTCGTTCAGCGCAGATGGCTGTGCGCAGGCGGTTGGTTCTCTA
>CAZFZX010000257.1:0-3823 GCA_964523765.1 uncultured Enterobacteriaceae bacterium
CAAAGGCTTCAGAAGATTCCTGAGTTAGGAAGTGACCGGGCGTTCCGGCACCAATATCAACCCCTTGAAAGACGTAATGCCGCGGCCCGATTTGGGCTTCGGGATTTTTTGCGGAACTTTCTCCCGCACTACCCCCTTCAGCAGGATTATTCCCTGGCCGATCCTTCGCCCGTGATGGGGAAAGACCCATTAAAGAAGCTGTCTCTAGAATGCGTACCTATCTCTATACAGAACCCGCCCGCGTTGGCCGGCCGGCTCGAAGCCGGCACTTTCGTTTGCTTGAATCGCGTACACTTCATAACTCTTTAGTGGAGATTTTTCTGATTGATGACGGAGTTGAGGGTCCGGCTGAATGACGAGGGTGGGTGCGCCTCCGACGTGTCGGGACGTCTTGCCAGCCAGTGTACGAGGGTGGGTCTGACGGACTCGCGCCGGTTGATATCGTGAACATTTTTGTCTGCATAAAACCGCAGATCCGGGGTCGGGAGGTCGCGTATGCCGCCGATACCGGCCAGCCGCTACGCCCGGCGACCGTACAAATGGGTGAGACCGATGACGTTGCGTTGCAGGCCGCCCTCGATCTGAGCAGCCAAAAAGGGGGCGCCGTCACGGTAATCAGCGCCGCGGATGAGCGGGCCGACGCTTTGCTGAAACATTGTCTCGAGCGCGGCGCGGCGCGGGCGTTGCGCGTCGCATATTCGCCGGTCCGCGGCGAGTCGGATACCGGCGCTGCGGCGCGGATGGTGGCCGGTGTCGTCGGCCCGGAGCGCGCCGATCTCATTTTCTGTGCAAGCCGTAGCGGCGATCTCGGCAGCGGATTTTTCCCGTATGCAATCGCGAGCGAGATTTCCGGTGGCCTCGTGACCCGGGTCATCGAACTCGATCTGACCGGCGAGGGGATCACGGCCGTGCGCAAGCTCGAACGCGGTTGGCGTGAACGTTACGAACTCGAACTGCCGGCGGTGATCGCGGTTGAGGATGAACTCGCGCGGCCGCGACACGTGCCTGTGTTGGGGCGTAGCCACCGTCAGGCCATGGACCTTCCGGTCGAGTGTCGAGCGGCGGCGGTAGTGGAGGCCGACGGCGAGCGCAGCACCGCATTGCTCGAAGTAGCGTTGACCGTACCGCAACCGCGGCGGCGTCCCGTAGCGCGGGCTAAGCCCCGCGGTACCGCGCGCGATCGCCTGCGCCGCAAACGCCCGACCGCGAGCGGCGACGATAAGACAGGACCCGTGCGGCTCGATGGCGATCCCGAAGCTATCGGCCGCCAACTCCTTACCGCAATTCGGGGCTGGCTCGAAAAGAGTAAAGATGAACCGTCCTCGTAGTATCGGGCTGACGCTGCTGGTCTTGTTCACGGTGGTGTTCGCCGCGCCGCGTTTTGTCCACGGGTGGCACAGTTTGGCGGGAGAGTGGCGCAATGCCTTCGCACTGGTCGCCCTCGGTTGCACGTCGTTGTTTGTCTACGGCATGGCCGCGCGGATCGTGTATTGGACATCCGGGCGTGCGGATTCCCGGGCCGTCGGGGCGGCCGGTGCGCTTACACGTTTCCTCGCCCTGGCGTTGCTGCAGCAACGCGTTTTACGACGACCGATCGGCGTTGTGCACGCGTTGATGTTTTGGGGATTCGGTTCGTTGTTCGTGATCTTCTCTCTGCCGTTGCTGGGTCTGGACAAAGCGATCGTCCCAGCCTTTATTTATGTGACATTCAACCTGGCGTTAGTGGCAGGCGGCGTAACGCTGGCAGGACGTCTTTTGCTCGTGACAAGAAAACTCAGGCATCTCACGCCCGTGGAAACCGGCTCCCGGTTGCTGGCGCCGATGTTGATCGCCGCGATCGGCGTCAGCTATTTCTTCGCGGCGCGCGGGGTGCTGTTCGAATTCGTCAATTTGAGTCTCGTCGCGATATTTTTTGCCGCGATCCCTTACACGCGACTGCTGCATACCCTGGCGGTACCTATCTGGCTGTCGGTTCGCCCAGACGAACGATTGGCGTTACCGGCACCGTTCAACCTCGCCCATCAATCCGAACAGGACGCCGTCGCATGCGGCCTCCCGTTGGGACCGCGCGAGCGGCAGGACTTTTCCTGCAGTAGCCTGGTCGGTTTCGATGCTTGTACGCGCTGCGGACGTTGCGAAGACGCGTGTCCCGCGATCACGAACGGGACGACATTTTCGCCGGCCGAGGTCATGAAGGAGTTGCAACAGACTAACGATCGAAATAGTCGCGTGCCTCTCACGAGTCTGGCGCATGCGCTCGAAGTCGATGCCTGCACCACGTGCGGACATTGCGAAGAAGTCTGTCCGGTCGGTCTCGAACCGATCACGGTAGTTTTGCAGCTGCGCCGGAGCCTGGCCTACGAAGGAGAGTTCGAACCCGGCCACAACGATGCCCTGCGGCGCCTGGCAAGTCACGGGGTCGTCTGGGACGCCGAGCGAAATCTCCCGGTTGATTTGCCCGGCCCGGTACCCTGGCCGCCCGATCCGGGGGCCGAGCCGCCGGAGTTGATCTACTGGCTCGGATGCTCGGGTCGCCATGAACCGCGTTCGCAGCAAATCGCGAAAACGGTCGCGGGCCTTTTGGATCGGGCCGGCGTGCGCTGGACGTGCGCGGGCGATGCGGAGATTTGTACCGGCGACCCGGCGCGCCGTTTGGGCGATGAGGGTTTGTTTCAACGCCACGCTCTGAAAGTAATCGCATTGCTGAAACAAGCGCGCACGAACACCATCCTGGTGAACTGCGCGCATTGCTTCAATTCAATCGGCAAGGAGTACCGGAATTTCGGCGCTCAATTCGACGTCGTCCATCACAGCGAATTCCTCGGCCGGCTGGTGCAGACGGGCCGCCTGGGCAAGCTCGAGGCCTTACCGCGAAAGGTGGCTTTTCACGATCCCTGTTATCTCGGGCGTCACAATCGATGCTTCGACGCGCCGCGCGATCTGCTCGGGCGGATCGCGGGTTTGTCGACGGTCGAGTTGAGCGAGATGCGCGAACACGCTCGCTGTTGTGGCGCCGGCGGCGGTCGCATGTGGCGTGAAACCGAGCCGGGAGCCGCTATGGCACAATTGCGCGCCGAGCAGGTGGCCGCGAGTGGCGCCGACGCGCTGGTCACAGGCTGCCCGTTTTGTATGGCGATGCTGGAAGACCCGGTGTCGTCCGGCGGCATGGTCACGCGAGACATCGCCGAAATTATCGCCGATGCGATGCGGGAATAATCGAAAGTAGGGTCGTTAAACCAGTCGAGTCTCACCCCGTTGCGTCGAACGCTGCGCGGGATCGCTGGTAAGTTTCCTGGAGTATCCAGGCGTCGTAACTGGCTCTATGGCGCGCCAGGTCGAGTTCGGCAATGACGGCGTCTTTGGTGTCGTGCCACCGCGCCATTTGTTCTTCGGAGAGAATTAATTCCAGCGGACTGACATGGAATTTCATCGGCGTACGTGCCGCGTGGAACAATGTGGTCAGCCACGGTTTGTCGACAACCCAACCGTCCGTGTATAAAGTTTCTCCTTCCAACAGTCGGTTAAGCTGCGCCGTTACTTCCTCGACCGGCTTACCGTAGGTTTCCAGAATGTCCCTCGGGATACGATGAACTTTTTCCGCTTCTTCATCCCAGTGCGTCCAATCGGGTGTAGGAGAAATCAGGGTGCAATATTTTTCACCCTCTTTGAGCGCGATACCCACTTCGATCGGGTAGCTCATAGCGCCGAAACCGGAGGCTTCGACATCGATTATTAGTGGATCTTCGATCCTCGCCATGGCGGCCCCCATTCCCAGCAGAGTTCTCAGACGAAATAGGGGCTCACGGTACCATCACTCGGATCG
>CAZFZX010000258.1:0-3657 GCA_964523765.1 uncultured Enterobacteriaceae bacterium
TCAAACCCATATGCAGCTGCATCACCGACACTCATGCAATATGCGGGCTAGGCGGACTCGGCCCTGACCCGTCGGTGGCGCCACCGACATCGTGCGTACGAGGTCGATGTTCGCGTTCATCTCCGCGTCGCTGATCCAACGGCAGCGCACCTCGTGATCGGCCGCGACGAGCTGTTGGAGCTGCATCTCGAGCGCGGCTTTATCGATCGTCTCCGCCATATCGAAATCGAGCCGCCCCTTGTCCTGACTGATGGAGCCGCCGGTAACAGGATAGGGGATCAACGAGCACAGGAGGTGCAAACAGGTATGCGTGCGCATGTGGCGATAGCGATGGTCCCAGTCAATTTCGGCGACTACGCGCGTACCGGGAACGCAAAGCGCGGTGCCAGTCGCGGCAACGTGCCCGATCGCCCCGGCTGCCTGTTTACGCGCGTCGACAATCGTGATCTCTGTGTCATCGGCCAGGCGCAGCAGCCCGCGATCGCCTGGTTGGCCGCCGCCCTCAGGATAGAAAACGGTTCGATCCAGCACGATCGCACCGCCGGCGACGGCGGTGATCGTTGCCTCGCACGCCTGCCGATAGGCGTCGGCGCGGAACAGTTCTTCTGTCATCGGCGCCCTATTTCGTTTCGACCAGGATTTCCGGATGGCGGTCCGAGGTAGTCGTTATCGGCATCGAACACCGCTAGCGTCGTATCGTCGATGACATAGAAGATGTAATCCGTCTCAGAGGTATGCAGCGGCGTGCGCCCGCCCAGATCCGGATTGAATTCCCAGGTCGCGATCTTGTCGTCCTCGAAAACGAGGTTTGAATCGACGCCCGACATTGTTCTCTCCCGATTTGATTACTACGCCGAAGGATGAGTCGTCGCGACGGCTCAATCGATAGTGACCACTACCTTGCCCAGTACGCGGCGCTCTGTCAGTTCGCTGATGGCTTTCCCCCCATCGGCCAGCGCGTAGCGCTCGGACACATGCGGACGGATCTTCCCGGCGGCGTACATTTCGACCAACTCTCGGCCGTTCTGCTGACTCGCCGCCGGATCGTGCTCCGCAAACGAACCCCAGAATACCCCGACGATCGCGCAGCCTTTCAGCAACGGGAGGTTCAATGGAATGCTCGGAATACCCGCGGGGAAGCCGATCACGAGGAAGCGGCCCCCCCAGGCGACGGCCCGTAGCGCCGCTTCGGCGTAGTCGCCGCCGACCGCATCATAGACGACGCCCGCACCGGCCTTTCCGGTTACCTGCTTAAACTCGCCAGCTAATGCTTTAGACGCCGATTTGTCTAGTGCGCCTGTCGGATAGACGACGCCGGCGGTTGCGCCTTTCGCCAAGGCGAGGTCGACTTTTTCTTGTGTCGAAGCTGCCGCGATGACGCGCGCGCCCATCGCCGCGCCGAGTTCTACCGCCGCAAGGCCTACGCCGCCCGCCGCGCCGAGGACGAGCAGTGTCTCGCCGGCTCGCAGGTCGGCCCGTTGCTTGAGCGCGTGGTAGGAGGTGCCATAGGTAAAGATGAACGCGGCAGCCTCGTCGAACGGCATCGCGGACGGCATCGGCAGACATTTCGCCGCCTTGGTCACGACTTTTTCCGCCATCCCACCCCAACCGACGAGTGCGATGACTTTGTCACCGGCCTTAAGGCCTTCTACCGCGCTACCGACGGCGTCGACTTCCCCGGCGACCTCGCCGCCCGGCGAAAACGGCCGTTCGGGCTTAATCTGGTACTTGTCTGTGATGAGTAAGGTATCCGGGTAGTTCACCCCGCAGGCACGGACGCGCAGGCATACCTCATCGGGCCCTGGTTGCGGCGCGGCTACATCCTCCAATACCAGCGTTTCCGGTCCGCCAACGTGCTTGCTGACGATCGCTTTCATTCGGTTACTCCTCTGGTCCTGTCGATCGGTCGGTCAATCGTTAAGTCAGTTTAACCGGAACGGCTTGGGCTCGCTCGGCCGGGCGCCGCGGACGCGCGCGATGCCGCCCACCGGCGGAGGGCCAGTGCGGAACTGCCAGAATCTCCGGGAAACTCCGTACGCCGCAGCCGCAGTCGTCAAACGGTCATCAGCGTAAGTTCGCTACGGCAAGGGACCAGTGGGCAGCGCCCCTCAGGTGGTCCGCGACCGATATTTTCGGGCCGCACCTTGATTTGCCGGAATCGGTACTATTACACAAAGAAACCGGTGCCGGGTGTCATCGAACCCGGTAGAATCCCTACAAAACGCACCGGTAAATACAACAATAAGGTTACCGATCGGATGCTTTACTCGTCCAAGGGAGAGTACGATGAAACAGATTAAAGCGATTTCAAAGTGCTCGTGGCGCGATTTTGATTTCGTCCTTATCGTCACAATGGTCCTGGCAGGTCTTTCATTCGCGGTGAACTCGTTGGCGGCTGAAATTGTCGTCGCCAAAAGCACGTTCGACGGCGGTCCACACGATGACGCGGGCGACCCGCTGTTTGATAACTGGACCGCGATGGAATGCGCTAACCCGGGCGTGTGTCCGATTTTCGGTGAGGCCGTGTTGCCCAAAGGGCCGAAGTTCTTTCATAACGACGGCGCGCCGCCACCGGGCACTGAAGGTTCACCGTTCGGCGATTTTCCCGGTTTAGGCAATCTTGAAATCGTTGATCCAAGTGGCACCACCACGGGGTTATTCGATGCGCCGGCTGAGTTCACCGGCGTCGTTGCGGCTGATCTCTGGTTTCAGTTCGACTGGAAAATCAATGGGATCACTTTCGATAACAATGATCCAGGTCTCCCGCCTTTTCTTGTCGATGTAGTTCCCCTGTTCTATCTCTTGGACGGTGCCGCCCTTCTCATTTACGTTATGGACGAAGGAGACGTCACGACGAATGCATGGGATGCAATGGACATCCCGTTGACGCCAAACGGATCCCCGGGTCACCCTGGATTCTGGGTGACCCAGGCCGGGGTCGACGACGGGACAGGTTTCGCTGATGTGTTTGCGGCGCCTGGTGTCGACGAACTGCGCATCTGGGGCGAACTGACCTTCGATGATCCGGAAGCTGACGGCGTCCAACTCGATAACGTAGAGCTGATAATGCACGTCGTCCCGGTTCCGGCCGCGTTGCCGTTGATGTTGTCTGCATTATTTGGTCTCAGCTTTATCGCAAGACGCCGCGCGTAACTCGATAGTAAGGACCAATGCATAAGGCCGGCCGAGTGCTGGCCTTTTTCGTGCGTCCGACACCGCGTGGAATGGGTCCCACCGCACGCTCTGACGCTTAAAAAGGCGATCCAAAAGCTGCAACACTTTTGTAGTTACACCAACTGCCGTCACCCCGGACTTGATCCGGGGTCCAGTCAAACAATCTCCCGCCTGAGGAGGTTTTTTTCTACTGGATACCTGCTAGGGAATCGCTGATTAATTCGTGGGACGCCGCCTTGGGTTCAAAATCGTCCGTCTCGGCGCTGCGGATCTTGCCAATAGTCCCGGCTATTACCTGCGATCCGCGCCTTGAGTCGAACAATTTTGAATCACAATCCGACTGTCCCAGAATGAATCAGAGGTTACCGTAATAAGCGATCCAAAAGATGCATCACTATTGTAGTTACACCAACCGCCGTCACCCCGGACTTGATCCTGTCTCTTGATCGGATCTTTGTCATTTCAATGAGGCAGCCAATTCAG
>CAZFZX010000259.1:0-3600 GCA_964523765.1 uncultured Enterobacteriaceae bacterium
CCTAATCCGCCAATCGAGGGCGGCGCTCGAACCTAACGGGGTTACTTCGGTTCGGGGACGCGGGTCACGTTGACGCGCGTGAGGTCGGCGCCCGAGCCCGTCGCATCGGTCAATTCCATCAACATGGGTACGAGTTTATTCATGCTCGGTATATCCAGGTCCTTGGCATACGGCGTGGCCCAATGTTCAAATTGGCCGATCAAGAGCAATGTATCGGGCCTGATCCCCTGCCGCGTAACAACGTTCCCGCGCGTGGCACCGAGCGGTGATCGTATTTCAACGCGGTCTCCGTCTTCGAGCCCGAGTTCCCGCGCACGGCCGGTGTTGATAACCAGCCCCCCGTGCCCACGGACGTTGCGGGCGACTTCCTGCATCATTTGGATCGCAGCATTACTGCCCCAGGCGTACTGCATGCTCCGCGACGTCACCAGCCAGAACGGATAGTCGTCAATCTCGACGTCGAAATGCTGCGAGAGCGCCTGCTCCCACAAGCCCGGAAGATCATGCCAGCTCGGCAATGCCCGGTATTCCTCGAGTTGTCTGTCCCACCAATCGATCCCTTGCTCGTGCAGACGGCGCCCTAGCTCTACACCGATACGCGAGAGGCGCTCCTGGTAAGGCATTTCGAAGCGCAGATCCATGTCTTCGACGGTCGCGGCGAGGTACCATTTGATCCGCGGAAAGGGTTTGATCCGATAGCCGTGCCGTTTGAAATAATCGAGACCCTCGCTGTCACGGCCGTCGCTCACCTCGACGCTGGCGGCGCGGCAACTCGCATCCCAGATTTCGTCGACTTCATAGACGACATCCGGGGCGAGTGAGAAATCATAGTTTTCTCCGGTCAGCGGGATACCCGCCGCACCCCGATTTATGGCGCCGTTATACTCCGACACCATGCCGGTTCGTCGTGCCAACTCCGTTGCAATCCAGCTGAAGTCCCGGGCCTCTCCACGCGGCGGTACAACCGGTTGACGCAGGGCGAAACCCTGGTGTTCCCAGAATTGTTCCTGATAATTGGTTCCACCGATCCGGATCAGCTGCAGGCCCTCGAGATCGGTTGCGTCGGGCAACAGAATATCGGCCATATGGTTGGTTTCGTCGCGCGTGAAGCTGAAACAGACGACGAACGGAAACCGGGCCGCGGTCTCCGCTATCTGGTCGGTATCCCAGTACGAGACGACGGGGTTGCTGCGATAAATGAACCAGAGATCCGGAAACGTCGCCGGCGGCAACTTGTCCAGGGGCTTTTCGAGCTGCATCCACGCCAGATGCGTCGGTCCGAGCGCCTGGCTCCAAGACGAATTCGCGAGCAGCGGGACCAGGGTGTTGTACGCGTGCCGCGCCGTCGGTTCACCCACCCATTCGTCTTTACTGGTGGGGATCATCGGGTAATCCAGAAAACCATCGCGCGACGGCGAGACGCTCTGCGTTCGGTCTGTCCCGGGACGATTCAGTCGCACGGTCGTCCCGAGAAGTCCGCCGGGTACCTCGAGGCCGCCGACGAGGCAAGCCAGCAAGGTCCGTGACCAACAACACTCGTAGCCGCCCCAACCATTGTTAACCGTCTTACCGAGTAAGATCGCGACCGGTCGCAGCGGCATCTCGCGGCCGTCGATATCGATCGTCTCGCCGACGCGAGCGTGTTCGAGAAACTCCAGCGCAATACGCTCGATCGTCGCCGCGTCGACGTCGCAAATGGCAGCCGCCCACGCCGGCGTATAGGGCGCCATGTGTTCGATCAAATGGGTGAACGCCGTCTTGACCTCGACGTCATCGTGCGTCCAACGGTCGTCGTCGGCGCCGAGTTCGATGCCGCTAAGGGTGAATTCGCCTTCCAGCGCCGGGTCCGTGTCCGCGGTATCGAATGCCACTGCGCGACCACGCCGCAAATCGTAGATCAGCGGCTTATCGGTCTCCGGCTCCCGCAGAAAGTAACCATTCGGCGCGATCAAATAGGGCGAGTTCGTGCGCGCCTTCAAAAACGCGATATCGAGACGATCCCGCTGCCGGTGCAAGAGCACATGGATCAGCGCAAACATGAAGGCGGGATCGGTCTTGGGTCGGATCGGTATCCACTCGTCGGAACTAGCGCCCGTCACCGAAAGGTGCGGTTCGATCTGGACGCGTTTGCTGCCGCGCGCGCGCGCATCCGCGTGTCGTTTGACACCACAGACGCCGGCCGAGGCATCCGAGTTATTTCCAAAAGACAGGATGTAATCGCAACTCGGAGTATCGCAAGCAACGGTGAATCCGCGATGCCACAACTCGCCGTAGAGGTGTTCCGAATGGACACATTTGACTCCCTGGCCGCTACCGAAACTGAAGTCGACGGGCCCGGCGGCGGACAGAAACGCGGGGAAAGTGCCCATGATCGCGGTCGGCGACCCGCCGCCGCCGAAAGTTGCCGCGATCCGCGGATAGCCCGAGTCGTCGACCGGCCCTTTGCCGCGGATCTCGCCGACCCGCGCCGCGATCGTGTCCAAGGCCTCGTCCCAACCGATCCGAACGAAACCCGGATCCTCGCCTCGCCCCTTTTTTGGGTTCGTGCGTTTCATCGGAGTCATGACGCGACCCGGATGGTAGAGCTTTTGGATCAAACCGTAGGCTTTTACACAAGTCTTACCGCCCGAAGGGCTCACCTCGGACACATCGAAATTGGGCTCGATGTGCGTCGCGACACCGCTCTCGACTTTAACCTGCATCAGATCCGGCCCCGCGTTGCACTGGTTGCAGAGAGTCGGAACCGAATGCGTCGGGGGGGCGCTGTTACTACTCGTCATAGAGCCGCTCCCGCCGGCTTAGCGCGGGCCCAGTGGATTGGTGTCGGGGCAACGCACGTCGATGAAGGCCGCGGGCCATGCTTTGGTCGATTTTGAGCCAAACCCCGCATGGATTCTGCTTTCCGGCCTCCGTCGAACCGCATCACGTCAAATGAAAATGATACGGTAATTATACTATAGATATATTTTTTGTGTCATTTTGGTTTCTTCTAGACAGTCTCGCGCCTTCATGTTCCGCTTTCCAACTCGTCCCATTTGTAGTCGATGAGTTCCAGCAGCACTCCGTTCAGCGCGGGCGGCGGCATGAACGCAAACTCGCAGTCCCTGAATTTTCGTGCGCCGCCGATAAAGGGATAATTCTGACCCTCGAGTTCGGTCATCGCATCGCGCGTGTTATCGACGTTCAAGCTCACCAGCATGATGCCCTCCCCGCGCTTCTCGATGAACTTTGCGACTTCGCCGTCCGGCGAGGTCGATTCCATCAGTTCGAAACCGACGCCTCCGATCCAGTATCTCGCGACACGGATTTTTTCAGGCTCGTCGACGTAGGCATCGTCCGGTTCGCTCTTGCCCAGGATCGGCTGCCAAGTTTTTTTCGCCGCTTCCAGGTCTTTAACGGCGATGCACAGGTGATCGATCTTGTTCACTTTCAACGCACTTCCCCTTTTGTTGACGACAGTAGAGTTAAATCACTCACCGAGGATCCGGATAGTACCGCTAATGCGCATTCGCTGCCTACGAGTCGTGGGCGTGAGCCGCACGTGCTCTGTGATAGCCGCGCTCGCGGATCGCAGCGCGACAGTTCGGCGGTAAGACTTAG
>CAZFZX010000260.1:0-3488 GCA_964523765.1 uncultured Enterobacteriaceae bacterium
CAGATCGATGACTTATTCAGAAGTTCCTTAGTTCTTAAGCGTTCGATACCCCGTGCGATCGAGATTAACCACGAAGGACACCAAGAACACGGAGGTAAGGATATGAAATTACTGTACAAAAATGTTCCCTCCGTGTTCTTGGTGTCCTTCGTGGTTCTATTTTGTACAACGCAACAATTTCTACGGTTCGATTGAGGCGGTAAGCGCCAACCTATGACGGGCTCTTAGCCTGCTTTTTCACCAGCCGAACAACGCCCGCCTGGTAATGCGTTGATAGTCGACCCGAGGTCCGAACCGTAGCAAACCGTCCCCGGCGTCGTTCTATCGCGGTGCTGGTCCAATAAGCAGGCTAACAACCCGGTCTAATTTCTGCAGTGGGCGTACCACTAACGTCGATCCGGATCCCCTGATCCGCAAGGTCCGTCGGCCGCAAACAAACGAGCGCCGTCGTCGCGCTCGTCCAACGAAGCCCGATGTTGCGCGCGGTAAACGAAACACCGTCGTTTGCGAGCGGTGTTTCGAGCAACTTCTGCGAATCGTCGGCACCTTGGGCGCGAACATATGCGCTGACCTTATGGCGAGCGTGTGGGAAAGCCGGTTCGGTCACCGTCACGATCAGCACATATCGCCCATCGGGCGACTCGATGGATTCGAACTCGGACTCGGTGCCCCCGCAGCCGGCCGAGACCAGCGCGACCGCCGCCAATCCTATTTGTGCGATCCGTTTCGCCCGTGCGGAACAGATCCGCGCGCGCTCACCGTATCGCACGAATCTGACCGAGGGGATAGAAGGTTGTCTGGCAGCGAAGAAAACTTTTATGCGATTCATAGAATGACTAAGGGCGCGTCGCGCTGGTGAGAAATGAAGTCTAGTGGTTGACTGTTTTCGAAAGCAACTGAATCACGACGACGCCCGCGATGATTAAGACGATACCCAACACCGCAGCGACATCCGGGAGCTGGCGGTAGAACGCGATCCCCAGAATCGTTACCATCACCATCCCCAAGCCGGACCAGATTGCATAGGCGACACCGACCGGTATCGTACGTATCACGATCGTCAGACAATAGAAAGCGATCACGTACCCGGCGATGACGAGTACGCTTGGAACGAGGTTCGTGAATTCATTCGTCGCCTTTAGGGCAGTAGTCGCGACGACCTCAGCGGTGACCGCTATCCCGAGGTAAATATAAGCTATCTCACCGGCCCGCATCGGCTCCTCCCCATTGTGGCATATTTCGGCGGCTGCAGACCCGATTCCGTAAGGCGCCAGACATCGACAACTCGAATCCCGATCGGCGCTTGACGTAAGCGGTCAGGGGCCACGATTGTTCTGGACAGGCACCGAGAGCCCTCATAAGCTGCAATACTCGCACAAGACGCTGTTGCCGGGCACTTTAACCAACCCGGACCGTGCGTGAAAGCGATTGAACGGATCGCGACTGACTTCGGGTGCAGGTTTGAGTTTTGTCCGAAAGTCCGGCGGACAGCTCCGAGCGTCGGTGCCGCCAGTGAATCCCCCGGCGACCGGGCCGCTCGTTGGGACTGGGAATACTCTGGGTACGGACGACGATCAGTAGCCCGGCGTTCCGGCACAGACCGCCGCGACCGCAGCGTCGCGAGACGCCGTTCCTCGAATCACTCGGCGATTCCTATAAGCTATGCTTTCGCAAGCCGAATAGCGTGAGGGTAGTACGATGGACGAAAACCCGCTTTCCTGGGGCCAGCACCTGATACTCGACCTGGCGGGCTGCCCCCGCCAATTCCTGATCGAACCGACCCATTTGCGCGCTTGGGTCGGCGAACTCGTCCAAGTCATCAAGATGAAACCCCATGGCCAACCCATCATCGAACATTTCGCCGCCCATTCCTATGAATCCGCCGGTCATACGTTGATACAGCTCATCGAAACGTCGAACATATGCGCGCATTTCGCGGAGAACATCGGCCAGGCCTACATCGATATTTTTTCGTGCCGAACTTTCGACAACAGCGACGCCGAAAATGTCTGCCGCAAGTATTTTTCTCCCGAAAACGTCGTCACGACCGAACTGACCCGCGGAACGTTCTCAGACGCGCTGGCCGAGGCCGGGTAGGTTTGAAAAACACACAATTTGTCGAGAACCTTCACGGCGAAGACGCCTTTCAAGGCTTTACCGTCGATGAGATTCTGTATGCCTCCGACAGTCCGCATCAACATATAGAGATCCTCCAAACGCGGCGCTTTGGACGCGCGCTGGTGCTCGACGGCATCGTGCAGACAACCGAAATAGACGAATTCATGTACCACGAAATGCTGGTGCACGTACCAATGTTCGCCTGCGAGTCACCGCGCGAGGTGCTTATCGTCGGCGGCGGCGATGGCGGATCGCTGCGAGAGGTACTAAAGCACGACGTCGAACGCGTCGACATGATCGAAATCGACGAGGAAGTCATTTCGTCCTGCACAGAGCACCTGCCGACGGTCAATCTCGCTGGCGCGGTCTTCGACGACCCCCGCGCAACCGTAATTGTCGAAGATGCTTTCGCGTTTCTGCATCGTGAGAAGCGTCGATACGACGTGATTATCTGCGATTCCACGGATCCGATCGGCGCCGGGGAAATTCTGTTCTCGAAAGATTTCTATGCGTTGTGCGCGGGCGCTTTACTGCCCAATGGAGCACTGTCCCTGCAGGACGGGGTCGTGTTTCTACAACCCGAAGAGCCGCGCGATACGATGCGATCGCTTCGGCAACTGGGTCTAATGGCAAGATGCTACCTGGTCGCGGTCCCGACTTACTACGGAGGACCAATGACGCTCGGTTTGGCGACGCATTCTTCCACGGTATTCGAGCCGGCGCTCGAGTACCTTACGCGCCGATTCGAACAGGCCGACATTTCGCTGCGGCACTATACGCCCGCTCATCATCTTGCCAGCTATGCGCTACCACGATGGATTCAAGCGATAACGGGGGAAGGCAATGAAGCCGACAACTGACCATTTCAAGCGGACGGCCGCCGGTGAGGACTACGCGGGGGATCACCTGCTCGTGGAGTTCTGGGGGGCGTGTAACTTGACCGATCCGGGCGCAATCCGCGAAGCACTGGAATCGAGTGCGCGCGCCGCCGGGGCGACCCTGCTGCACTCGCACTATCACAGCTTCGGCGACGGCGGCGTCAGCGGCGTATCCGTACTCGCCGAAAGTCATATCACGATCCACACGTGGCCCGCGCGCGGTTACGCGGCAATCGACATTTTCATGTGCGGCGGTTGCGACCCGGTCGATTGTCTGCCGGAGCTGAAACATCGTCTCAGCCCTCGTCGGATCGAGCATCAGACGATCCGGCGCGGCCGTTGCCGCCCGCCGGCGGGCACCGCGCAAGACGTCGCCTAAAGCTAAGGAACCCGCGCGCCTAGCCTGCATATTGCACCAGCATCGCGAGAGCCGGCGAAATTCGCAGCCTCTGTGGGGCCGGTTTGGAGGGAGAGTGATAGCCGTAGCTATCG
>CAZFZX010000261.1:0-3484 GCA_964523765.1 uncultured Enterobacteriaceae bacterium
TAGTCTGCATATTGCACTAAACAGGTGTTCGGAAATATCGATCAGTTTCGGATTAAGGACCGACGGCCGTACGTAGTCACCGTCATACCGGCCCCGGATCGAGTCCGGGGTGACGGCGGTTGGTGTAACTACAAAAGTGATGCATCTTTTGGAACGCGTATTGAGCCTCGCGACTAGCAGACCTCGGCGTCAGGTGTTTTTCCGCAACCAGATACTCAATAAGATCGAGCCGACGATCACGGCGAGACCGCCGAGAGTCTGGGTCCAGCGACGTTGCCCGATCCCGGGGGCTATCTGTCGGCGATAAAAACGAACCAAGAAAACCATTATGATAATAACGGCCATTGCGCCTGCGAGGATCGTCGTATCACTCATTTCGGCACGTGCAGACTTAGCGCACCGCTCGGCAAACGGATAGTACGGTTCGCCGGCCCTTCTCGCCCCCGGCGTTACTCATCCGGGCGCGGCGCAGATTAAAAGACATCATCGCGTTTCGCCGAGGGCGATTCGTGCAACGTGATTTAGGAAACAACGCAGCCGTGTCTCGGGGCTCTGATTTGGTCGCAAAAGACCGTGTTGAATTTTCTGTCGTCATACCAAGCTACAACCGCAGGGAGTTGCTAGGGCGCGCGCTCGACTCAATTTTAGGGCAATCCTACGCGCCCCGCGAGATCATTGTCGTAGACGACGGCTCTTCGGATGGGACGGGGCGTATCCTGCGGGAACGTTACCCGGATGTACGCTACTACTATCAATGCCATAGCGGCGTCAGCGCAGCCCGCAACCGCGGGATCCGCGCCGCTAGTTCGCAATGGATTGCGCTGCTGGATTCCGACGATGCTTGGACTACGGACAAGCTGGACGCCCAAGCCGCCGCGATACGGGCGAACCGGGAAGCCCGCCTGGTCCACACGAACGAAATCTGGATCCGCAATGGACGACCTCTCGCCCAGAAACGAAGGCACCGAAAGTATGGCGGATCGATCTTCGAGCATTGCCTCCCCCGATGCATAATCTCTCCATCCTCGGCGGTGATCCGCCGTGATCTGTTCGACGATTTCGGGCTGTTCGACGAATCGCTCCGAGCCTGCGAGGATTACGACCTCTGGCTGAGGGTCTGCGCCCGCGAAACAGTGTCGTTCGTCGACAAACCTTTGGTCGTAAAATACGGAGGGCACGCAGATCAGCTCTCGCGGAAAACGGCCGCCCTCGACCGCTATCGCATCGAAGCGCTCCACAACCTGATCGAGTCCGGAATCTTGACGGACGAACAGCGCGCAATGACGAATGCGACCCTGCATGAAAAGATCCGGATATACGTTGCCGGTGCCAAGAAACGCGGCCGCCGCATTGATTTCGCCAAGTACGAAACGATGGCAATCGGAATCGACAAGTGCAGGCCCTAGTTAATTTCGTGATCGCCCTGCCGAGCGAGGCGAAGCCGCTTATCAACCGTCTCGGACTCAGACAAGACAGTTCCAGACCCGACGTCAGGCTTTACACGCGGAACCAATATCGGTTGATCGTGTCCGGAATCGGCAAGGCGGCGAGTGCAACGGCGGTTCGTACTATCGTGGGTAGCGAGCCTTCCGACACCCACCATATTTGGTTGAATGTCGGCATCGCGGGCCACGCTCACCTGCCGAAAGGCGCTCCTGGGATTGCGCACCTCATTACCGACGCCACGACCGGAGTTTCTTTTTGCCCGTCGATTGCGTTCGAACCACCGTGCCCGACTTATGCACTCGCCTGTTATGACAAACCGACGACGGCATACGCCGGCGACGCGATGTGTGACATGGAATCGTCAGCATTTTTTTCCGCGGCGTCTCAATTTTCCGGCGCCGAATTCGTGCACGCACTGAAGATCGTTTCCGACAATTCGGCTGCCGACATCGAAGCCCTCGACCGAACGGCAATCGGGCTTCTAATCGAAAACAATCTCGACATCGTCACGAGCCTCGCAGAAACGCTGGAAAGAATCCACGCCCGGCGGCCGCCGTGATGCGGCGAGTTTGAAATGTCTGACCAGAGCGTCGTCGCAGTCGGATTCGTCGTCTATAGTTTTGCAATAGCTGCGATGGGCATCGCCGCTTATCGCCGAACACACGATGCGTCTGGCTTCATCCTCGGTGACCGCCGGCTTTCTTATTGGGTTACCGCCCTTAGCGCCGGGGCATCGGACATGAGTGGATGGCTGCTGCTGGGACTCCCTGGATTGGCTTATGTCTCGTTTTATGAGTCGGCGTGGGTGGCGACGGGATTGTTGGTGGGAAGTTATTTGAACTGGCTGTTCATCGCCCGCCCGCTGCGCGAACAAAGCGCTCGGTACGGCGATGCTTTGACGATCCCTGAATTCTTCGAACGTCGTTTTGCCGACAGCTCTCACGTCCTGCGGACGCTGTCGGCGTCGTGCATTTTGCTATTCTTTGTCTTCTACACCGGCGCCGGGCTTGTCGCCGGCGGGAAGTTGTTCGAGGCATCGTTCGGCTTGCCGTACCCGGCGGCGGTATTGATCGGCGCAGTGTTGATCGTCGCCTATACGTCCTTCGGTGGTTTCTTAGCAGTAGCTTGGACAGACGCTTTGCAGGCGATTCTCATGTTTTTCGCGCTCCTGACCGTCGCAGGCCTGGCGATGGGCGACGCCGGCGGCGATTTCCCGCCGCGATTCCCCTCAGACTGGTTGGCGAAGCAAACGCCGAACGAGACTCCCGCCTCATGGTTGGCAGTCAGTTCGGCGCTGGCCTGGGGCCTGGGGTACTTCGGACAACCGCATATTCTTGCGCGATTCATGGCCATTGGCGATAGCGGGCACCTGGGCGCTGCCCGCCGGCTCGCCACCGGTTGGACCGGCGTCGCTTTATGCGCGGCCATCGCGGTCGGGGTAAGCGGCCACTGGGAACTCGACCCGCGCCTGTTGGTCGACGATAGCGAGAAAGTATTTATCCATCTGATTAACGCCCTGCTGCACCCGGCGATCGCGGGCATCTGCCTGGCAGCCATCCTCGCTGCCATCATGAGCACTGCCGACTCCCAACTGCTGGTCGCGGCGGCGGCCCTCACCCACGACCTCCTGCCCGGAAACGAAGGAAACCCGCCGCACCAGCGTTTATACCGGCATCGGGGAGCCGTCGTGCTGATATGCGTGTTCGCCACGGCACTCGCTCTCGATCCGGGTGCACGGGTTCTCGACATGGTGGCCTACGCGTGGGCTGGATTCGGGGCGGCAATCGGCCCCTGTGTCATCATGAGTCTGTATTCAGCCGACACGAAACGCTGGAGTGCGCTCGCGGGAATGCTCGTCGGCGCTACTACGGTCGTTGTCTGGGAGCGGTTGGAAGGGGGTGTATTCGACGTTTATGCCCTGCTACCGGGCTTTGGCGCCGGACTGGCGACGATCCTAGTAGGCAACCAATTAGCGCGGATCCGCTAGGTGGATTTGAGCGTGATCGCTATACTATCCCGCCAAATCGTGGACAAAGGG
>CAZFZX010000262.1:0-3475 GCA_964523765.1 uncultured Enterobacteriaceae bacterium
TTCCCAGCAGAGTTCTCAGACGAAATAGGGGCTCACGGTACCATCACTCGGATCGCGCGGAAATCGGTCGAGGAGCGTGGTTCGGACCCCTGGACGACCCGACGAAAACGCATGAGCCATCATGTTGGGTTACTCCCTTAGGGCTAACCCAACCTACCATGTTCACGAATTAATCAGAGGTTCCCTAGGTCTTGTTCGCCAACTGCGCACCGCCGGACAATAGTATGCCGTTGTGGATCAGAAAACTGCGGACGGTGTTCCCGCGTTTGGCGCGGCACGGCCGCGACCCCTCCGACTGCGCCTGGAACTCATCAATGAGGCCAGCATACTTGCGGCGCCCTTTGACGCTGATCCGGCGATCGCCCGCTTTGTCGACGCGCATGCATTCGCCGATGATGGTGTCCGGATCGGCTGCCGCATAGCGACAGAAGGCCTCGAGCGTGGGCAGACGATCGGGATCGTCGGTTTCCGGATCGCCGCCCCAATGTTCGCGCAAGCCGTCCAACCAGTTGCGTACGGCTTGATACTCCAACAGTGCCGAGAGTTCCATAACAACCCTCAGAGCGGCAGACCAAGTCGTTCGGCGAGTGCCTTGATCTCGGCCTTGCGCTCGGGTGCGTTGGCGACCGCTTGCTGTTGGATCATGTTCGCGGCTTTGAGATTCTCGACGACCGTCTCGTCACGGCGGAAAGGCACCCCGTACTTGCCCTCGAAGTACTGCTCCTCGAACGGCGGGCGCGGACGTTGACCGCCGCCGTCCCAGGACTCCGCCGGGTAGCCCACCAGCAACACCCACAACGCCATCCAGTCGTCGGGTACACCGAGGACCTCCTGTATGTGTTCGGGATTCGGCGTGTTGAGGCCCACGCCCAGGCCTTCGTCCACGCCCGCGAGCAGCGCCTGACCGGCCGCCAGACCGGCATCGGCGGCGGCTATTGCGGAGTACACCGGCAGTTCCGTCATCGGCTTCAGGATCTGGGGGTACACGAGTTCGTCGACGAAGCGGTGGCTCCAGCCGTGGGTCGGCGGCAGCGCACCCACATCCACGAGTTCCTTTAACCGCGAGCCCTGGATCCGGTTGACGACCCCGAGATCGACGAAAAAGTAGATATGGACCGGCGCCAGATCGAGTTGGACATTCAACACCGGTGTTTTCAGCTTATCCAGCATATCTTCGGGGATGTTGTCGCGCTCCATCACGATCGCTTTTAACCAGTGGGCGTTGACCGCGCAGGACGCGAGGCGGGCGGCCTCGAGCATGGTCTGGATCTTGTCGCGTTCGACCGGTTTATCCGGGTCGAAAAAGCGAATACTGCGACGGCGTCCTACGACTTCTTTGAATTCCATGACGATTCCTCTCCTCGGGGTTAGGGGCGTTTTCGAATGGATGCATTCTGACCTAAAAGTTACTGACTTGTGAAGGTCGCGGCGTGGATATTAAATATCCGTTCCGAAATATCGATCACTTTCGTCATGCCGGCCCCGGACCAAGTCCGGGGCGACGGCAGGCGGACCTACGAACACCGTGAAGCTCATTTCGGATCAATTATGTAGACTCGGGGGGTGTAATCTCCGCGACGCCCGGTTGCTGACGGGTAACGACGCCGGAATTGGAGACCGTCTTCGAAATGCGCCGGTTGGCGTTCCGGATCCTCGCTCCGTATCGATCGAGTGGCTTATTGTAGGGGCGGGCGTCGGCTCCGGTATGCCAGCGCGAGCACCGCGCTGCCGAAAAGGATCAGACCGGGCGGCAGGGGAATGGCGTTAATGTCGTAACCGATCACGTCCAGGATCCGGAAATCTGCTTCACTGACTTCGAATATCTGACCGAACGCCAGCGTCGGATCGAGAATGCCGATAGATTGGCCATCTTTCCAATGACTGGCTTGGCGGCCGTCGCCCTGGCTGACGCCGGTAGAAAATAGATACTCAGCCGCCGTGTCGTCGAAGAAGGTCGGCGCCCCCGGAATCAAATTACGCGTCGCCGCCGCGAACTCGGCCGCATTGGAGGGATTGTCCCCTGGACCGAAACGGAATAAGTCGGGCAGGGTCGGCGCGATGGTGCCGGTTTTACTCTCGTCCATGAGACGATCGATCTCGTCAACCGCGGAAATGAAACCCAAAGCGTGTCCCAGTTCGTGCGCCGCGACGGTTTCAAAATCCATGTGCAGGGCGGTGACGCCATCGCCGTTATCGAAATCGAAATTGAATTCGGTATTGAAGTTGATCACGGCATCGATTGGTCCGCCGAAATCGCTATGATCGAAGTCAAACCCCGGTAGCGCCAACGCTTTGAAATTGGCTTTGGTCCCGGCCAGATGACCCACGAAACTGAAGTCCGCTGGCAAGGCAACCTCCAAACCATTCAAACCACCAATGGTCGGTAGCGACGCGACGATCGCATCGTCCGTCTCGGCAGCCGCATCTGCTTTCAACTGCGCGATCACGTTGTTTGAAAAACTCGGACTAGAGACCAACGTTACCGAGCCCGCCGTGCCGATGATATTGGGACTCGCCAGCTCGAGAAAATCGGTCTGGATATTGACGGTGATCGGATCATCGATGCGGCTGGTCCATTTCGCCGCGGCCCTATCGAGGGCCGCCTCCGCCGCGGCGGTGAATCCCGTCAACGAACTGAAATTGAATTCGAGGGCCGGTGCCAGCAGTGGCCATGCGCTGAGCACGGCCAGCCAAATTACAGCGGCGAAAGGAGCGTTCATGTTACCGATTCGCATGGCCATACAAAGAGAGTATATGGGTGGCGCACTCCTCGAGCCGATAAGAATTGTTACTTTTTGTGACACAAGGCCGGGCATCAGGCGTTCGCAGCCGGAAAACCAGAAACTAACCCGCCGCGCCGTCTAATCCACGGTGCGCTCGGTTTCCCATTACCGTTCGGTTGGTCTCCCCTGCGCTTCGCGCTACTATGACCCGAACCAGAATCAAAATGACCAGAGGAGGAAGGCCCGTGAAACTCGAACCTTTAATGGAGTACTACGCCAATCTCGAACCACCGCTCGAGGTCGGCGTCGGGCCGTACGGCAATCGGGTCATTGTCGAGGTCAACGGCGGCGAATTTGAAGGCCCCCGACTGAAGGGCAAGATACGCACCGCCGCTTGCGCCGACTGGCTCATTTTCGACAACGATGGGTTGGCACATCTGGACGTTCGCGGGACCTTCGAGACGCACGACGGCGCCCTCATCTACGTCCAGTATTTCGGCCGCATGGTGCTCAACGACATGATGCAGGCGGCACTCGCGGGCAACGGTGATTGCGATTACGGCGGTACGGAATTTTTCACCTCGCCGCGTATGGAAACCGGGGACGAACGCTACAAGTGGGTCAACAAGGTGGTCGCCGTCGCCGAGGGTCGTGTTGTCAACGGCCGGGTCGAGTACAAAGTTTATGAGTGTGTTAACGACTAAATACCGGATCTCAAATCCTGATCAGTCAGCGTTGATGCCGTATCAATG
>CAZFZX010000263.1:0-3343 GCA_964523765.1 uncultured Enterobacteriaceae bacterium
AATATTCACTGGAACTAACAAGATTAACCCGGCGACCAGCGAACGATAGGCGTAGGCCGAAATCACTAACACCGCGCAATTCAGCAATCCCAGAATAAACCAATGATAGCGCTCGACGACCGAATTCATTGCCTGCTGCAAGGCAATCGAACCCGTGGCCAACCGTATCCGGAATGCTCCGTGCTCCCTACCCACCCGATCGACGGCGCGCCGGGCACTGGCGAGCGCCGCATCAACCGTTTCCTGCTTGTTGTCTCTATACCAAAGCGTCACCGTGGAATGCTTCAAATTGAAGTCGACCACGTGAAGGAGGTTGATCGGACTGACGCCCATCGTCACCCCAAAACCAGCGGCGTTGATCGCTTCAGGCGTCAGGTCGAGCGGCATCCATTTAGGATTACCTCCAGAAAGCAGCCGGTTTGTTTCGGCCATATAATCCGTAAACGACAACGTCGCGCGCGGCGGGAGCTCGGGGTCGGTTTCCAGTAGCCGCTGCAACCTTCCGGCAACCCGTGCCACATCGGGCGTACGAGCGATACGATAACGAAACCCCTCGATGTCCACGGTACCCTCGAGCACGATTTCCAAGGTGTTCATCCCGGGGAAGTGGGCGTTGATGGCGCGCACGGCGGTATTGAATTCCGAGTCGTGCCACAGCACGTTACTACCCTCAACCGGGTTACCGATTTTGATCTGGCTATTCGCGTTGAACGCCCAAACGGCGGCGGCTATCACGACAGCCGCAGTGCCTTTCGCCGCATTCCCGACCACCAGGCGCGAAATCAATTTTAGAATCTTCTGCTGCAAAACGTGAATGCCCGCGCCCTTGTTTTCGCCGCCGACGATGTCGTCGACATTTTTCGGCGGTGGCAAGTAGGACAGAATTATCGCAATCAGGAAGGTTCCGGTTGGAATGATCCATAATGCCCAAAACCCGCAGAAGATGGCGTGATTCACCAGTGTTTTGATGGGAGCAATGGCGATAAAGACGATCCCGAAGACATCCGTCAGAATGCTCAATATGGAAGGCGCCATCATGATCCCGAGCGTTACCTCCGCCGCCTCGCGCCGATCTTTGCAATGCGTCGACACCTCGTAATAACGTTCGATGAATTGGACGCTGTGCGAAAACGAGCGGGCCACGAGCAACAACGGAACGATCATCAGAAGGGGCTCGATCGGACGGCCGAGCCAGGCGATCAGTCCAAAACCCCATATTCCGGCGACGGTCGCGCAAATGATTGGTGTAACGATACCGGCTACATTGCGCATATAGAGTACGAGTGAAATCATCAACGCAGCTACGGTCACGGCGAAAATCTTGTAGGTCTGTTTCTGCAGCCTGTAGACCCACCCCGTAAGGACTGGCCGGCCCGCGAGATAAATGTCGTGATCGGCGTCTCGCGCCTGCTCGACCAATTCTTGAGCGAACTCGAATGCCCTACCGTACTCGATCGAATCCAGGAAACCCGCTTTGATCACCGTCGCCGTTTCGTCGTGCGATATGTAGAACACGCGCGCGTAGACCGAGATGTTGACGCGACGCCGAAACTCATTCATTTCGGCTTCCGTCGCCGGCGGCCAATCCCCCATCAACGGTTTGGTGTCGATGCCCTCCGAAGTGGCCTCGGCGTAGCGTAGCTTTTCGGTCGCAATCGAAATGATTTGTTCGTGATTGACGCCCGGTGTCAGATCAATGTCGCGCGTTAGATCCCAGACTTTGCGCAACGTCTCAGGATGATAGATGTCGCCGTTCTTACGCTTGACCATGATCGACATGGTCAAGGGGTTACCGAAATTTCGATGCGCGAAATAGGTTTGTACGTAGGGGTCGTCGTGTGGAAGAAGGTCGTTGAAGACAGTCCGGATATCGACGTTTGGTATCCCGAAGCCGAAACCAATCGTCGTCACTACAAATAGAAACCCAATCGGTAGGCGATTTCCTATTACCCACGCCGCTACTGCAAATTTCATTTTGATAATTTGGGCCGACGGCGGTTGGTGTAACTACAAAAGTGATGCATCTTTTAGAACGCTTATTGAGGACCGCTCGTGCGGTATTGTGCTTCCGTCGTCTGACGTGCACGGATGCACAAATGCCGCGATTGCAGGATGCAAGAGAGCGGCTTGGCGGTCGCACGTCCGGAGGGACGATTGTTCGTGTTACGAGAATGATGAAGCATCTTTCGGAACAGCTATTTGGCGCCGAGCCGCGCAAAGTACTTGGATGCGGCTGCACGTTCAACCTCCGGATCCCAAAGTTCTTTGAATCGGGCGCCGTAGGCAGCTCGCGCCTCGTGTAGGAGCGGACGATAAACGATTGCACCTGCTTCCCGCATCAGCGCTTCAGCCTCACCGATCGCCTTCTCTCCCTGCAGCCTGTCGTCAGCACGGATCAGGACATTGGCCTGCGTGATCCACGGCATCAGATCCCAAGCGAGCTTGCGTTCTCTCACATAATTCACTGCTTCGTCCGCCCGGCGTCTTGCTTGTTCGACCTCGCCGAGTGCCAGCAAAGCGGCGGCCAGCCCGGCCAGCCCGGACCCGACAATCGCGCCTCCGGTACGTGTCTCGTCGCCGACTCGAATCATTTCTTCGAAGACTTCACAAGCTTGAATATCGTCTCCCAGCGCCAGAGATGCTCGGCCCCGCGCGAGTAATCCGTGACATCGGGCGAGTCCGGTACCCAGACCCTCAGCAATTTCGGTTGCCGCATGCGCGTGCTGGTACGCTCGCGCACCGTCGCCCTTTAGTACCGCAAACCAGGCGACCAGGCTGAGCAGATAAACCTCGATTTCAACGAAACCGTATTCGGTCGCAATCTCGCGGGCCGTTTCCAGATCCCGGTGCACCCGCTCACGATTAGAATCGGTCAGATGTTCGCTTACTGCGCGAAAAGCCAGAAAAATGGGCCGAGGGCTAACCCCGAGTTCGACGAACGCTTCGTCGGGTGGAAGTTCGGCCAACGCGCGATCTGCCAGTTCCCCGGCCTGGCCGAACCGCCCAGCCAACACATAACCGTTCGCAAGACTCAATCGCGCCGATCCCTGCAACAGCGGATCGCCCAGCCGGTGCGATAGCGCTACGGCTCTACCGGCAAAAAAGACGTTGTCTTCAACCATCCCCAGATTGAGGCTCCGTATCCCCGCGTAGGCGATGTTGAGCTTCGCCTGCGACGCAAAATCGCCGGCCCGCTCGGCTAGCATGAGGCCGTCTTCGAAAATACGCGTCGATTCCTCTTCTGATGCGCCGAGCTGCCAACCGAGGTTGAGGATACGCGCACAAGCTGTCCGAAGCTGCGGACGCATGGCTCGACCTTCGAGTAGACGAAACGGTGCTGCCA
>CAZFZX010000264.1:0-3182 GCA_964523765.1 uncultured Enterobacteriaceae bacterium
TCACTTTTGTAGTTACACCAACCGCCGTCACCCCGGACTTGATCCGGGGTCCAGTCAAACAATGTCCCGCCTGCGGCGGGCTTTTTCTACTGAATACCTGCTAGGATTGCTCCTGCAATTCTTTTGCATTTCCTACATCTGATGTGCATGGATGCACAAATGCCGCCATGGCAGGATGCCAGAGAGCGGCCCTGTAGGTCACAAGCCCGGTATGACGGCGACGACGCACGGCCGTCGGCCCTTATTCCGAAACTGATCGATAAATGTACCGATGTCGGATGAAAGCCGCCAAAGTTTCTTCAACAAGATCCGCGTCCAGAAAGACCTCGAGAAGATCACCGGTTCGCTGATCGAACGGCACGGTCGGGGCGCCGAACTGATCTCGAAGTTTGCGGCGCTCGACCGCCGCGACCAGGATTTCGTCTACCGCTGGGCCGAGATCATCGGCCAGTCAAACGACGAGCTTGCCGGGCAATTCGTCAACCGCGCGCCGGCCGCATTCGATGAGATGGATCACGGTGGCGTCGAAGCGTGGCTCATGGCCGCAATGAACGAGTTCGACAACCGTGGCCTCGGAGCGGCCATCGAGGTATTGGAAGAACTGCCGGATTTTGTCGGAACTTACTCCCGCCGGCACAGCGTTTGCCCGTTCGAATCGGTCTCCCAGTTTCTGCTGCATTTCGTCAGGGGTTTGGGTGGGCGCGACTTACAGATCACCACCGACAGCGAAACCTATACGGATACCGAAAAGCTATTTCTACCGGAACTAGTCAACGAGCACGACGAACATGAGCTCAATTTCTGTTTGTATAAACTCACCGCCGTCCATCTGTGGGCGCAGTCATGGTACGGCACGTGGCGCTACCAGGTTGTTGAGCGGTTGCTGCGCGCGCCCGATCCGGACGCCGTCACGGCCGTTTTCAATCGACTCGAGTGCATACGTCTCGATGCGTGTATTTCGCGCGAGTTGCCCGGCTTGCACCGACAACTCGAACAACTGGCTTATGAAACCGACGATCACCGTCAGCAATGGCAGCAATTACGCGAACGCGCTTCGCTGCTCACCGATCCGGACGCATCCGCGCTGGATAGTCTTGCAATGGTCGCGGACTTCCTCAGCGAGCCGTTGCCGACTCTCAAACGTTATCAAGGCGAGATCCATTTGCAGAGCATTCGCGAAGCGATGTTCGCACGCGTCGAGCGGGAGAAGGTGGCCGTAAAGCAAGCTCTCGGAGAGTTGCAACATGCGCTTGATCAGGCCGCGGAAAGCGATGACGAAGTTGCTGCGAACCCTAAGGAAATGGGTGAGTTCAGCCTCGCCGAGAGCGGCGATCCCGCCGGTGACGGTGAGTTCAGTTTTGAATTGCGCTATGACGGTGAACCAATAGAAATGACACCGGAACTCGAAGCGCTGCTCGGGTCGATTATGCAGGATTTCGGCGAAGTTCCCGAGGAGCACATGCAGGGTATCACGCCGTCCATTTATCCGGAGGACCTCGAATCAGATGGTGGCGAGCATCTGCTCGGTGCGAACGCTGGCGCTGATCCCAGCGACACGATCAGCTATCGGGAATGGGACTACACGCGCCAACGTTATCGCGATGGTTTTTGCCTATTGAGCGAGTTTGACGTCCCCACCGGCGAAGAAGGCTTCGTTGAGGACACCCTCGAGAAGTACCGCGGCCTGCTGAAGGCGATCAAGAAGACTTTTGAAGCCGTGCTAGGCGAATCGAAACTCCAGCGCAAACAATCAGAGGGCGACGACATCGATATCGACGCTTTGGTCGAGGCGCATGCCGATTTCGCCAGCGGTCGTGAATTGAGTGAATATGTGTACACGCGTTATCGAAACGTCGACCGAAATATCGCCGTGATGTTCATGGTCGATATGAGTGGATCAACGTTAGGCTGGGTTAACGACGCGGAACGCGAGTCCCTGATCCTGCTGTGCGAAGCGCTCGAGACGCTTGGAGATCGCTATGCGATCTACGGATTCTCCGGGCGTACCAACAAGCGTTGCGAGATCTATCGAGTAAAACGGTTTGACGAGGCGTACGACGCGATCGTGCGCGAGCGGATCAGCGGCGTCCGGCCGAAAAGCTATACTCGTATGGGCGTCGCGATCCGACATTTGGGACACCTGCTGAACATGACACGCGCGCGGACCAAAATCCTGATCACGCTGTCGGACGGTCGCCCCGAGGATTATGGCGGGTACAAGGGCCGCTATGGCATCGAGGACACGCGACACGCGCTGTTGGAAGTTCGCCGCGACGGCGTTCACTCGTTCTGCATCACCATAGACAAAGAAGCGCAGGATTACCTCCCACATATGTATGGCGTCGCTAACTACGCCGTGATCGACGAGGTTACGAAGCTGCCCTTGAAAGTAGCGGATATCTATCGACGCCTGACGACCTAAAAGCGATCCCGGTGGCCGTCGCCGATCCGGCACCGCCATCCGGAGAGCGTCTCTATCCGGCGACAGATTTCCGGTCTCGCATCCGCCGGCGGCTCGTTTCCGCCTTGTCGCCGTGGGGAGACCACTCCTTTTTTGCTATAGATCCCCCAATTTTCCCAACAATTCTTTCTGAATTGATAACAATCGTATTTTTGGCACTGACTTTGCATGGTTATCGGTTGATTAGCCACATAGTGTCACGTTATGCGTGAACAAAATAAGAGAAATGGTAAGTCCTCGGCCCAAGCAAACCAGTGATGCCAGCGGCGTCTGCGTCAGCGATCCGGAACGCCGTGACTTGCAGCGAGTCCCGATCGAGTGCAACGCCTTGCTCCGGCTGGCGGAGTACCTGACGTTCCGGGTACGGTTGCGTAATATCTCGGCGGACGCCGTGCAGGTGATCTGCGATCCTCGTTATGCGCTGCTAATTCACTCCGGCGGCGCCGATTCTCCCCCCGACGAAAGCCGCCTGATCGATATTTCTATCGCCCTGCCGGAAGACAAGGGTGCGGGCGATTTCCAAGCACGCTGCCGGGTCAAATATTGCGTCGAGTACGACGCCGACCGAATGCTACTGGGGCTGCAGTTCGTCTCCATCGGCTTTCGGTCGGTGCAGCAACTCGATCGTTTCATAGAGTCACGCGTTTTCGCTTTAGGCTCCTAGAATCCACTCAAACTCTGCGTTCGGCGGTCGTTGTTTAACGTCGGATCCCGAATCCGC
>CAZFZX010000265.1:0-2989 GCA_964523765.1 uncultured Enterobacteriaceae bacterium
AACGCCGCGAGAGGCCGCATCTTCGGTATGCATCACCAATTCCTGCTTTTCCAGTGTGGATCGGCCTCGAATATTGACCCACTCCAACACTAAGAATCAATAACTTCCACGACGGATCGGCGCCGATACCGGGTCAAACGCCCATGCCGGTTTACAATCTGGCCCCGCGAATCCGCATTTTGATATGATGGCCGGCATTCCCGATTGAGCCGGAGCAGGCGATGAGACCCTATTCGAGCGCGACCGTATTCGCGGAGTCTGAATCACGCAACCCGAGCGGACCGCTGACTCGGGCGCTGTTTCGCGGGACGCTCGCGTTCCTCGGCCTGGCCATGCAGGTCGCGTGTCGCGCGAGCTCGCATTTCCGCAGTCAGGTTGCGCATCCTCGCACGGTGCAAATCGGGAGCGCGGACGGCGTCCACCGTGTCTTCGATTTCACACCGCGCGCGCTCACATCGCGCTCCGGACGCATCGAGAACCCGTCGGTCGGAATCTGCTTCGACAACGCCTGGCTCGGCGTCGTCACACTACTGTCGCCGCGCGCGGTCGGGCGCATCGTTAACGCGCTGCTGGGTCGCAGGGCCGAGTACGAAGGCAATGCGGTGCTCCTCCTGTGGTTCTTTGCCTTGACGCGCTTCGTGCTCCCGATCGGGCGTACGGCACCATTGAAGTCACCACCGCCCAACGCGTATATCGCGCATGATCCGAATAGTCGGGTCGCGTCGCGTATCGTGCGCGAACCGCCCGCGAGTGAGCTCGATCCCGCCTGGACCGCGGCCCATGCACGACACGCGCAAATGGTGATGCCACGCGGCTCGGCCGGTGAACCGGTCAGGCTATGGTAGTACCGCGGCCGCGCCGCCCGCTGAGGAACCCTGGATGACTACGAATACCTTTCCGCGTCTCGATGAGCGCGCCCGCGGATGGCTGCGCTTTATATGGGACAAGGCGACGACCGAGGACGACTGGAGCGTCGACGGCGAACCGCACCCATGGTGGGATCGGTACAGCACACCGCCGATGTGCAGCCTCGGCCGCTTCGATTTGCACGAAACCGGCTATGTGTTGCCGGTGATGTGCGACATCACGCCGGCCTGGCGTGAAGCCTATACGCGCATCGCGGACGAACTCGTCATGCGCCACACGACGTTCCAGGCCGCCATCGATTGGCTGACTATGATCGGCAACGACCCGGACCAACAAAATTATCCGCCGGAGTGGCTCGCGGTTTCGCCCGAGCATCTGCGCGGACACTACGATTCTCCCGGCTGGGTCGCGAACGGCGTCGAACCGTGGGGCTTGCAACCGGATCCCGTCGGCTCTGACGGCAATTTTTTCTTCCGTGCCTTTTTTAACTTGTTGTTGTGTTTCTACCGTTACGTTTCCGGCGACGCGAAGTGGGAGCAGCCGTTCAAGATGGCGGGCTACCAGGGACGCGCGTTCGAATGGGATCACCATCAGCTCGTGAGCTTCATGCACGACCAATGGGCCGAGCGGCCACAGGGCGTGCACTGCGAAAACACGAAGATCTGGCCGTTCTGCGTAAGCGGCGGCGGGGTCGGCATGCAGCTCTACGACGGCTTGTACGACGCTCAGACGAACTGGGTGTACGAACGCTGGATAGAATACGCGCACAAGCATTACATGGGCTTCGACAGCAAGGGCAACATAGACTGGTTTGCGTTCTACTACGATCCGATTGAACGATCGATGTGCACGCTGCGCGACGAGGTCGGCGCGTATGCAGCGATCGCGATCACGCTGTACGTCCTCCCACGCAGCCGCGAGCTCGGGACGAAACTCTACGAAATGGCAGTGAACAAGCTCGGCTGGAACGCCCCGGACAAGGCATTGCTGCAACTCCATCCCGATCCGCGCTGGCTGACCCTTGGAATCATCACGGCGCGGGAGGTCGGCGACAGCGCCACCGAGTCGCGACTACGCCAGGTAGCCGAGGCCGACTTCGAGCCGAAATTCTTCGGGCCCGACGGCGATCACTTCGGCTGGTGGTTCGGGTTCGGGGAGGAATGGCCACGCGGCCAGCTCTCGAGCCTCATGGTATTGAGCGAGCTCGGCGAACCGGGTGCATGGTCGCGCGTGTTCAACGAGCCGAACCTCGAGAAGTTCTCCGAGCCGACCGTGTCCGGGGTCGATTACCCGAAGCTCGGCCTGTCGCAATGCTGGAACGATCTAGATGCGGGTGAGCTGTGGGTGGAGACGTACTGCGCCACTGCCTCGGAACGCGGCAACGAGACCGGGTTCACTGTCGGTGGCCTTCCGGATCCCGGTTCGGTCCGTGTGATGCTGGACGGCAGCACATTCGACGGCTGGTCGGTCAGCGGTCCGGATTCGATCGAGATCCGTACTAAAATCGCGGCTCACGAATATCGCATATCGACCGGGTTCAACAGGGAGTTGCGCGCACGTACACCTGCGACGACAACGGCGACGTCCTCGACGTCGCAGCGCCCCGTCAGCATCACCGTGGGAGCGAGCGCGCTCGCGAGCGCACAACGAGTCGCCGCAACCGGCGGCTGCAGCGGAGGCTGCTGTTAGACAACCGGCCGAGGCCCCGTTGCCGGATGTCGAAAAATCGAACGGAATCCGGGGACACAATACCTATTTCTCGTCCACATCGACTTCACTCGGTGCCTTTGAAACCCGCGAGGTGCGGCGCCGCAATAGGGGGCAACGCGGACGATCCGAATCTCGACCCAAGCATTTTTTCGGGTACCCTGGATTCTCTTCTGGGAGCTCCACCGGCTATGTCATCGACCGATTCCACGCAGGCACTTTGCGCGCCGGATTTCAACGCCGTCGGTGCCGCGTTTGAGCGCAATATGGACGACGGAGACGTTGGCGCGGCTTTCGCGCTTTATCAGGGCGGGGCGCTTAAAGTCGATTTATGGGCGGGGCACCGCGATGCTGCCCGTAAGGGAACGTCTGAATAAGGCATCGATTTGAGAGCTGCGGTCGCGATTCATGATGA
>CAZFZX010000266.1:0-2793 GCA_964523765.1 uncultured Enterobacteriaceae bacterium
GCGCATTTCGGATCAATTATCTAGGTTCGAACCGTAGCAGACTGCCCCGGCGTCGCTCTATCGCGATGGCTGTGCAATATGCAGGTTAACGATCCCACAATCGCGGCTGCCATTTGACGGAGCGCCCCAGGGCATCGGCTCATCCCTAACACAAACCGCCGCCGATGCAGTAAACTAGGCTCACCTGCGGGCGGGAGGTTTGCGATGCTTGAAATAATGGATATCAACTGCGACATGGGCGAAAGTTTCGGTAATTGGAACATGGGCGACGACGGGGGAATGATGCCGCGGATCACCACGGCGAACGTCGCCTGCGGATTCCACGCCGGCGATCCGGTAACCATGATCGAAACGGTGAAGCTAGCAAAGCGGTACAACGTTGCGGTGGGTGCCCACCCCGGATTGCCGGACCTGCTCGGGTTTGGGCGCCGCGCGATGAACATTACGGCGGAAGATGCCTACGCCTATGTTATCTGCCAAGTGGGTGCACTGCAGGCCGCACTGGCGACACAAGGCATGCAGTTACACCATGTCAAACCGCACGGTGCGTTCTACTCGGTATTGAAGACGGACGAAGAGCTCGCGGCGGCCGTGGCCGACGCGATTCAGGAGCTGTCCGATGACCCGATCCTTTACTGGCCGGCGCCGACCACGGCGGCGATGCCGATGGCGGCAAAACGACTTGGGATCCGTGTCGTCGGCGAAATCTATCCCGATCTCATCTACGCACCGGACGGATCGTTGATCATTCAACGCGAAAAACACGAGACCGACGTCCGATTTGCAGCCTCTCAGGTGCGCCGCTACGTCGAAACCGGCATGGTGGAAGCCAACGACGGAACGCTAGTGGAACTCGACGCGGAGAGCCTCTGCATCCATGGCGACGGCCCCAACTCGGTAGCGGTCGCGGACGCGGTCCGTACAACTTTAGGGGAGATCGGTTGTGCGATCGATCCGGTAATGCTCGGCACTTTGCACTAGGAGGCCACACCATATGAAATTTGGACTTGTCTTCACCTTCCAGCTTCCGCCCGGCTGCGGCATACCCTGGAACGAACCCTATCAAAACATGCTCGACTGCCTGCCCCGCGCCGAAGCACTCGGTTATGAGTCGACGTTCATAGCAACCCACCACGTGAAGACCGACGGCCTGTGCCCGAGTCCGCTCATCGCTTGCGCCGGCGCCGCCGCGGTGACCAAGACCATGCGTATTGGTACGGCAGTGTTGCTGGTACCGATGTACGCGCCGCTGAAACTCGCGGAGGATATCGCCGTACTCGACAACCTGTCGCAGGGCCGCTTCGTCTTCGGCGTCGCCCCGGGTTATGTGGCCGAGGAGTTCGCCGCGCACGGGATCCCGCGTAAGGAGCGGGTTGGCCGTTTCGAAGAGTCGCTGGACTTAATGATCACGGCCTGGACCGAGGACGAGTTCGAATTCAAGGGCAAGTATTATCAAGTGCCTCCGACCGTAATGACGCCCAAGCCAATGCAGCAGCCCCATCCGCCTTTGTGGTATGGCGTGTCGGCGACAAAATCGCTGCAGCGGGCAGCTAAGCGCCACGCGATTCAGATCATGTCGCCCCGCCACGGCGTCGATGAGTTGATGCACCACTATGCTCCTTACGAGGCGGCCGCCGCGGAAATCGGCTGGGACATCCCCGAACGACCGATCATCCGGCAGGTGTTCGTCGCCAAGACAACCGCAGAGGCTGAGGCGATTGCCGCGCCGGCAGTGAATCACCTCTACCGCGAAGTCTACGGCAAGGCGTCGGCGGCCGGCGATCGGGTGTTGCGCGCCGACGACGGCAGCGTGATCTCGGACCACGATCAAGTCGGCTTCGAGAATTTCAAAGACCGCTACATCATTGGCGATCCGGATTTCGCGATCGAATCGATCAAGCGCTATGAGAGCGCCTGCAACCCGAGCGAGATGGCCTGCTGGATGCACATGCCGGGAGTCCGCGGCGACGAAGCGATGGGATCGGTCGAGCTATTTGCGCAGGAGGTAATGCCGCATTTCCGATAAACCGGCGCATGAAGAGGCGCTCGCGGGATCGCAGTACGCGAAAGCCGGAGAGCCATGATCGAAAAAGTCTCCACCTCTGAAATCCGGGAGATCACTGCAGCTACGGTTAAGGGAATGTCGGGACACGACCGCGACGAGATGGCGATCCCGTCGTATCTGCACGCAAATCCGTTGATCCGCTGGCTGATGTGGCGCCGTTACGAAACGATAACCGGATTCCTCGGCGATACGCCCGGGCAAACAGCCCTCGAATTCGGTTGCGGCATGGGTTTGTTCCTGCCGGAGCTGAGTCGTCGTTTTGCTCGCGTTTTCGCCGTCGACCTGTTCCCGGATTACGCGAAAGCGCTGGACACGCGCCGACGACTCGGCACTGACTTCGTCTCGGCAATCGACGAAATTCCGGAAACCTCGGTGGACGTGATCGTCGCCGCCGACGTTTTGGAGCATGTCGAAGATCTTCCCGCATACCTTGCTGAATTCTCCGCGAAACTGAAAGCGGGCGGCAGATTGCTGGTCTCGGGACCGACCGAAAACTTGATCTACAAACTTGGTCGCCTTTGCGCCGGTTTTGGCGACAAAGGCGACTATCATCATACGAATATCGATCGCCTGATCGACGACATTACCGCGCACGGTTTCCAGCAAACACGGTTCGCGCGCCTGCCGTTTGCCGTCCCGCCGACTCTATTCAAAGTTTGCGAATTCACGAAAAGTTAGCCTGAATATTGCACGAATAAGAAAGGCAAAGCCCCTTTAATCCGGTAAAA
>CAZFZX010000267.1:0-2579 GCA_964523765.1 uncultured Enterobacteriaceae bacterium
ATCAAACCCATATGCAGCTGCATCACCGACACTCATGCAATATGCGGGCTAGCGCAAGAACGGTCGACGCAAAGATCGTTTTTGCGACCGATTTAGAGACGCAATGATGAAACCGCCACGATTATCACCTCTCGATCACAGTCAGACCACACGTGCGGCGGACGCCCTCGGCGCCGCGCTTGAACATCCGGATATCGAGTCGCCCGACATCGCGCGACGCGTGAACGAATATCGAATGCACATCGTGCAAACCAACGCGGAGCACGGGACCCTACCATTCTTTCTTGCGACGCTGTCGTTCGCTGCGTTATTTGCCAATTTCGGCCAGAAGACGGAATTATTTTTGTGGGTTAGTGCAGTCCTCGTACTTTTCGGGCTCAGGCTGACTCTGATCTCCAAGTATTGGGCGAGTAGTGACCGTTCGGATAAACGATGGGTGCATTACACCGTCGCTGTGCTTGCGGCGCTTGGTTGCCTTTATGGCGTGACTCCGTTCTGGCTTCCGACCAACGGTGAAATCTGGCTGCTCGCCGTCTCGAATCTGTGGCTCGCAGGGCTCGCCGTTTCGGTTCTTTTGTCGCAGGGAATTATTCCCGCGGCGGGGCTTGCATTCGCCGTACCGGCCGTGGCGCCCCTGCTATGTCTCCTGTTGTTTGCGGGCGAGCCGACCCAGACTCTCATGGGGTTGGGCAACGTTCTCCTGTTCACCTATCTTTATTCCGTAATCTGCCGCACGCGCACGGCCATCCTCGAGGAGGCCCGGCATCGAGTGATGTATCAACAGCTCGCTAATCACTACCACGCCCAGCGCCAGCGCAGCGACAAATTGGTCCAAGACCTTACCGACGAGATCGAGCGACGCAAGAAAGCAGAGATCGCTTTGCGCGAAGCGCGTGACGCCGCGGTGACGATCTCGAACCAGGACCATCTGACGGGGCTCGCGAGCCGGCGGCAGTTCGACCGTGTTCTCGAGCAGGAATGGCTCCGCTCTTTGCGTGCGACGAAACCGCTGTCCCTCATTCTTGGCGACATTGATTTGTTCCGATCGTATAACGAGTATTACGGCACTCGAGCGGGCGATCAGTGTCTGATCAGGATCGGGAAGGTCGTCAGCGAGAGCATAAAACGGGCAGGGGACTTCGCGGCCCGCTACAGTGGGGAGCAGTTTTCCGTTTTGCTGCCGGACACGACCGAGCAGGCGGCACTCGAAATTGCGGAATCGATCCGTCAGGCGGTCTACGATCAAACGATTCTGCACGGTGGTGCGGAAGTCGGGCATGTTGTGACCGCGAGCTTCGGCGTAACTACGCTGGTACCCGCTGAAGGAGGCGGGCCGTATCAACTCATAGAAGTCGCCGAACGTGCCTTGAAGCGAGCGAAGGTGGGCGGCGGAAATTGCGTATTCGCGATTTACCACGAGATAGCGAACGATGAGGGTTGACCCTCGTTTGTCTTGTTTTGGTAGCCGCTTAGGCGGGGCTTTCCCAGGCGACACCATCACTTGACCTGTTGCTGAAATTTCCCGCGATCTGCCGCTAGAGAGGCACCCGGCCTCGCGGCGAGCGTGTCAAAGCGGCACAATGGGTAGGGTTAGTTAACCCACTGTGGACCAGAATCAAGACGGGGACCGCTATGCTTCGTCGCACGCCGATGCTGGCCATCATCCTGGCGCCTGTTGCGTTGTATCTCCTGGTGCTGTTGTGGACTGAGGCCTTGGTACCGCTTTACCGGTACGTCTGGTATAGCGACACGGTGTTGCAGCGTCGTCTTAACAGCGAAGAGCCGGCGATCCGTATCGCGGCAACGAAAGATGTCGCCTCGACGCGTTTCGTCGACGCGGAATTGATCCATGAATTGGTCGCGCGACTGCAAACCGACGAGTCGGCCGGCGTGCGCAACGCTGCGGCGACTGCCCTCGGCCAGCGCGGCTCCTATCAGCCGTTAACCGCGCGCGCAATTAGCGCATTGAGTACCCTGGTATTGTCCGAGGAGGACGACGCTTCGTTGTCGGCGGTCATTGTCGCGGTAGGGCAATCGGCCGCCAACAATCGATACTCGGACCAGGTCATCGGGCGTATCGCTGGTATCTTCAGCGAAAAGCATTTGGCGTGGCTGTATCCACGCGCGGCGACGACCCTGGGACAGATCGGCGCCGCCCAACCATTACCGAACACGGTGGTTGCGCTCATGAATAGCTTGTTTCTCGATCCCGTGCGCCCCGGCGAGCGCGAATACCTGGCCGACGCCTTCACCGAGATAGCAAAGGGTCGGCTCCTGCCCTTCTCGACGCTCGAAATCCTCGCGGCCGCGTTCGAGGCCGAGTCGAATCGCCGCATACGGATCGCGATTCTTTTCGCATTGGCCCATATGGCCGCAGAGTACCCGCCCACCACGGACGTTCTTACGGGGGCTGCCGGCGACCCGGACGGCGATATTGTGCGGGCAGCCGAGCATGGTCTGCGCATCGTCGAAGCCAATCGAATTTTCGCTAACACCGATCCGTTGACGCTCGCAATGAATAAGGCCTCACCGGCAAAGGAACGATTGATGGCGCTACGGGTGATCCGGGCTTCAACTAT
>CAZFZX010000268.1:0-2547 GCA_964523765.1 uncultured Enterobacteriaceae bacterium
GCTAAATGAGTGAACTTTGATCCGCGACCGCAGGAGCGGTCTCGAGAGTCCTCGTTTCCTACAATTTCAGTGACTCAAAGGTAGACGGTAAATCCGGGAGGAGCACAATGCGAATAATCTATTTCATCTACGGTGCCGCTTGCTATCTAATGTTCTTGGGGACGTTTCTTTATGCTGTCGGTTTCGTCGGTAATTTCGGCGTCCCGAAATCGATGGACAGCGGCCCCGAGAGTCCGTACGCCGTTGTTATACAAGCGCGTGCGTCATCCGCTCTATTTTGGTTTCGCGGTCGCCTTTTGGGCGACGCCGATCATGACCGTCGCGCACCTTTTGTTCGCCGTTGGCACGACCGCTTATATCGTGATCGGGGCGCTGCTCGAAGAACGGGACCTCATAGCGCACTTTGGCGATCGGTATCGCGAATACAAGAAAACCGTACCGATGTTGATCCCCAAGTTACGGCGTAAACAGTAACCCGCGCAGCTCACGAGCCGAAACGGCCCTCAACCGATCCGCAATATTGGCGGTCACGACCGTTGATTCGCCAGTCGTGCTTACCCCTTACGCCGGTGTGTCACCGGATCCTTTTCGACGGGCCTTCCTTCAAGAAGCAGCCTCCAGCGGTTCGATAGCGGGTGGTGGTGGTGGCTCCGCATCGCGCAAGTGCGGTATGACTTTGTCGCGCATCAGTTCCATACTCCGCAGTACTTTCCGATGGTCGAGCCCGCCGAGCCGTGTCCAGCACAACACTTCGGTGAAGCCGTAGATCTGCTGATAATCCCTGAGTTTCTCTCCGACGTAGTCGGGATCGCCGCAGATCACCGCGTCGTTCTCAACCAATGTTTCCCAATCGACCTCGGAGGCGAGGTCGCGAAAGTCGGTATACATCTCATAACCCTTGACCGCCTGCACGCCCTTGTCCGGTGCCACGTATTTCGCGATCGTGTGGTAATACCACAGAACCGCTTCACGGAATTCCTTGCGCGCCTTTTCCATTGTTTCGGCGACATAAACCATCATCAGGCAACCGGCCGATTTCCCGTCGGGAGAATGGCCGCCGGCAGCCAGCCCGCGATGGTAGTCGACGCGTCTTTTCATCGCGTTTTCCGGAGAAAGCCCGAATACGGCGCCGTAGAGCAGATTGAACCCGTAACGGCCAACCAGCTCGAAACTCTCGGCGGAAAGCGCGGCCATCCAGGTGGGGATCGGGTTCTGCATGGGTTTCGGGCGGACCGGTACATCTTCAAAAGTGAAATGTTCACCCTTGAAATTCACCCGGCCGTCGGCCCAGGCCTGTCGGATGACCTCCATGCCCTCGTGAAATTGTGCTCGCGTAGTGGTCTGGTCGACGCCGTAGCGAGAAAACTCGAGCGGTTGATAACCCCGGCCGACACCGAAGTCGATCCGCCCGTTACTCAAGTGATCGAGAAAAGCGAAATCCTCCGCGATCCGCAATGGATGGTTGAGCGGTAGCACCACCACGCCCGTGCCGAAACGGATACGTTTGGTTTCGTTGGCAATAGCCGCGAGGCTCAATGCCGGCGACGCACAGTAACCGTATTCCGTAAAATGATGTTCGGCGGGCCAGACGGAGTCGAAGTCCAAATCTTCGGCCGCCCGCATCAGTTGCATCTGCTCGTGGATGATGTCGTGCTCGGTTTTGCCGATGGGATTCTCGAATAGATGAAGCATTCCAAATCGCATAATTCCGACTCCTGTATTGGTCACCGGAAGGTCGATTCAGAGGCCTCCCGCGCGATGTCAACGATATTTCCGGACGCTAAGCGACCAATGGACCGCTAACTTGATCTCAGTCAATTCCCCACGCTTGGATGCAGCGTCTGATCGGCGCGGTCGGTACTCGCCCTTAGTTGCGGCACAACGAAAATGCGGTCCGGGCCGGCGGCTCTGGATCCCGCCCCGCTAAAAAATCGGTAACGAGTTTCTTGTCTCATGCTGGCATAAAAACGGTTCGCGAGTGCCTGTTATAGTATGAAACCCGATAATCATTCTGGAAAAGCAGAAAAGTATGGATAAAAGCAGCCGCGTTCTTATACATGGTGCGGGGGTCGCCGGATTGACTTGCGCGATCTGGTTGGGGAAGCATGGTTTTTGACCGGTTGTCGTCGAGAAAGCTCCCGAAATCAGGGCCGCCGGCGGATTTATTGTCTGCCTGGCAGGCGCCGCCCACCGTTTTGCCGGCGAGCTGGGATTGTTAACCGACTTAAAAGCGCAGGATTCCGATATTAATGCTTCCAGTTACCATGACGCCAAGGGAAGCACGTTACTGCACCTCGATTATCCCTACCTCCTTAGCGGCGTCGATTTCGTCCAGATCACGCGCGACGCGCTTGAAAACGTACTTTACGACCATGCAAAAGACCAGGCCGACTATCGATTCAGCGTCGGCGCTCAAAAAATAACGAAGAACGACTCGGGCGTCGTGCAGGTTGAATTCACCGACGGAAAAGAAGAGGAGTTTGACGTCGTCATCGGTACCGATGGACTGCATTCGACAATGCGTGGCCTCGCTTTCGATGAATCTGA
>CAZFZX010000269.1:0-2295 GCA_964523765.1 uncultured Enterobacteriaceae bacterium
CCGTGCCCAGCGGATGGCGCGGCTCGGACACTGGGAGTGGCACAGCGACGACGGAACTCTAGTTTGCTCGACCGAGGTCGAACGGTTGTTCAAAGTGGCGAGCGGGTCGGTCTTTCGCTCCGGCGCGGACCTTTTTCAAAACATCCACCGCGACGACCGGTCGGAAATCCTGCACATGATCGATCAGGCGTTACGCCACGGCCACGGCTTTCAATTAACCTACCGGGTCGAGCTCGACGACGAACAGATCGCCTATGTGCACCAGGAGGCCGTATCAACGACGTCTACCGATGGCAGCGGCCACTGCCTGATCGGTACCGTTCAGGATATAACGGAACGCCGAGAGGCCGAACAGCAGGCATACCAGCTCACTTATTACGACGACGTTACCGGTCTGCCCAACCGCGTCATGGTAAGACAGGAACTCACGCGCGCGCTGTCCCTCGCGAAACGCAACGGTACGACGGTGTCCCTGCTGTCACTCGACCTCGATAACTTCAAGCGCATCAACGATACGCTCGGGCAGCGAGTCGGTGACCAAGCGCTGCGCGAAGTGGCGAAGCGGTTGGTCCAATCCACCCGCAAGTGCGACATCGTCAGCATCGAAGAATACGATCAGCAGACCGGCGACGATACGATCGCCCGGCTTGGCGGCGACGAATTCATGATCGTACTGACGGCGGTCAAAAGTGCCGAGGAATCCGCCGTAGTCGCCCGCCGTATACGTGAGGCCCTAGCGGTACCGATCGCCGTCGGTAATGAAGAAGTCGTGGTTAGCACCAGCATCGGGATCAGTGCTTTTCCGTCGGACGGAACGACCGCCGAGCAACTCGTCAAGAACGCCGACACGGCGATGAATCATGCCAAGGCCGGCGGCCGTAATCGTTATCAATTCTTCGATTCGTCGATGAACGCACGTGCGTTCGAGCGTCTGTCACTGGAAACCAACCTCCGTAAGGCTATCCAGCAGGATCAATTCGAAGTGTATTTTCAACCGAAAATCGCCATAGCCACCGGACAGGTCGTTGGCGCCGAAGCCTTGGTCCGGTGGAACCATCCTGAACTCGGCGTGATTTCGCCCGTCGACTTCATCCCGGTAGCGGAGGAAACCGGACTCATCGTACCCCTTGGCGAATGGATCCTGCGCGACGCCTGTGCCAAGGCGGCGGCGTGGTCGATGACGGATCTGCCGGCGCTCGCGGTCGCCGTCAACATCAGCGCCGCACAGTTCGCGGCGCCAGCGCTGGACCGCGTGGTCGCCGATACATTGAGCGCGACCGGGCTGCCCCCGACCAAACTCGAACTCGAAATTACCGAGAGCCTGCTGATGCACGACGTCAACCGCTCGGTGCCGTTGTTGTCCGAATTGAAAGGCATGGGGCTCGAAATATGGATCGATGACTTCGGCACCGGTTACTCGTCTCTGAGTTACCTCAAGAAACTGCCGATTACCGGGCTCAAGGTCGACCAATCCTTCGTCCGCGAGATGGAGAAAGACAATGATGACGCCTCGATCGTCAACGCCGTAGTCGCTCTCGCGCGCGGCCTGAAGCTATCGGTCGTCGCCGAGGGCGTCGAACTGGAAACCCAACTCAAATTACTCAGCGCGCAGCGCTGCGATTACGCACAAGGCTATTTCTACAGCCGCCCGTTGACCGATCTGGATTTCCGAACGTGGGTGCTGGAGTGGACCGCGCAATTCGGCGAGCGGGCCGCCGTATAGGCCGGCCAAGGCGCACGCCGATTTCAACGATCATTCAAGCCGTCGCTTCCGTAAGAATCTGCGGGCCCCTGCCCGTCCGGCCCGAGCCGGCCGGCCTCGCCGAAGTGACCCTTGCCGGGAACGAAATTGAACTCGACACGGATACCATCGGGATCTTCGAATACTAACGAATAGTAGCCGGGAGCGAATTGGGAACGATCCGCCGCCGGTTGTACTACCTTAGCCTGTAAATCTTCCGTGACAAAACGGGCGATGGCGTCGACATCCTCCGCGCTGCGCGCTCTAAAACAGATGTGGTGCAAACCCGCCGTATCTTGGTCGAATTGCGCCCCTCGTTTTTCCGCGGGAGCGCCTCGAACCAGAATACCCGTACGGCTTCCAATGCAGTAAACAGAGTCTTCGTTGCGCAACAGCGTCTGCATTTCCAGGAAATGACACAAACTCTCCCAAAAAGGAATGCACCTGTCCGGGTCGCTTACCGTTAACTGAATGTGCGCGATACCGTTGACTGCAACTGTCATTGCTACTTCCTCTATGCGTTAGCCAATCATGCGGAATAACTCTATCATCTA
>CAZFZX010000270.1:0-2229 GCA_964523765.1 uncultured Enterobacteriaceae bacterium
ACACTCATGCAATATGCGGGCTAGCCCGGGTACTGCACGAGGCGCTCGCGGCGCTCGTGCCAATCGGTTGAAAGCGATGAATGCTTCATAGAGAAGCGGCGACTCTTAGGGTGGGCGTTCGCCCGATGAGGGTGAACACGGCTCAGAAAGCGACGGCGACGCGGGTACCGGTGTCTTGATCCGAACGGAAGTCGATCCCCCAGCCGTATTGCTCACAAAAACGCCTGACCAAGGCGAGCCCGATCCCGCTGCCGTCTGGGTTGCGGTTCTGGCCGCGGTTGAACCGGTCGAACAAAGTCGCTTGAACCGATCGATCGATTCCGGGACCGTAATCCTGGATCACGACTTCATCATTTTCGACAAAAATATTGATGACCTCTTGATTGGTATATTTGACGGCATTCTTGAGGATGTTGCCGATAACGATCTCCATCACCGCCGGAATGGTATTAATCGTAGCATCACCGGCCTCCTCCACGTTTACCGTGATCCCCTTCTTTTCGACGACGTCCTGAACGGCGGCGATCTGCGCGTCGATCACGCGTTTGACGCTGACCGGTTCGACCATGTCCTTGAAGCTCTCCGGATCACGCGCCAGGTAGAGCAAGGCCTCGGTTAACGTGGTCATATGGAAACACCCGCGCTTGATGCGGGCGATCAGTTCACTCATTTCCGACTCTGAACCGAGGCGCTGCGAAAGCAGTTCGGTGGCGCCCTGCACGGCGGTGATCGGGGTACGAAGCTCGTGACTCACATCGGCAGAAAACTCGTGCTCGCGCCGCATTAGCTCGGTAATACGACTGTGATAGCCGTCGATGGCGCGTGCGAGGTTCGAAATTTCGTCGTCCGGATCGGCATCGAGTTCGATGACATTTCCATCGCCAGGTCCCATTTCCTCGACCCGTCGCGACAGATCAGTGAGCGGTTGAATGATACGGTCCGCGATAGCGTGGCCGCCCCATGTCGAGCCGGCGAGGACAATGAAAATAATCGTGAACATCGCGATCATCAGGGCGTTCTCGAATTCTTCGAATTCGCTTTCGTCGAACATGAAGTACAGCGTCTCGGTCCCGCTCCTACGCATTTGCAGCTCATATTCTTTGCCGTCCAGGAGCACTTCGTCTTCGTCCGCTGACAGACCATGAAGATATTCCGGCAACGTCGCGGTGTCGTTGCCTTCGGCGATGAATACCAAAAAATTCTGCCGCGGCAACTCGACGATCCCCGGGTCGCGCTCGTAGGCGAGAACGAACGCATTGACATCGGCGATGATGTGATCGTCGAACAATTTGTCCTCGGCGGTATCGAAAGCCAGATACAATCCGCCCCCGAATATCCCGGCAACGATCGTCGCCAGCGTGAAGGCCGCCAATACGAGACGGCGCCTGATGCTCTTAATTCGTGTCATGGTCGTTCGCTATCCTGTAGCCTGCTCCCCGGACCGTCGTAATGAGTGCGACCTCGAAGGGCTTGTCGATCGCCTCGCGCAACGCGTGGATATGGATCTTCAAAGAGTCGGACTGCGGCGGGTCGTCGCCCCAGACAAGGTGTTCAATTTCGGCGCGCGACACGACGCGGTTCGAGTTCCGCATCAGAGCTTCGGGGATCTTGCGGCCGGTCGCGGTGATCCGCAATAGACTGTCAGCGCGCTTGACCGATTGCGTCGCAATATCGAATTCTAGATCGGCCACCCGCAGTACCGACGACGATTCGAAACCGTTGGCGCGCCGGACCAGCGCTCCGATCCGTCCCGCGAGTTCTTCCAACGCAAATGGCTTGACGACATAATCGTCGGCGCCGCATTGAAACGCCTGGACCTTGTCCGGCAGGTCGCTGCGCGCGGTGAGCATTAGGATCGGTACGTTGGTGAAACCGAGTTCACGGAAACGGCGGCACAACTCGATACCGGACAAGCGCGGCAAGGAAATATCTAGAATGATGACATCGCGCTTTTCGCTGGTGCCGCGTTCGAGGCCGATCAAGCCGTCTGGTGCCCATTCGACCCTGTGGCCGGCCGCTTCGAAGTATTCGCAGACGTTCTGTGCGACATCGAAATCGTCTTCGACAAGTAAGATATTCATGTTTCGATTCATATTGGACTCAATGTCGTATCATAGACGCGCAATGCGCGCGCATTGCGACAGTAGCTCCCGCCCGGGAGCTATAAGGTTAAATTTAGGGAACTTCTGAATAAGTCATCGATCTGGTCGGTAGGCAAACGGATACAGA